>DATECF010000347.1:0-4329 GCA_035287045.1 Gemmatimonadales bacterium | reverse complement strand
CCCATGCCCCCAGAGTGGGCGCTGTTGGTGGCGAGTTACCTGGCGGAGAGCGGCAGCGCCCGCGCCGCTCCCGCCGACCCAGCGATATCCGGCGATTCCGCGCGCCTGAGCGGCATCGGAGACGCCGGCGCGTTGTACCAGAGCCTGTGCGCCGCGTGCCATGGCGCCTCGGGGGCAGGGGATGGGTTCAACGCCGGCAATCTCGCGGTGCGGCCAACGGCGCACGCCGATAGCGCATACATGTCCACGCGGCCGGATGACACGCTGTTCGACGGCGTCTTCTCGGGCGGCTACATCCTCAACAAGAGCCACGCGATGCCGGCCTGGGGCGAGACGCTGAGCCGCGACCAGATCTGGAGCCTGGTGCGGTACATGCGGCAGCTGTGCCGATGTGGCGGACCCTCGTGGAGCCGGCAATGAAGCGCATCCTCTGGCCGGCCGCCGCCGCCGCGATCGTGGCCGGCGGATTGCTGGTGTGGCGGTGGCGGACGGCGCCCATCGTCCTTCCGCTCCCGCGGTCGGTGGCGGCGGAGCCGGCGGTCCCATGGGACGACTTCCTGGGCGCCGAGGCCTGTGGCGAGTGTCACCAGGCGCAGTATCGGGTGTGGCGGACGTCCACGCACGGCCGCGCCGGTGGGGTCCCAAGCCGAGAGATCGTCATCGCGCGGTTCAACGGTGTGCCCATCCGCTTCCGGGATGCCACGGTGACGCCGCGCGTAGCGGGAAGCGGGCGGTATCAGTTCGCCGTGTCACAACCGGGCCGGCCGGACGTGGTGCTCCCAGTGGCCGGCGTGATCGGCGGCGGGCACATGGTGGGCGGGGGCACGCAGGGGTTTGTGGCGGACTTCCCCGACGGCACCGTCCGCTTCCTGCCGTTCGATTTCATTCGGCGGGAGGGCGTGTGGTTCTGCAATACCAACGGCCGGAGGGATGAGGGCTGGATTCCGATCACGCCGGATATCCCGCTCGAGGCCTGCGTGGACTGGCCGCCGCAACGGGTCCTCGGTACGGACTCGCGTTTCTCCAACTGCCAGGAATGCCACGGGAGCCAGATCGAGCTTCGGCCGGACACGAGCGTCAGGCCCTACGAGACGAGGTACAAGGACCTCCGCATCAACTGCGAGTCCTGTCATGGACCTGGCCGTCGTCACGTGGAGTTGGTGCGCTCCGGTGGGCTGGAGGCCGCGGCGGACATCGGTATGCGGTCGCTGGTCACACTCACCAAGGACCAGTCGCTTGCCGTCTGCTTCCAGTGTCATGCGGTGAAGGACGTGCTGCGCACCGGCTATTTGCCGGGGAAAGACCTGGAGGCGCACTACTCGCTTGGACTGGCCGCGCTGGGCGACAAACCCTGGTTCCCGGACGGGCGGGTACGCACGTTCGCATACCAGCAGAACCACCGGTTCAGCGACTGCTACCTCAGCGGCTCGATGACCTGTGTCGATTGTCACGATCCCCACAGCCAGGAATACCGAGACGTCTGGGCACGGCCGCTGTCGGACCGGTTCGCCGACGGTCAATGCACCGGCTGTCACGCCAGCAAGGCCGGAGACGTCGCCGCGCACACGCATCATCCGGCGGGCTCTTCAGGAAGCCGGTGCGTGGCGTGTCACATGCCGTACCTCCAGCACCCGGAGCTGGGCAACGCGCTCGGGTTCGCGCGGTCGGACCATACGATCCCGATTCCTCGGCCCGCCTTCGACGCGGGCCTGGGGCTGGAGAGTGCCTGCCGCCAGTGTCACCGCGATCAGTCGGTGGAGCGGCTGGACCAAGCGGCCCGCTCATGGTGGGGCAGATTCAAGCCGCATTCCCCCCTGGTGGCAGCCGTGGCCGGGCTCAGCGATACCGCAACACTGAGCGCGGCGGTGGCGCAGCTGCTCCGGCCGGACCTGCACCACCCCATGGCGCAGGTGCAGGCGCTGGGCGCGTTGTGGGAGCGTCACCTCCGACCCGACATGGACCGGCTGGATCGCGAGGCCGTACGCCGCCTGGAGCGACTCGCCCTGAGTGAGGATCTGGACGTTCAGGCATTGGCCCTCGCGACGCTCCACCTCATGGCCGGCGACCGGCGCGGCGTCCGGCGCTTCCTGGCGAACGCGCTGGGCGCACTGGGCGACCGGGAATCGCTCATCCGGGACCGCTGGAAGGTCGCTCTGGCCTTCCTGGCCGACACCTGGAGGGAGCGCGGGGACGTCCGGACGGCGGTCACGGCCTACCAGCGGGCGCTGGAGGTGGCTCCGGACGATCCGGCGGTGATGGCCAACCTGGGACTGGCGTACGCCGGGGCGGGGAATTGGCCTGAGGCGGCGGCGACCTACCGGAAGAGCCTGAGCCTCGATCCACGCCAGCCGCTCACCTTGGTCAATCTTGGACTGTCGCTCGAGGCCCTGAACGACATGGTCGGCGCCCGCACGGCCTACGAGCAGGCGCTGGTCGTGAACCCCCGTGAGGCCGTGGCACTCCTCAATCTGGGGAACCTCGCCTTCCGGCAGGGGAATGCCGGTCGGGCGACCGAGCTGTACCGGCGGGCCATTGCGGCGAACGCCAGCCTGGCACCGGCCCACTTCAACCTCGCCCGCGTGTTCGCACTGCAGGGGCAGGTCGCGCAGGCGAAGACCCAGGTGGAGTGGGGCCTGGCATTCGATCCCCAGAACCCCGACGGACGAGCCATGCTGGCCGAGCTGGAGCGGCTCCAGCCTCGGTAGGAATCCCCGCGGCGGCCCGGATTCTTGCGTTCCGCCCTCGACCGCGTCACTATAAGCCCTCCCTTTCTCGTCCTACGGCGGTGGCCGCGCGTGATCCAGTACCGGGTCTTGGGAAGCACGGAGCTGGTGCGAAGAACGAGCGACGACGTTCCGCGGCTCCTGGAACGTCCCAAGCGGCTCGCGCTACTGACGTACCTGCTGGTGGCGCGGCCCCGCGGGTTTCACCGACGGGACCACCTGCTGGCACTGTTCTGGCCCGAACTGCGAGACGCGCGGGCCCGCCACGGTCTGCGTCAGGCGCTCTACGAGCTACGGCGCGAGCTGGGTCCGATGATTGCGGTGCGCGGCGCACACGACGTCGGAGTCGTGCCCGGGACCGTATGGTGCGACGCCGTCGCGTTCGACGAGGCCATCGCCGAGTGCGACCTCGCCCGTGCGGTCCAGCTCTACCGCGGCGATCTGCTGGGGGGCCTGAGCGTCCGCAGCGCGTCGGTGGAATTCCAGGACTGGTTGGACCGGGAACGGTCCGGCTACCGTGACCAGGCGGCCCGCGCGGCGTGCGGCTTGGCTGAACGCGCCGCCGCGGATGGGAATCCCAGCTCCGCCGTGCGGTGGGCCCGGCGCGCGGCTGGTCTGACACCGCTGGATGAGGCGGTGCTCTCCCGGTCACTCATGCTCTACCGGCACCTGGGCTATCGTGCCGCCGCCGAGTCGCTCTACCGCGAATACGCTCGGCGGCTTCACGCCGACCTCGCCCTGGTGCCCTCTACCAAAGTCGAATCCCTGATCCGCACCATCCGGAATTCCGGGGGAACCGCTCGGGTGCGCTGAGGCCCCCTCGCCCGGCCATTTAACTCCGCAGCTCCCTCCAGCATCGTTAACCGATTACCACATAAGATTTTACCTCATCCGGGGGACACGCCTACCACGCGACGTGCCGTCTCCACCGGGCACGGGTGGCCGGCCCGAACGTGCGACTGACGAAGGATAGGATGGATAGCCGACAGTGCGCGGGACGGGTGGGTGACGGGGCGTGACTAGCCTGAACGTCACCCTTCCTGGGTGCTGCCCGTGTCTCCGGTCGGCCCCAAGTATCCACCAACCGCGCACCGCGCAAGGAGGCTCCATGTTCCGCAAGACAGGCGTTGCTGTCTCCGCTGTGGCCCTCGTGGCCCTCGGCTGCGAGAGTGCGCCTCTCGCACCTGAGGGAGACGTCGCGCCGGTACTCGCCGCCCGGTCGCCCATGCCCAAGGGGATCATCACCTTCCACGGCTGGGATACCAACTACGAGATCTACACCATCGGCGCCGATGGCACCGGCCTGACGCGGCTCACGTCGGTGGCCGCGGACGACGTCCTCCCGGCGGTCTCGCCGGACGGCAAGCGCATCGCCTTCGAGAGTTATCGCGACGGCAACGCCGAGATCTATGTGATGAACGCGGACGGCACGGGACTGACCAACCTCACGCAGCACCCGGCCGGAGACGGACGGCCCAATTGGTCCGCGGACGGCAAGATGATCGCCTTCGAAAGCGGGCGCGACGGCCTGGAAGCGGTCTTCGTGATGGCCGCCGATGGCACCGCCGTCACCAACGTGACCGGGGGCACGGGGCTGTACTCGGCG
>DATECF010000346.1:0-4731 GCA_035287045.1 Gemmatimonadales bacterium | reverse complement strand
GGCAGCCGCTGGAAGGGCACCACGATGAAGGGATCGTCGTCGGTGGCCAGGGTCACCAGGGCGGCGTAGAAGCGTGCGCTGTTGAAGGCGCACTTCCCCAGGAGCCTGCCATAGCCGCTCCGGTCCGCTCGGATCACGCGGTGGCTCAAGTAGACCGCCGCCGCCGCGGCGCCGGGCTTTGAGCCTTCGACGCCGTAGACCCCGACGGTGGGATCCACGCCACCGTGATACACCACGGGCGCCTTCAGCGACACCAGTGAGCGCATGGCCGAGTTGCGGTAACACAGGGCGCCGGCCGGATACGGCACGCAGCCCGCCTTGTGCGGGTCTACCGTGATGGAGTCCGCGTGCTGCAGCGCCTGGAGCTGGCGGGTCACGTAGCGGCTGAGGGCCATCTCAGGGACGAAGTGTCGGGTGTGGTGGTCGCCACCGGCCACCCGTTCACGGCCCGCGGGGCGACGCAGGAGGGAGGCGAAGTACCCTCCCCAGGCCGCATCGCAGTGGATGTAGAAGTTCAGGCCGCGCGCCCGGTAGGTCTTCCGCAGCGCGACCAGGTCCGCCAGCGGGTCCACGGCGCTCTCCTCGGTGCTACCGAGCACCGCCACCGCCATGACCACGGGCCGCTTGGTTGCCAGTGACCGCTCTAGGTGCTCGCGCACCAGCGCCAGCTCCAGCCGCCCGTCCAGGTCCACGTGGATGCGGTGCAGGTTGATCTCGCCCAGGCCGAGCAACGCGGCCGCCTTGGGCCAGGAGTAGTGCATGGTGGCGGGGCCCAGGACGCAGGGCTCGGGCGTGGCGCCGCCCAGGAAGCGGCGGCGGAATCCGGCCATCCCCAACCCCTGCACCGTGTAGTCCTGCATCGCCGCGTCCACCGCGGCCGAGTCGATCCCGCACTCAGAGGCCAGCCGCCCGGGGAGCGCGAGCACCTCGTCGGCGCCGAGGTTGAGCAGCGCCCAGGGGTCCAGGTCCAGCAGCCGACGCACGGTCCCGTCGAGGCCGCGTACCGTGATGTTGCATCCCGCCGCGAGACTGGGCTCGGCGGCGAGCGCGCGCGCCAATCCGAGCGCGTAGAACTTGAGGTTGCGGGCGGCCCACATGCTCTCGATGTTCGCCATGGAGCCGTCGCAGGTGATGTGACCCCAGGGGACGATGGTGCCGGATGACGGCCGGCGCGGCACCTTGTAGCCCAGCATGGCGCAGAGGTCATTACCGACCTGCATCTCCAGCAGCGTGGTGACCGGCGAGGCCTCCGCGGCCACGTTGTTCTGGTTGTAGAGCAGTGCGGCGATGTACCCCACCAGGCTCGGCAGCGTGAAATCCCACAGCATGTGCGCCTGGTAGCGGTAGCTGTAGAAGGGCACCGAACCGCGCAGCCGCCCGACCAGCCGCCGGAAGTGTTGCTCGAGGCTGGCGAGGCCCTCCCGGTAGGCCTTCGACTGCTTGACCCGCGGCGTGACCCAGGCCGGGTCGCCCGGGTAATAGTCACGCCGCTCCTGGCCGTGCGTCCGGATCGCCTGCGTCACGAGGTTCAGGAGCGTCCGTTGGTTCTCAGCCTTGGGTCCCAGGAACCAGGCGGCCAGGGACGTGGTGCCCGGACCTTCCAGGTCAAGCGCCTGATGGCGTGGCGTCGCCCGGTGGTGCCGCTCCAGTGCCTGGGCGAATGCCGCGCGGTCGCGCCGGCCGGATCGCGTCGGCCTCATCGTGCTCTCCGCGCGCACGGATCCTCGGCGTTCACCACCTTGGTGCAGAACCAGTAGTTCTGGTCCACCACGATCGTTCGCTTGCGTTTCTCGCCGTAGTGGATCACGTGATGGCCGGGACGGATGGGATTGGAGCAGGGAGTCGGCACGGTGCGGGTCCCCGGGAAGTTGATGTCCAGGCCGGACTCCAGCAGCGGCTTGGGCAGCCACTTGGGCGCCTTCTTCAGAGCCAGGACCTGATCGAAGTCCGGCTCCCTGACCTGGTAGTGGTCCAGGAAGGCCTCGTCCCCCGCCCCGAACAGCAGATAGGTGAGGGTCTTGGGGTACTCGAGGTTGAAGTCGAAGTGGCGGAAGTACACCACCCGCTCGATGGTGACCAGCGTGTTGTGGATGACCGGCCGCTGGTGGGCCCAGGGCCACACCTTCCAGTGCTTGGATTTCGGAATCCCGTGGAACGTGATGCCGCGGAATACGTCCCCGATGAACGCCACCCGTCGGCCTGTCTGGAAGTCCGGGACCTCCATCCCGTCGGACGGGATGTTGCCCAGGAAGTAGCACGCGTTGGGGTACTTCTTCCGGTCCGCGACGTATTGTTTCATGGCCTCGGCGGACAGTCGCGCGCGCATCACCAGCTGGTAACAGTGCTCTTCCATGTGGAACATGGTGAGGTGGGCCAGGAACAGCGTCTTGGTCCCGCACATCACGAACGCGTGCTGCTCGGGGGTCTGCGCCCACAGCGACATCATGTCCTTCGGAGGTTTCTTGGCGGTCTGGCGCGAGCGCGCGCGGGCGCGGTGAGCCATGGCGCCATGGTGCATTGGCATGTCCACGGGAACCTCGGGGGAGGTGGGAGGGGGCGGCAAACTTGGTTGACCGTGGGCCGCGCCGCAAGAGGCGCTCCTGGCCCCCGGCGCCGGCCCGGTGCCATGTTTGGGTCCCTGGGAGGGGCCGATGGAGCAGCTTCGAGCTGCGCTGGCGGACCGCTACGACATCGAGCGCGAGCTTGGCCGGGGCGGGATGGCGATCGTGTACTTGGCGACCGACCGCAAACACCAGCGTCGCGTCGCCATCAAGGTGGTGCAGCCGGGCCTCGGCGTCGAGCTGGGCACCGAGCTGCTGCTGGCCGAGATTCAGATCGTCGCCCGGCTCAGCCATCCCAACATCGTGCCGGTCTACGACTCGGGCGAAGCCAACGGGACGCTGTTCTTCGTCATGCCGTTCGTGGAAGGCGAGTCGCTGCGGCACCGGCTGACCCGCGAGCGCCAGCTGCCGCTGGATGAGGCCCTCCACATCGCCCGCGGCGTCGCCGCCGGGCTCGCCTACGCGCATGCGCGTGGCATCGTCCATCGGGACATCAAGCCCGAAAACGTGATGCTGGCCAGCGGCGAGCCGATGGTCGCCGACTTCGGCATCGCGGCGGTGATGCGGGAGGTGGGCGGCGGCATTTCGTCGGACCTGATCGTCGGCACGCCCGCCTACATGAGCCCCGAGCAGTGCGACGCCGACGCCCTGGTTGACGGCCGCAGCGACCTCTACAGCCTGGGCTGCACGCTCTACGAGATGCTGGCCGGCAGCCCTCCGTTCCCGGGGCCGTCGGCCCTGGCGATCACCGCCTCCAAGCTCGCGGACCCGGTGCCCAAGGTGAGCCGGCTGCGGGAGACCGTGCCGCCGGGCGTCGAGCACGTGTTGGAGCGGTGTCTGGCGAAGAGCCCGGCCGACCGGTTCGCCACGGCGCACGAGCTAGCCCGGGCGCTCGCCGCCGCGGCCAGCGCCGGGGTTGCGGCTCCGGAGGCCGCGGACCCCCGCTCGATCGCGGTCCTGCCGTTCGCCAATGTGGGCGGCGACCCGGAGAACGAGTTCCTGAGCGACGGCCTCAGCGAGGAGTTGACCCACGCGCTTGGCCGGGTGGACGGCCTGCGGGTGGTCGCCCGGACGTCGGCCTTCGCGTTCAAGGGCTGGTCGGGCGACGTGCGCGAGATCGGCCGGCGCCTGGGCGTTGGCGCGGTGTTGGAGGGCAGCGTGCGCCGTGCCGGAAAGCACCTCCGGGTGGTGACTCAGCTGGTGGACGTCGCCAAGGGGTTCCAACTGTGGTCGGAGCGCTACGACAAGACTGCGGAAGACGTGTTTGCTGTCCAAGACGACATCGCGCACGCCGTGGTAGATGCGCTCCGCCCGGCACTGCTGGGAGCCGCGGTCCCCCGCTTCGAAGCTGCCGGTACCAGCTACGAGGCATACGAAGCATATCTGCGCGGCCGGCACGCGTGGAATCGGCGCAGCGAGGAGGGATTGCGCGAGGCCATGGCGCACTTCGAGCGCTCCGCTGTGGCCGACCCGCACTACGCCCTGGCGCATGCCGGCCTGGCCGACAGTTGCACGACGCTGGGGATCTACGGAATCATGCCGCCCGCCGAGCTGGCGCCCCGGGCGCAGGCGGCTGCGGAGCGGGCGGTGGCGCTGGGCCCCGCCCTGGCGGAAGCGCGGACCGCCCTGGCCGCCGCGCTGGCCATCTTCCGCTGGGACTGGCAAGACGCCGACCGCGAGTTCCGCCACGCCATCGCGCTCAACCCGCAGTACACTACTGCGCTGCACTGGCGCGCCATCAACTGCCTGGCGCCCCAGGGCCGGCTCAAGGAGGCGCGGGCGGACCTGGAGCGCGCGCTGGTGCTCGATCCCCTGTCGGCGTCGGCCAAGGTGAGCCGGGCGCTGATCTCCTACTTCGAGCGGGACCACGACCGTGCGCTCGCCGAGTGCGATGAAGTGCTCGGCCTCGAGCCGCGTTTCGGCATGGCCCGCTATTTCGGCGGCCTGGCGCTCGCCGCGCTGGGGCGCGACGTCGAGGCCCAGGGGGCGTTCCGGGAAGCGATGACGCTCGTGGGTCGGACCGCTGAGATTACTTCGGCGCTCGCCTGGAGCCTGGCGCTGGCGGGCGAGGAGGACCAGGCGCGGGGGTTGCTCGCCGACCTGGCCGGCCGCACCGCGCGGGGCTACGTCTCCCCCGTAATGCTCGCGCAGGTGCACCTGGGACTGGGAG
>DATECF010000345.1:0-2611 GCA_035287045.1 Gemmatimonadales bacterium | reverse complement strand
AGCCGCGCGGGCGCGCGGGAGCGAGAGCTGGCCGTGCGGGCGGCCCTGGGAGCCGGCAAGGAGCGCCTGGTGCGGCAGATGGTGACCGAAAGCATGACCCTGGCGCTGGCCGGCGGTGTCGCGGGGGTCGTCCTCGCCGCGCTGGTCGTTCCCCTCCTGTCCCTCCTGGTGCCGAGCACGCTGCCCCTCGCCGAGGTGCCCAGCCTCGACCTCGGCATCCTGGCCCTCGCGATGGGCTTTGCCATCCTCACCGGCCTCGGGTTCGGTTTGCTGCCGGCGCTCCGCGCTGGCGGCCGGACCGGCTTCGGAGGATTGCGGGAGGGAACGCGATCGGGCGGGGGGCAGAAACAGCGACTGCGGAATGTTCTGGTCACGGTGGAAATCGCCGTGTCCGTCCTCCTGCTGATCACGTCGGGTCTCTTGATCCGCGCGGTGTGGCGGATTCAATCCATCGACCCGGGTTTTGTGCCCGAGCGCGTGATGACGCTGAAGACGGCGCTGCCCAGGCCGAAGTATGACGTCACGCAACGCCGGATGCAGTTCTACCATCGAGTCCTGACCGACGTGCGGGCCCTGCCCGGCGTCCAGGCCGCGGCCTACATCACCGGCCTCCCCATGGTGATGACCGGCAGGATCACGGGCGTGGTGATCCCGGGTCGCGAGGTGTCGGCGGCATTCCGGGACGACGTCGTGAGCATCCGGTTCGTGACGCCCCAGTATTTCCGTACCATGGGGATTCCGCTGGTCCGCGGGCGCGACATCGAGGATGGCGACCTCCGCGGGCGCACGCCTGTGGCGGTCATCAGCGAATCGTTCGCCTCGCGGTTCTGGCCGAATGAAGACCCCATCGGCCGAACGTTTGAGAGTCGGGGGGGGACCCGCACGGTCGTGGGTATCGTGGGCGACGTCAGGGTCCGCGGCTTGGAGCGCGCCAGCGAGCCTCAGCTGTACGCGGCGGCGGGACAGGTGCCCGACACGGCCTTCATCAATGACGATCCCAAGGACCTCGTCATTCGCTACGGCGGCGCGACCGGCGCGCTGCTCCCGGCGGTGCGCGAGATCGTCCGCGCGGCGGACCCCGAGCAGCCCATCTCCGACGTGCGCTCGCTGGAGGATGTCGTCGCCGGCGAAACCGCCACGCGGCGCGCTCAGCTCCGGGTGCTCGGCGCGCTGGCGGCCATCGCGCTGCTGCTCGCGGGCGTTGGCATCCACGGCCTCCTGGCCTATTCCGTGTCGCAGCGCTCCCAGGAGATCGGCGTCCGGCTGGCGCTGGGTGCGGAGCCCGCGAGCGTGGCGCGAATGATCATGTCTGACGGGATGCGGCTCGCCGCCCTGGGCATTGCGCCCGGCGTGCTCGGCGCTTACGCCGCGGGGCGCGCAATGAGCGCCCTGCTGTTCGGGGTGGCGCCGGGCGACCCGGCCACCTTCGCCACAGCCGTGGGGCTCGCGCTCCTGATGACGTTGGGCGGATCGCTGCTGCCGGCGCTGCGCGCCTTGAGGGTGGATCCGATTTCCGTGATGCGGGCCGAGTAGCCGCCCGACGGATCCGCCGGAAGTCGGCCTACTGCCTCCGCCAGGTCGGCCGGAGGTCGTGCGTGACGGTCCATACCAGCGAGTTCACCAGCTCCCCGTACGCGTCGTTGGGGTCTTTGGCCGAGAACTCGGGGATGCCGCCCACGATGGCCACCGATCCCACCTTCTGGCTGGCCGAGGCGCTGGATCGCCACAGGGTGCCGCCGGATCTGGTGGAGATCAGCCGCACCAGAAGATCGACCGTCACGGTCGCCTGCACGAACGGCACCTGCAAGCCGATAATGCCACCGCTGGGCTTGACGTTGGAGACCTTGAGGTGGCCCACGAACACGGCCGGCACGCCCCGTTGCTCACCCAGCGCCTGCGCCGAGGCGGGCCCGAACGACGTCTCGCCTACCCGGCGTACCAGGGAATCGGCGTTGCCCAGCTCCAACAGCTCGATCCCCGACTGGGCCGCCAGCACCTCTTCCGCGAACCGCTGGGTGGCGAAGTCGTGGAGCTGGCCCTTGGCATTCTCCACGGTGAACGTAACCAGGCCCACGCTGCCGTGCGGCTGGAGATCGAGCCGCGGCGGGACCATGATGCGCTTGCTGGCGCAGCCGGCGGAGAGCGCCGCGAGCAATACGGCAAGGGACGCGCTACGAGTAACCCCGGGCCTGCTCATATCTCAACCTCCTCAGCGTGACGGTCGGCGCACCTGGGCCGTATCCACCCGCGTGGGCGTAGCCGAGCCGGCAATGATGGGTGCGGCGCCCCGGGCGATCGCGCGAATGGTATTGGTCATGTGGTCCAGATCGAGCGTGCCGACCTCGTCCGAGACCTGGTGGTAGTCGTGATCTACGTCGATGGGCGTGGTGCTGAACGAGTGCGCCGGCACCCCCAACCGCGCCAGCGTCGCGTTGTCTGAACGATAGAACAGGTTCTCTTGCGGGTAGGGGTCGGGATCGAAGACGAACTCCGTCCCTGCTACCGCCTCCTGGAGGATGGTCCCAAGGCTGGATCGCTCGAAACCCGTGATCCAGGCATGGTTGGGGCCCTGCGCCGACGGCTTGCCGATCATCTCGATGTTGAACATCGC
>DATECF010000344.1:0-10284 GCA_035287045.1 Gemmatimonadales bacterium | reverse complement strand
CAGCTGGGAGAGCGCCTGGATCGCACCCAGGAGGTCAGGGGTTCGAGCCCCCTCAGCTCCATACACTGCCCCTTGGTGTAACTGGCAACACGCCTGACTCTGGATCAGGAGAGTCCTGGTTCGAGCCCAGGAGGGGCAACTCAAGCGCGGGCTTCGGCCCGCGCTTTCGTTTCCCCTCCCGTCTCAGTCGCTTGCGGCGGCCCGCTTCCACGCCGCTCCCTTGACGAGAAGCCAGAAGATGATCGGCACCTCTCCCAGATACAGCGGCGTCATCCACCGGAACACCGCGGTTCGGTACTCGGGCAGGAGCACGAAGGTGACGCCGCTTGCGAGATAGCCGACGCCCGCGACCAGCAGGAGCACGCCGAGGATGCGCGGCAGGAAGCCCGACTTGATGACCAGGATCCCGAAGGGGAAGAGCCAGAGACCCCAGAAGAGCATGGGGATCGCGTTGCCGTTGCTGCGGAACGAGAGCGACGCCAGCGCCAGGGCGTCCAGCTGCGGCTTGGAGAACGCCGACAGGTACTCGGCGCCGCCGCCCAGGACCAGCGGCGCGAACCGGACCAGGAGGTTGGCAAAGGCCACGGCGACGCCCACGGACACGAACACCACCATGAGCAGGGCCTGGGCCTGGTCCACGTCCCGGAACAGCCGGTAGAGAAGGACCACCAGGACCAGGAAGATCACGTGCGTGAGGAAACCGAGCAGGACGCCGACGCGGTAGGTCAGCTCGGCGTCGCTGATGCGGGCGGCCGTGGCCGCGGGGTCGCCGGAAACCACGAAGCTGGGAAACAGGAACTCGCCGACGATCGCGACGATCATGAACGCGAAGTAGACGGCCCCCGCACGTCGGGCTGTGACGTTCGCTGTGTCCACGTGTCCACCTCGCGGGCGAGTGAGGATGATGGTCCGGTGTCGAATCGCGTCAGCGGCTGCCTCGTGACCCGTACAGTCTGTCGGCGTGGAGGTTTCAGCGGAAGCCCCTTTTTGAATCCTCAGGTCCGGCAGTACATTCCCGCACCCTCACGCCCGGAACGCCCCCGTGAAAAAGGTCCTCCAGATTCTCGGTCTCGTCCTGGTCGTTCTGGTGGTGGCTGCGGGAGCCGTCTACCTCTGGGCGGGCAGCGCGGCAAACCGCAGGCTCGCCAGAACCTACACCACGCACACGGTGGACTTCCCCATCCCCTTCCCGTTGAGCGAGGAGGAGGTGCGCCGCCGGCGCCTCACGCCCGAGGCGGCCGCGCGCGAGGCGCGAGCGCAGGCCATGGAGCGGGGCCAGCATCTGGTCGAGGCGCGGTACGTCTGCATCGAGTGCCATGGACGCGACTTCAGCGGCGGCGTCATGGTGGACGCGCCGCCCATCGGCCGGCTGTTCGGACCCAACCTCACCAGTGGGAAGGGAAGCCGAACCGAGAACTTCCAGCCCGCCGACTGGGACCGCATCGTGCGCCACGGGGTCCGTCGCGACGGGACGCCGGCGGTCATGCCCTCCGGAGAATTCGCGGGGATGTCGGACCAGGAGCTGTCCGACATCGTGCTGTACGTGACGTCGCAGCCGGCGGTGGACCACGAAATACCCCCGCGCACCTTCGGGCCGGTGGGCAAGCTGCTCATGGCCACGGGGAAGTTGACGTTGTCCGCCGACCTGATTCAGCCGCACGATGCGCTCCACCTGGTCTCCCCGCCCGCGGCGGCGGCGACGGTGGAGTTCGGGCGCCACCTGGCCAATATCTGCACCGGGTGCCATGCGCAGGACCTCGCCGGCGGCCCTATCGTGGGCGGCGACCCGTCGTGGCCTCCCGCGGCGAACCTCACGCCCCACGCCACCGGACTCGCCGGCTGGACCTTCGAGCAGTTCGTGGTGGCGCTGCGAGAAGCGAAGCGCCCGGACGGGACGGCCCTCCGGGCACCGATGAGCGGCATGCCGGCGTATGCCCAGAAGATGACCGACGTGGAGCTGGAGGCCCTGTGGAACTACCTCCAGTCAGTCCCGGCCCTACCGCGTCGTCAGTAGCCGATCACTCGTCGCGCAGCGGGTGGACCGGGTCGATGATGATCGCCCGCCGCGCGGGGAGGTACGAGGCCACTGCTGAGACACCCGGCAATACGAGCGGCACACCCGCGAACGGGACCGGGTCGGTGGCGCTCACGCCCATCAGATAGCAGTTCACCACCCGGGTCAGTGGGTCACACTGACTCACCAGGTCGTAGCCGGAGCGCAGTGAGCCCACTAGCGACGCTCACCATCGGGTACATCACTTCGGAACCTGGAACTTGATAGGCTGGTAGACCAGCACCCGAACGCGTTGGCCCTGCACCCGTCCCGGCCGGTATAAGGCCCGGCGCAACGCGTCCCTTGCCGCTCCCTCGAACGCGCGGTTGCTCGAGCTGAGCACCTTGATGGACGCCGGCTCTGGGTGCCCCAGTGTGTCAATGACCGCCTCGAGCACCACGATCCCCTCGATGCGCGCCTCCTGCAGCGCGCGCGGGTACTCGGGTGGCGGGAAGGAAACGCGGACCGGCGGCTCGTCAGTCATTGACCCGAGGAACACCGCGGTTGGGTCCAGCGAGCCTGTGCCGACCTGCGGCCGCCTCCGTTCAGGTCCGATTCCCGGGTAATCCCGTGGGTCGAACGGGGGCTGGGTGAGATCAATCGGCGGGATGGACCTGGGGATGCCGGCCGGCGGCACCGGCACCCGGAACGTCGCGGCGTCCGTAGGCGGCAAGGGCGCGACCGGTCTGCCGGCCTGCGGCGAGACGTAGAGGATGGTCGTGTCGCCGGCGGCGGGAGGCCCGCCCGGCTCTCGGGGCATGGTCGCCATGGCCGCGGCGTACACCACCGCGGCGTGTGCCGCCATGGAGAGGGTCAACCCAGGGGCCTGACGGCGCCACCCCCCGTTGGTTCCGGGCTTGGAGACGATCAGTGTGGTCAACATGGCACACCTCACAGGTGGATGGTTCGCGAGGCTCCACCACTACCATATGAGAGGCGCCGGGGGATCGTTTAGCGGCAGGCTGTGCGAGTCATGACAAGCCGGTGACGATCGGGTGACGGTATCAGATTCGCGCCGGCTTCACATCCGCTCTGACCGGAGTAGAAGCCGTCAAGCCAGGACCGGTGTACCCACGCCCACGCGCGGCGCGGAGCATCACCGCATCAGGCGGGGAAAGTTCTGGATCACCACCAGCCGTGACGCGGCGCTGCGCCGGATCATCACGAACGTCTGTCCGTCCGGCGACACGTCGTAGTTGGCATGCGGCTGCGCCGGGTCGAAGTCCTCCGCGGGAAAGAGGACCCTCCTCCCCAGCACGCGAATGCCCGCCTGGGTGCTGACGCCCGCCGCCATCATGACCACGCCGCCGCTCTGTTCCCGCCGATAGAAAATCTCGCTCCCGCTCCTGGCCCACACCGGCTCGCTTCCGCCGTCGAGCGAGACCTGCACCTGGGGGCCGTCCCCCTCCAGCGGGCGCGCGTAGACCTCGGCCTGGCCCGAGGCGTTGGAGACGTACGCCAGCCACTTGCCGTCCGGCGAGATGGACGGCCAGCCCTCGCCGTAGGACGTGGCCAGCAGCGGCTTGAGCGGGCCGGCGCCCCCCGCCGAGGTCGCCACCAGGTCGTAGCCGGAGCGGGCCGTCAGCTCGCTGGCCACGCTCACCAGCCGCTCCGCCCCCGGCTGCCACCGGCCGGTGTAGGCCAGCTGGCTGGCGGAGACCAGCGGGACCGGGTCCCCGCCGCCGGACAGCGCCACCCGATAGACCCCGGGCGCGCCGCCCCGCTGCGAGGTGTAGGTCATGGAGCGCCCGTCCGGGGTCCACACGGGGTCGTGCCCGTCCCGGGCGAACGTCACCCGAGTCAGCGTCCCCTGATCGAGATCGAGCACCCAGCAATCCCGGCCGTCTTCCGAGGGAAAGTCCATCGCGATGCGCCGGCCGTCCGGCGAGAACTGCGGCGCATGGAAGCTCCGCCGCAGCCCGGTTGCCAGGCGCACGGTCCCGCTCCGGTTTACGAGCACCAGCTCGCGCGGCTCCCGCGGCAGGTAGACGACGGTGCCCACCGGGGCCACGGCGAACTGCGCCAGGCCGGTCCCCGAGAGGAAGACGTCGTCCGCCAGCTGCACCGGGGTCCCAGAGGCCGCCAGCCGGGCCGCGTCGAACCGGACCGCGTGGAGCGAGGCGTCGGGACGGACGTAGAGCAGGTAGCCGGCGGCGAACCGGGTTTCCACCACCGGAATGTCGAGCACCTGCCGGCGGGCCCCGGTGCGGAGGTCCAGCGTCAGGGCCGGGCCGCTGTTGGCGCCGGGGGCCAGCTGCACCACCAGCGCGCTCCGGCCGTCGGGGAGGACCTGCTGGATCCTGAGCTGGCTGGCGGAGTCGCGCGGGAAGGCCTCCACCGGCGACGTCAGGGTGTCCCGCCGCTGGAGCAGGGCGCCGGTGGTGGGATCGTTAAACCAGACGGCGCCCCCGGCGTCCCACGCCAGGAACGGAGTGGACACGGTGGAGGGGCCGCTCACCGGCGTGCCGCCTTCCAGCGGCAGGCTGCGCTGGGGGCCGCCGAACGAGCTAAAAAGAATACGCTTCCCGTCCGGCGTGATGTGGATGTTCTGGGCGAAGTCGCCGCCGGGGATCGCCTGGGGAGCGGCCTGATCCAGCCGGTGGACCATCAGGCGCAATCCGCTGCCCACGCCGGTGGCCAGGTACACCACGCGGGATCCGTCCGGCGTGATGGCGATCTGCCGAGTGGTGCCGGCGGAGCCGGGTTGGGAGGCCAGCATGGACAGGCGCGAGGACATCGCGAGGCCGGAATCCGGGGCGCGGCCCCGGGCCACGCTCCAGCCGATCACACCGCCAACGGCGAGGAGCGCCGCGCCGGTCACCATCAGGTCGAGGCGCAGTCGCCGCGAGCGAGGGGTCGCAGCCGCCGCGGGCGCCTGGACCTCCGGGTGCGGCGCCGAGGGGTCGAGCGCGTCGGCGAACTCCCTGGCCGTCGTGAACCGGTCGGCGGGGAGCGATGACAGCGCGATTTCCACCGACCGGGCCACGAAGGGCGGCACCGAGGGCCGGCACTCGCTCACCGGCCGCGGCCGGCCGGCCACCACCCGCGCGATGATCGCCTGGAACGTGGGCCCGGTGTGGGGTGGCTCGCCGGCTAGCATCTCGTAGAGCACGCAGCCCAAGGCGTAGACGTCGGCGCGGGCGTCAATCTCGCGCTCGGCGGTGGCCTGCTCCGGGCTCATGTACTGGGGCGTGCCCAGCGCCATGCCGGTCTGGGTCAGGCGCTCGCCGCCGGCGGCGCTCAGCGCCAGCGCGATGCCGAAGTCGGCCACCATCGGCCGGCCGTCGTGCAGCAGAATGTTCTCGGGCTTGATGTCGCGGTGGATGACGCCCTGGCGGTGGGCGTAGTCCAGGGCGGAGGCCACCTCGCGGCTGATCCGGACCGCTTCCATCACCGGGAGCTGGCGCTCCCGCGCCAGGTGCTGCCGCAGGGTTTCCCCGTTCACGAACGGCATCACGTAGTACAGCAGGCCGGCCTTGTCGCCCGAATCGAACAGCGGCAGGATGCCGGGATGCTGGAGCCGCGCGGTCACCCGGATCTCGTGCAGGAACCGCTCCGCGCCCAGGCGCGCGGACACTTCGGGGCGGAACGCCTTGAGCGCCACCTGGCGGTCGTGGCGCAGGTCCACCGCCAGGTAGACCACCGCCATGCCGCCGGCGCCAAGCTCCCGCTCGATCCGGTAGCGGTCGCTCAGGAGCGCGACCAGCGGGGCCGAGCTATCGGGTTCCTGGGACGGAGCCGCCGCGGGGAGCCGGGGGTCGGAGGATGGGTCCACTCAGAGCGATTCGAAGCGCCAGCGCACGCCGCCGTTCCGGGACCGGGGTCCCGGCTGGGGCCGCCGGGCGGGTCCGGGCGTCGGCTTGACCGAGTGCAACGGGGAGTAGTCGAAGCGGTGGGGCACCCGGCGGCCGGCGCCCTTGGGGCGCGGGGGCTCCACCTGGCCGCTGCCCAGGAGCTGCTGCACCGCCAGCAAGGCGGAGTCGAGGGCGCCCACGATCCAGGTGTGATTGACGCTCAGATGCTCGCCCGCGAAGTAGATGTTTCCTTCCGGGGCCCGCGCGATGTTGAACAGCGAGGCGAACTGCCCGGGGAAGAACATCGCGTCGCCGGTGGCCCACATGGTGGGCCAGGCGACGTCGAACGACTCGATGAACTGGCCGGCGACATCCACGCCCGCCGGCCCGTACACCGCCTGGAGGTCGCGCAGCGCGATCCGCACCCGCTCCGATTCCGGCTGGGGCAGGAAGGCCGCGCCGTCGGTCATCCAGGAATACAGCAGCATGACGCCGGGCCCGGAATCGCCGATGCCGTAGGAGGGGTAGACGAACCAGCGCGACGGCAGGTCGGTGATGGACTGGCCGCCGTGCGAGGGCGCGGGCACCTGCTCCCAGAAGCGGGTCTGGAACCGCATCCCGATCTTGTAGAGCGGCTCGTAATGCATGGCGCGGATGGCGTGGGTCTTGTCCGCGGACCACTGCGGCGTCTGCCACATCCGGAGCACCGCGGGGGGCACCGCGGCGATGACCTTGTCGAACACGTCCGGGGTGCTGGCGCCGTCCCAGTGGACGGCGACCCGGCCGTCGGCCAGCTGCTCCAGGGCCTGTACCCGGGCCCCCAGGGTGATGTTCTCCATCCCGATGATCGAGGCGCAGGCCTGGGGCAGGCGGTCCATGCCGTTGGCGATGGTAAACCACCCGGCGGTCGAAAAGTCCATGTTCTCGATGACCAGCTCCGGCAGGCTGTTGTGGAACTGGTTGGTCTGCGAGGTCATCGCCTCGGTGTAGTTCACCAGCTCGTCGGTCCAGCCGCCGAAGGCGGTGAGGTAGGTGTACAGGGAGTAGTTGTCGTAGGCCAGCAGCTGGGCGAAGCCATCTAGGAAATTCTTGTCCAGCGCCTGGAGGAAGGGCCCCAGCTCCGCGTCCAGCAGCGAAGAGGCGGTCTTGCCCTGGTCCGACGCCGGCAGCGGGAACCCCAGGGCGCCAGGATTGGCGTCCGCGTAGCTCATGGTCATGGTCTGACCATTGGGCTGCCGGGTGCCGTTCATGTACACCAGGTTGTTGCCCGCGGCATCGTACAACACGTAGGGGATCAGGTTGACCTGGAGCGCCGGGGGCACCATCGAGTTGACCAGCTCGATCAGCTCGAACACCAGCTGCTGCTCCGGAATCCGGGGCAGCCGCATGGCGCCGGCCTCGAAGTACTGGTTGGGGTCCTGGGTGAAGCGGTGGGTGTACACCCGTCCGCCCACCCGGTCGTTGAGCTCGAAGATGCGGATGTCGAAGCCCATGAGCTTGAGGATCAGGCCGGCGTACAGGCCGGCCATGCCTCCTCCCGCGATGCCGATCCTGAAGCTGTCGCGGGCCGGCGGCCGATCCGCGGGCGGGAGGACGCTCCCGATGGGGCTTTGCCGGGTGAGCCAGCTTTCATAGGCGGCGCGCGCCGAAGGCCGTCCCGCCGGCACGGCATCGAAGCAGGAGTATCTCGTGGTCAACGGGGCTGCCTGGAATGAAGGGACCCAAGTATACGGGGCCGCGAAAGGGGCCGCCAGCGTTCGCGCGAGACGACATGCTTCCAGCCCCAGCCCGCGTGGAATTGCTTGCCGGGCCCCGCCGAGCGTAGCTTAGGTTGGTGATCGGCAAGAAGGCGAATGTGCCGATCGCCACGCGATTCTCGGGGCGTTCAGTCGCTTGCTGCGCTGCGCTTGCTGCGCGGTCGAGCCCGCACCTTACCGCCCCGGGGAGCCGTCTCCGACGGCCCTTGCCAGCTCGATCAGTGTCCAGTACGGCGGCCGATAACCGCGGCCGGCCGCCCAAGCTTCGGCCTCCACGCGCACGCGGCCCGACGCCGCGCGGTGCCGCTCCGAATACGCCTGGTTGCGCAGCGCCGCGGCCGCGGTCATGCCCTCGGGTATCGGCCCGGTGCGCCCCACCAGCTCCAGTCCCCAGCCGTACGCCTTGGCCAGCCGGGCCATCGGCAGTGTATACCAGGGAAATCGGAGGGCTTCGCCACGCTCGGCTCCCTCCAGCATCACGTCCGTGACCGCGTTGTCCATGTGATCCTGAAACAGCGATTCTCCATCCCGCCACTCCGCCACCACCACCAGCTGAGGGTCGTACTCCAGGTCCGACGGCTCCTGGGTCTCGAAATGCTGGACGCCAAAGGAGGCCAGCCAGCGCCGCAACCCGGCAGCGGAAATTGTGGAGATGCCCATCCAGAGGTCGACGCCAACGTCATGGTAGGCGGACGAAGCGACCTCCGAGCAGAACAGCCGCGAGGGATCGGCGTAGTCCATCGTGAAATCGTAGGGGATGTGGCCGGCCCGAGCCCGGGCCAACATGGCGGTGGCCGCCCGGTGGGGCAGTAGGGGATCACGCCGCACCGCGGGCAGGTCGGCCCGCAGGCGAAGCAGCATCAGCCGGAGCTTCTTATCGGCGAGATACTGGTCGAAGCTGGCGATGGCGACGCCGATCTCGATGTGGGCCTCGATGACCGAGGCCTCTCCGGTCCGTTCGTCCACGTGCACCAACCCCACGTGGGAAAAGTTCCCGGGGTAGTCATTGCCACGGGCGATCAGCGCCGACGTGGGGTATCCGCCGCGGGACACCAGGATATCGCCGGAATGCAGCTCCACGCCGTGCACCACCGCCGCCGGGGCCGCCGAGGGCTCGTCCGTCCCACGGAGGATCGCGGCGATCCGCCCCGGATGCTGCAGCATGACCTCCTCCACGGCGGCCCGGCCGCCGTAGAGGGATCGGTACAGCCGATCGCGCGAGTCCGTTGCGGTGACGTCCCAGTGCCGGGACTGCCACTTGATCGCTTCGCGCATGCGCGCGTAGAGGCTGACGTAGTCGTCGAGCGCCACGGGGCAGGCGGCGACCAGCGGCGCCGTCTCGAAGAACCCGCGTTCCAGCGAATCCAGCAACGGCGCCGAGGGCGGAAGCGGCGCGCGACGCAGCCGCTCGATCATCCGTTGCGGGGCGCGCAGGCCCGTCAGTCCGCCAGCCGAATCCGTGCATCCCGCGGCGCGGGCCGCGACGAATGCCGACTCCAGCGCCTCCCACAACGAGTCCTGGTTCCAGGCGAATGCTCGGGCGCCGGCCGGCGCCCCGGCCACGCGGGGTGCCGGTGCCGGGATGGTGAGTATCAAGAACAGCGCCGCGGCGGCGCCCAGCGCCACCGCGGCGGTCCTGCCGAGCCGCTTCACGGCCTCAGCGTGATCCCTGCGGCTCCCCCGTGGCGGCGCGCTTCTCCTCGGCCGGCTGCTCGAGGGTCTTCAGCAGCTCGCGGCGCACGTCCGCCCAGGCGTACCGCTCGCCCTGGCCCCGGACGTAGTGGTCCATCCAGGCCTTCTCGGCCACCGCCTTGACCATCCGGTTCCGCGGGTCGGGGATGCCATGGCTGTCGCCGGGATACATGAAGAACTCGGTCGGCACGCCGAGCTGCTTCAGGGCCATGAACAGCTCCGCCGACTGGGGAGCCGGCACCCGCGGGTCGCCCTTCACCACGTGGATCATGGTGGGAGTCTTGGCGTTCAGGATGTACTTGAGCGGCGACTGGTCCCAGTAGGCGTCGAAATCCTCGTACGGCAGCTTGCCGCCGAAGTACTCATGCCGGTGGCGCTGGCCGTCGGTCTGGGCGTACATCGAGATCCAGTTCATCGCGCCGGCGCCGGTGCTGATGGCCTTGAACCGGTCGGTATGCGTCAGGATCCAGTTGGACCAGTGGCCGCCCGCGCTCCAGCCCATGGCGCCCATCCGGTTGCCGTCCACGATCCCCTGGGCGATCAGGTGGTCCACGCCGGCCATGATGTCGTCGAAGCCCTGCGGGAAGTACTTGCCGTTGATGTCGTTGAACGCCGCCCCGTAGTTGGTGGAGCCCCGATAATTGGGCCGCAGCACGGCGTAGCCGTCGCCGGCGTACACCTGAATGGAGGCGTTGAACGCGTTGATGTCCGCCGCCGAGGGGCCGCCGTGAATCTGCACGATCAACGGGTATCGCTGGCCCCGCTGGTATCCCACCGGCAGCGTCAGGACGCCACCCACCTGCTGCCCGTCGGTGGAGCGCCAGGTGATCTCTTCCTGGGCCCCCAGCGCGAAGCCGCGCACCTGCGGATTGACGTCCGTGAGCTGGCGCCACGAGGAGCGATTGGTTAGCTGGTCGAGTGACGCCACGGCGTAGAGCGTGGCCGGCGTCGTCGCGTTGGAGTAGTTGATCAGGAACACGCCGGAGTC
>DATECF010000343.1:0-5564 GCA_035287045.1 Gemmatimonadales bacterium | reverse complement strand
AATCCAGCCTGGTGCCGGTGAGCGTGGCGAACCGGCCGGCCGTCGCGTCCAGCCGCGCGGCCAGGATCTCCGCCTGCTCCAGCTGCGAAGCCGTGGGCCGGCCTTCGTACCCGTTCACGGCGCCGTACAGGCCCACCACTTTCTCCCGCAGGCGCTCCTCACCCGCCATCCGGCCGGCGGCGCTGGTGGACACCAGGCTCACGCGGAACGCCTCGAGGGTGTCCGCATAGGCGTTGAGACGCCGCGCCAGGCGGTCGCGCGCGGGAAGGCCCGCCGCCCGTGCTCTCGCCTGGTCCCGCAGCTCGGTGGCCGCATCCACCAGATAGGTGAGCCGCTGCACCATGTCGTACAACCGCAGCGCCGCGCGATCCTGCAACGCCCGATCCGCCGGCGACTCCGTTGACCGGGGATCGGGCGTCAGGGTAACGCTGCTCTCGTAGGTCTGGCTGCCCACCACCAGCTTGACCTGGTAGGTGCCCTCGCTGACCCGCGGACCGTAGAAGGCCCCGGGCTGCGAGACCAGCGACGTGGCCGCCGGCACCTTGGGCGGCTTCAACCGCATGGGCCACCTGACCCGGTTCAGGCCCCGCGACCGCTGGCCAGGATAGGTGGCGCGCAGCGCGCCGGCGCTGTCATAGATCTCGACCCGCAAGTCTCCGAACAGCGGGCGCCGCTTGAGGTAATAGACGATACTCGCCGCCTCGTCCGGATTCTGGCCCACGAATTCATCATCGCCCGGAAAGGCCTGCACCGTGGCGGGAATCACCATGACCGAGGCTAACGTCGGCAATATCGCGACATCGCTGTCCAGCACGGCCTGCGTCAAATGCCGGAGCGGCGTGATGTCGTCCAGGATCCAGACGCCCCGGCCGTGCGTCGCGATGATCAAGTCGTGGTCGCGTGGATGGATCTGGAGATCGCGCACCGCCACCGGCGGGAACTTGCCGCCCACCCTGGCCCAGTGCGTGCCGCCATCCACCGTGAGAAACAAGCCCTGCTCGGTACCCAGGAACAACAGGTCCTGGTTGACCAGATCCTCGCGAATCACGTGCGCGTACCCCGACAGCTCCGGCGTGGCCAGCGCCCGCCAGGTGGCGCCGTCGTCCGCAGTGCGATAGACGTAGGTCTGCATGTCGCCCGCGTAATGGCCGTCGAACGTGGCGTAGGCCACGCCGTCCGCGTGGCGGCCCGCCTCCACGTGCGACACCCACGTGCCCTTGGGCAACCCCGGAACGTTAAGGACCACGTTGCTCCAGGTCTTCCCGCCGTCCTTTGTGACCTGCAGGTTGCCGTCGTCCGTCCCGGCCCAGATGAGGTCCGGATTTCTCGGCGATTCACTGATGGTGTAGATCGTGGTGTGGTTCTCGGCCGACGTGTTGTCGATCGTCAGGCCACCGGATTCCCGCTGCCGCTGGCGGGCCGGATCATTGGTGGTGAGGTCCGGCGAGATCCGCTCCCACGACTCGCCCCGGTTGGCCGACCGGAACAGGAACTGCCCGCCCAGATACACCGTGCCCGGCCGCGACGGGGAAAGATGGATGGGCGTGTTCCAGTTGAACCGCAGCTCCGGCTCGCCGGCCCTGGGGTACGGCTTGATCTCCTTGATCTCGCCGGTGGACTTCCGGAACCGCAGGATGTTGCCGCCCTGATACTCCACGTATGCCAGATCGGGGTCCGTCGGATCAGGGAATGCGTGGAAACCGTCGCCGTAGCCGATGCTGCGCCAATCCCGGTTCTGCACTCCGCCAGGCCCACGCGAGGGCGCCATCCAGGTGCCATTGTCCTGGAGCCCGCCGTACACGTTGTACGGCCATTCCATGTCGTAGCTCACTTCGTAGAACTGCGAGACCGGTAGCCCCTTGGCGTGCCGCCAATGAGCGCCCCGGTCCATAGAGAAATACACGCCGCCATCGGTACCGAGGACCAGGTGGTAGGGGTTCTTCGGGTTGATCCACAGGGCATGGAGGTCCGAATGCACGCTCTGGGCGGTCGTGAGGGCGCCGGAGAAGGAGCGGCCGCCGTCGGTAGAGATGCCCAGGTTGAGACCGGGCTTGTACACCCGTTGGTCGTCCACCGGGTCCACCACCACCAGCGCGAAATAAAACGGGCGGAATTGCACGGTGTTGGACGCGTTGGTCTCGCGCCACGTCGCCCCCGCGTCGTCCGACCGATAGAACGCCGTCTGCTTCGCTTCCACCGCCGCGTAGAGCACGCTGGGCTTGGACGGCGCCACCGCGACCGCGATTCGCCCTCTTTCCCCGACGGGCAGGCCGTTCATGATGGGCGTCCAGGTCTTGCCGCCGTCGGCGGACTTGTGGAGGCCGCTGCCGGGTCCACCGGAGGTGAAGAAGTCCGCCCGGCGGCGGAACTGCCACATGGCCGCGTAGAGCACGTCCGGGGCCTGCGGATCCTGGGCGAGGTCGGCGCAACCGGTGTCCCGGTTGACGAACAGCAACCTGGTCCACGTCTTACCGCCGTCCACGGTCTGGTACACCCCGCGCTCGTCGCTCGCGTCCCACAGGTGCCCCGTGGCGCACACCCAGACCACGTCGCCCCGGGTAGGGTGGACGATGATCTTGGCGATCCGCTCGGAGTCCTTGAGCCCCACCAGCGTCCAGTGGTCGCCGCCGTCGGTGGATTTGTAGAGGCCGGCCCCTACCGACACGCTGTTCCGCACCCAGGTCTCGCCGGTTCCCACCCAGACGGTTTGCGGGTTCGACGGGTCGACGGTTATGGCGCCAATCGACTGTGGGTATTGATCGAACACCGGCTTGAAGGTGGTGCCGCCGTCGTTCGACTTCCATACGCCGCCGCCGGCGCTCCCCACGTAGAGGGTCACGGGGTCGGCCGCGACGCCCGCGATGGCGGCAATCCGCCCGCTCATCACCGCCGGGCCAATGGACCGGGGTGCGAGCCCCGCCAGTACGTCCGAATCCAGCGCCACCTGCGCCCGGGCCGGGCCCGGCACCAAGAAAAAGAGCGCGGTCGCCAGCCGCGCCGCGCTCCTGGGTTCAAGACTCATAGATCGCCTACCGATCGCCGCCGGGTTTGGGTGGCATCTTGAAGTCTTCGTCGTTGATCACCGGGTTGATTTCTACCTTCTCGATGATGTAGCCCTGGGTGCCCGGGCCCTGACCACTCACCTGAATGGAATGGGGAACCATCAGCCCACCTTCCGGCTTGTAGTCCCCCAGCACGGTGACGATGTTCATCTCCTGCCCTTGAATGGTCCGCTTGGTCTCGGTGCGGAGCGGCAGGTAGTACTCCGCATCCAGGTAGTAGAACGTGACGTTGCCGCTCTTCATCGTGACTTTGAGCTTGAACGTGTTGGTACCTTCCACCGCCTCCTGGCCCACCAGCTCGACCTGAATGCCGCGCGCCTGGTAGTCCACCAGCGGGCCGTCGAAATCAGCTTCCTCTTCCATGGACTTGGCGATATCCGGCGGCATGAGCTCGGGGGCCGTCTGGCCCATGAACGGCATGAACATCCACGAGGTCTGACCGTCGTACCCCTGGCTCCCGGTCATGCCCTGAAGCGTGATATCCACGCGGACATTCTTGGGGCGCTTGGTGATGCGGGTGAACGGCGCCTCGATGCCCTGCCCCAGGGTCATCCGCCCAGTGACCCGCATGGAGTTGACGGCCTTGAACTGGTCCAGACCGCCCGCGGCTTCATGGTACTTGGCGATAACCTGGTCCACCGTTTGCCCGGACAGGCTGACCGGGAGGGCCAGCAGCGCCGCGGACCAGTACGCTCGTTTCGAAGCTGAGATCATGGTACCTCCGAAGGGCGCCGTGCATTCGGCGTCAGTGTACCAAATGTAAACAGGTGACCATGCCGTTGCGTTTCAAGCGGCCAACGCCCGCCCAAAGTCCTCGATCAGGTCCTCGGTGGCCTCGATCCCAATGGACACGCGAATCAAGCTGTCCGTAATCCCCAGCCGCTGCCGGTCCTCGGGCGCCATGCCGCGGTGCGAGGTGGTGGCCGGACGCGTGACCAGGGTCTCCACGCCGCCCAGGCTGGGAGCCACGATGGGCAGCGTGGTCGCCTCGATGAAGCGCTCGGCGGCCTCCAACCCGCCTTTCATCTCGAAGCTCAGCATCCCGCCGAACCCGTCGAACAAGGCGCGGGCGCGTTGGTGCTGGGGGTGGGTCGGCAATCCGGGGTAGTTGACCCGGGCCACCTTGGGATGCTCGGCCAGGAACGTGGCGACCTTGAGCGCGCTCTCGTTGTGGCACCGCACGCGTAGCGCCAGGGTCTTCATGCCGCGATACAGCAGGTAGCATTGGTGCGGGTCCATGGATCCGCCGAGGTGATCCAGGCGGTGCTTGATCCGGTCCACCAGCTCCGCCCGGCCGATGATGGCCCCACCCACGATGTCCGAATGCCCGTTCAGGTACTTGGTAGCGCTGTGCAGGGAGAGATCGAACCCGTGCTCCGGCGGCCGGTAGTTCATGGGGCTCGCGAAGGTGTTGTCCACCAGCGAGACCAGCCCGTGGTCCCGCGCGAACGCGGCCACCGCTTCCAGGTCCGGGATCTGGAGCAACGGGTTGCTCATGGTCTCGACGTAGATCGCCCGCGTCTTAGGGCGAAGCTTCTGGTCCCAGGAATCGGGGCGGTCGGCGTTCACAAAATCGAACGTGATGCCGAAGGAGCCCAGGTCCTTGGTCACGAAGTCGTGCGTGCCGCCGTAGAGGGAGTCCTGGATCAACAGGTGATCGCCCGCGGAGAGCACCGTGAGCAACGCCGTCGAGATGGCCGCCATGCCGCTGGACGTCACCAGCGCCGCTTCAGCATTCTCCAGCGCCATCAGCTTCTGATGGACCGCGATGTGGTTCGGCGTGTTGTTGAGCCGGATGTACTTGATGTCGTGATAGTCCGTCTCGCCCCCGTACTCGAACATGGCGGACTGGAAGATCGGGATGCTGACGGCGCCCAAGATGCGGGGGTCCGGCTCGCCGGCGTGAATCAGCTTGGTGTCAATGTGCTTGTAGGTGGTCATGATGAACCTTTCAATGATCGGCGACGTTCGTCCAGCGCCTGGCTTCCGATGCGAGCCTTGCCGCGCTGCCGGCCAGCAACGCCGGGAAGATGATCGCGACGGCGAGGAATCCCAGGGCCGGGAGCCGGAACAGGGGCCCCACCCGCAACGCGACCGTCCAGATGGGCCCGCCCAGCGCCGACACCGCCAGGATCGCGGCCCAGCCGAGCGCGGCCCCGAGTCCCGCTTCCAGGCCCGCTCGCCGGCCGGCCGGTGCCAGCAGCCCGCCCACCAGGCCGATCGCCGCCACGGACCACCATCCAAGCAGCATCGTGGCGACCGCTGTCGCCGCGGCGATCAACCCGACGCGAGCATAGGTCATCGCGTTCCCGCGGGCGTGAGGGTGAGCGTGGCTCTCGTTTGGGCAGGTTGGAGGTCGGTGGCCGAGCGCGGGAACCGGAGCGTATCCAGATCGCCGTTCAGCCAGCGCGGGAGGCGATCCTGGTATCGCGGGCTCGCCGGATTCCCGGACTGCCCGCCGGGGTAGACGCCGAATCCCCGCACCTCCGGTCCCAGCTCCAC
>DATECF010000342.1:0-3208 GCA_035287045.1 Gemmatimonadales bacterium | reverse complement strand
CAGGCCCGCCGCCCCGGCCGCTGACAGAATTCAGCGTGGCCGTCAAGGGGAACGAGATCGTGGTCACCCGTGCCGCGTAGTCGCGGCATCCTGAGGCTCCCATCCGGCGAGCCCCTGACGCCCGCCGGCTGCGGATCGCGGCGCTGGTCCTCCTCTGCCCGCTGAGCCACCTGCTGCTCGGCCATGGCAGGCACTAAAGTGCCGCCATCTGTGAGCGAGCACCTGAACAGCCCTCGTCGCAGGCGAAGCCTGAGCGTGCGTCCTCTACAGATGCTTCTCCCGAACGAACGTGCCATGCCAGGTGTGGTACCAGACCTGGCCAGTGTACGCGTTGACGCTCAACATCCCGATGGTCTTACCGTTCCGCTCGACGTCGAACGTGACGTAGCCGTAGAAGGCCGTACCGTCGTCCGGCTGCGTGCCAGGGAGCGCCGACTGGAGGTACTGGGACGCGATCTGGCGCGCCCGCTCCTTGGTGATCGGCTGGGCCGCCGGGGCGGTACCGGAAACCACGCCCGGTGCACCCCAGCCAGACCCCATCATGCCGGGGCCCATCATGCCGCCGCCCGCCATGTGCCCGTACTTCGTGTTCCACATCATGTTTGGCCCCGGCTCGGGCTGGACGTAGCCGTTGCGCCAGACGATAAGTTCGAGCGCCCCGATGCCGGTGCTCTTCTCGACCACGATCACATAGAAGTGGTTGGAGAACTCCATGATCTCCTTGGGCGCCAGATCGGGGTTGCCCCAGGCCGCCAGCCCCTGCCTGACGCGGTCGACGGCGGTGTCAATAGTCACTGGCCCGGCCGGGGCCTGCTGGGCAGAGGCGCCTCCCCACCACCCGTGCATACCCCAACCCGGCTGAGCGAACGCAGGAATCGCCAACGCGAAAGCCAGGAGGAGCACCCCCAGACCCGTGGCGATATGTCGACGCGACATCACACTCACCTCCCCACCAGCGTGTGGACGTAGGTTCCTACTCCATCAAGTACACCCCGTGAACGGAAAGTGGTATCGGGTGCGCAACGGATTTCTCTGAGGTTGACAGAGCCGTCACAGAAGTCTAGAGTGTAATCTGAAGATTCATTATTATGAAATCAAGAGAATATCCCCTATGAAAGAACACTCCCGCGATCGATCACTGCTTGAGCTGCACGCCCAGGTCTGCCAGGCGCTGGGAAATGCCAAGCGCCTGGAGATCCTGGACGCGCTCCGCGGCGGTGAGCGTTCGGTGGGAGAACTCACGGACGCGTTGGGCATCCGCAAGGCCAACGTCTCTCAACATCTGGCCGTGCTGCGCGCCAAAGGCATCGTCGTGGCGCGGCGGGAAGGCCAGGCGATGTTCTACCGCCTGGCCACCCCCAAGGTCATCCGGGCCTGCGACCTCATGCGCCAGGTGCTGCTCGAGCACCTGGAGCGAAGCGGGCGTCTGGTCAGGGCGGCGCGGGCATAGGCCGTCGTCTGCGAGATGCGATCCAAAGCGGAAGGGGTGATTGGACGATGAGCGCCAAGACGGTCGCCGTTCTCGGCGGCGGAGTGGGCGGCCTGGTGGCCGCCAACGAGCTCCGGCGCCTGCTCCCCGGCCAGCATCGCGTGGTGCTCGTCGAGCGGGACCGCCGGCACGCGTTCGCCCCCTCCTTCCTCTGGATGATGACCGGGGACCGCAAGCCTGATCAAGCGGTTCGAGACCTGCGCACGCTGGTGCGGCCGGGCGTCGAAGTGGTGCAGGCCGAGGTGGTCGGCATCGACATCGGCGGCGGGCGCGTGCAGACCACCCGTCAGTCGCTGGGGTATGACCACCTGGTGATCGCGCTCGGGGCGGAACTCGCGCCGGACGCCATCGCCGGGCTGGCCGAAGCGGCGCACACCTTCTTCACGTGGGATGGCGCGGCGCGCCTGTTCGACACCCTGCGAGCGTTCCCGGAACGCGGCGGAACCGTCGCGGTGGTGGTGAGCGCGCTCCCGTACAAGTGCCCGGGAGCGCCCCACGAGGGCGCCATGCTCATCGCCGACTACTTCCGCCGCCGGGGTCTCCGAGACCGGGTCGAGGTGCATCTCTACACGCCCGAACCGCAACCGATGCCGGTGGCCGGGCCCGCCCTGGGCGACGCGATCCAACAGATGCTTCGCGCGCGTCGCATCGTCTTTCACCCGCTGCACAAACTGACCGCGGTGGAACCCCGCGCCCGTGAGCTGGCGTTTGAGGGCCGGGCGCCGGCGACGTTCGACCTCCTGGTCGCCATCCCGCCTCACCGGGGTCCCCGGGTGGTGCGCGCGGCTGGCCTGGCCGGCGAGACGGGATGGGTACCCGTCGACAAAGCCACCCTCAAGACCCGCCACGAGAACGTCTACGCGGTGGGCGACGTGACGGCGATCCCGATCCCGGGACGCTGGAAGCCCGACGTCCCCCTGATGCTACCCAAGGCAGGGGTCTTCGCGCACGGCCAGGCGGAGGTCGCGGCGCGCCGGATCGCCGCCGAGATCACGGGGACCCCCGTCACGGCCACGTTCGGCGGGAGCGGGTACTGCATGCTGGAGGCTGGAGAAGCGCTGGCGGGCTTTGCCTTCGGCGACTTCTACGCCGAGCCCAGCCCGCAGGTAGAGCTGCGGCGGACGGGGCGAGCCTGGCACTGGGGCAAGGTGCTCTTCGAGCAGTGGTGGCTGTCGCCGCCGGGGCCGCGGCGCGAAGTGCTGCGCGTGGCGCTGGGGCTGGGTGCCCGGTGGCTGGGGATCCCGGCGATCGTCTGATGTCCGTCACGCAGAAGACCCTGACCATCTTCCTGGCGGCGGCCCCCTACGCGGGCGAGCACGCCTCGACGGCGATGCGACTGGCCAGGGCCGCGCTCGACGCCGGGCACCGCGTGAACGTCTTCGCGTCCGCCGACGGGGTCTACGGGTTCGCGGTGGGAGGGCGGGCCAAGGGGTTGCCCGATGCGGTGGCCGGTTTCAGCGACCTCATCGCCCGGGGAGCGCGCGTCGAGTTGTGCGGGAGTTGCCTCGTGACCCGGGGCCTGCGCCGGGAGAGCGTGCTGCCGGGCGCCGAACCGTCTTCGCTGGAGAAGCTGTTTCGCCTCATCCGCGAAAGCGACGTGCTCCTGACGTTGGGAAACTGAGATGGACACGTTCTGCGTCCTGTTCCGAAAGGCGCCGTACGGCACCATCCAGGCGGCGGAGGGGCTCCGGCACCTCATCGCCGCGGCGGGGACGATGG
>DATECF010000341.1:0-38186 GCA_035287045.1 Gemmatimonadales bacterium | reverse complement strand
CCGCTCTATCTGCGAAGGCGCTGTTACTGGATGCTCGCGATCTGGATCGCGTTGGCCCCGCCTGCCGCGAAGACGGTGCCCCTCACCGTCACCTTCTGCTCCGCGTATGGCTTCAACTGCTGGTTGGAGCCCTCGCCGGGCATACTGGCGCTCACCGGGACGTACAACTTCCCGTCGTCGCCCAGGATGGCCAGGGGGATACCCTTGTCGGCACACACCTGAGCGCACATGGTGTGGTCCGTGCCCGAGAGGCCTTGCCCGAACTTGCACGACACGTCGATCACGGTGCCGGTCACCGTCTTCTGCGTGCCTTTGGGCGCGCTGGCCATCTGTTGGGCATGGGCCAGCACCGGCATCGCGACGACCAGCAGGGCGCCGGTACTCAGGGTGGAAAGAATCCGCTTCAGCATGCTTCCTCCTCTTGATGTAGTGGATGTGAACGAAGGGTACGGTCGGCGAGTTTCGCCAAGTCTCCGTGGTTACCCTGACGAATCCGCGTCCCTGGTGATTGGTTCCCGGGTTTCGGCATGCACCAGCGTCTTCCTGCGAGCGCCGAAGTGTCGCTCCGCTCGGCCCGGAACCATTCGCGCCTCCAAACGCTTCCTACGATGACATGAAGAGGGGACTCAGGTGAATCGGGCGGGCACCGCATTCGTGTTCGCGGGCGGCGGCAGCCTTGGCGCGATCGAGGTGGGCATGTTGCGGGCGCTCACGGCCGCGGGGGTGACGGCGGATTTCGTTGTGGGGTCGTCGGTCGGCGGGATCAACGCGGCCTCCTACGCGAGCGACCCGACCGTCGAAGGCGTTCGGCGCCTGGAACAGATCTGGCGCCAGGTCCGCCGGAGGGACGTTTTCCCGGTCTCAGCGTTCGGTGGGGTCCAGCGGCTGCTCTTGGGTCGCGACCACCTGGTGAGCCCGGCCGCGCTGCGGCGGCTGCTGGCGAGAAACCTCAAGATGGAGCGACTCGAGGAGTGCCGCATTCCTTGTCACATCATCGCCACGGACCTGTTCGACGGGTCCGCCGAGATCCTGTCGTCCGGGCCGGCGGCCGAAGCGTTGCTTGCCACCACCGCCATTCCCGGCGTGTTCCCGCCGGTCTGCATCGGCTCGCGGACGTTGGTGGACGGGGCGGTGGCGAGCGGCACGCCGATCGCCAGCGCCGTGGCCCTGGGGGCGGAGCGCGTCATCGTCTTGAGCTCCGGGCTGCCTTGCGCCCTGACCCATCCACCCGCCGGGGTCATCCAAATCGGGTTGCACGCGCTCAATCTGCTGATTGTGAACCAGCTCGTGGCGGATCTCGAGCGCCTCGCGGGACGAAGCGAGGTCGTGGTGGTGCCACCGCTCTGCCCGCTGCCGGTCTCGTCCTACGACTTTTCGCATACCGGAGCGCTGATCGACCGGGCCGCTGGGTCTACCGCCGAATGGCTGGCCCAAGGGGGCCTGCACCGGCACGAGATACCAGACTCCCTGCGGCCCCATCATCACGCGACGTTGGGGGGCGTGTAACGATGTGTAGGGGTCGAGGTTGACGACGCCAACGAGCGCACTGACGGCGCGCACCGTCCACAGCTCGGTGCGAGTGGCGCTGGTCGTGGGGACGATCCTGGTAGCGATTAACCAGGGACCAGCGCTCTTCGCCGGCCGGGTGAGCCCGGCCCTGGCGGTACCGGTCGCGCTCACCTACGCCGTGCCGTTCTTGGTCTCGCTCTACGCCGCGTGGCGGGCGGTGGAGGGGCGGGCGTCCACGGAGCGGCGGCCCGCTGTGCCCGATGTCACCAGGGACCAGATGATCGAGTTGGACCGGGCCGTGGTAGAAGACTACCACATCGACCTGATGCAGATGATGGAAAACGCGGGAAGCCGTCTCGCGCGCCTCGCGCGTGACCGGTTCCTGGACGGCAGCAGCCTTCGCAGACGCGTGGTGGTGCTGGCTGGAAGCGGGAATAACGCCGGTGGAGCACTCGCGGCCGCGCGCCACCTGCACAATTGGGGCGCGGAGATCCGCGTGTTCGTGGCCGTGCCGCCCAACGTGCTCACCGGCGTTCCGGGTCGTCAACTGGAAATCCTCCGACGGTTGGGCGTCTCGATCGAGCAGGCGGATGCGGTCTCGGCGACGCCTCCGCCCGAGCTGATCATCGATGGGATCATCGGCTATCGGCTGTCCGGTCCGCCACGGAGTGGGGCGGCCGATCTCATTCGGTGGGCCAACTCCCAGGGCGCACCCATACTCGCGCTGGACCTGCCATCGGGATTGGAGCCAACGACCGGCGCGGTCCTGGAGCCGGCCATCCGGGCGGCGGCGACGTTGACGCTGGCGCTCCCCAAGACCGGCCTGCGATCGTCCGGCGGCAAGGTCTGCGGCGGAGATCTCTACCTGGCGGACATCGGTGTGCCAGCGAGGCTCTACGCGGGGCTGGGCGTCGTGCCCGGAGGACTCTTTGCCGGAGGCGAGATCGTCCGGCTGCGCTGAGCGGAGCGCCGTGGAACTTCTTGCACCGGTCGCGGATTCAAGCCTGTCAGGAACTACACGGATCAACGTCACCGTTCGGCGCCGCCACGCCGGCACAAGAAAGGAAGGAATGCGATGTCCAGCTTGAACATTACGGAGCTCTCGGATACGACCTTCGCCGAGGAGATCGAGCAGTATCCCGGCATTGCGGTCGTGGACTTCTGGGCGTCCTGGTGCGGCCCATGCCAGGCGGTCGCGCCCATCCTGGAGGAGCTGGCGGTGAAGCACGCCGGCAAGGTCAAGGTCGCCAAGCTCGATGTGGACGCCCACCCGCTGACGCCCGACCGCTACGGGATCCGCTCGATACCGACGCTGCTCTTCTTTCGGGAGGGGCGAGTGGTTGACACCGTGGTGGGCGCGCTCCCCAAGACGGCGCTGGACGATCGGTTCCGGGCAGTGTCGGCACCGGCGCCGGAGTGGGGCAAGTTTGCCTGCTGCTGAGGCGCGAGCCCTCGTTTCAGCGTTGACACGATCACCAGCTTCTTGAAGCCGTTCCGGGCGAGGCTGTCGGCCAGATCTCGCAGCAGATGGAACTGGGTGCTCGGGATCACCGCCCCTTGAAGAACCCGCCCGTGCGGGCATCTTGGTCACCAGCCTTCTCCAGGTCGTGCCCATGAGGCGACTCCGTCGATCGATCGCACCGCGCCGCTGGTGGCTGGTGCTGGCGCCCGTGGTGCTGGCGTGCGCGGCGTCAGCGCCCCCGCCAACCGCGGCTCCCGGCCTTGCCGTTTCAGTCGCTGGGTGTCCGGCACTTACGCCGACATTTCCCGGCGCCGAATGGCAACGGATCGAGCGGCCCGAATGCGCGGGATGGTCCGCCGCGGGTCTGGCGCAGGTGCGGGAACGGCTCTCCCAGATGGCGACGACCGGATTCGTGGCCGTGGTCGGCGGAAGGGTCCTCATGGACTACGGGGACCTCCAGGCGATCAGTTACCTCGCCTCGGTGCGGAAGAGCGTGCTCTCCATGCTCTACGGGATTTACGTCGAGCGAGGTGCGATCGATTTGGACCAGACCCTGGAGCAGCTGGGGATCGACGATCACGGCGGCCTGTCGGCGGAGGAGCGGCGGGCCACCGTGCGCCACCTCCTGTCCGCGCGGTCCGGGATCTACCACGCCGCGTCCAATGCCGGCGACGACCTGGCCAGTGCGCCGCCCCGCGGCTCGCAGCGGCCCGGCGGCTATTACCTCTATAACAACTGGGATTTCAACGCGCTGGGGACCATTTTCGAGCAACGGACTGGCAAGGACATCTACGATGCGGTGGGAGAGCACCTGGCGGGGCCGCTGGGGATGCAGGATTGGAATCGCGCCCTCCAACGGAAGTCGGGTGACTCCGCGCGCTCGAAGCACCTGGCGTACCACATCAATCTCTCGACGCGGGACATGGCCCGGATCGGTTACCTCATGCTGCGTGGCGGAAGCTGGGACGGCACCCAGGTCGTCCCGCGCGCCTGGGTCACCCAGAGCACGGGCGCAATCACCCGGGTGCACGAGATGAACCCGCCGCGCCGGCGAGAGGGGCCCTTCGGGTACGGCTACCTGTGGTGGGTATTCGACCGGCCGGACCTGGGCCCGGCGTATCAGGGGGCGTTCACTGGGCTGGGCGCGGTGGGACAACACATCCTGATCATGCCGGCCCGCGACCTGGTGGTGGCGCACAAGACCCGCCCGGGCGGGGGCCGCAGCGTGTCGCACAGCCAGTTTCTGGAGGTGGTTGGGCTCCTGGTGGCGGCGCACTGCGGTTCAGGGTGTCCCGTTAATTGACAGGGACATCCGCAGGGATTAGCCTTCCTGAGGAGCGGGATGCGCCGGCACGGAGCACCAGCAGGCGGGACCACGCGCAGCGCCGGTCCCGCTTTTTTTGTTGCCAGTCTGCACTTACGGCCGTTGGCTCACGGCCTTCACGTCAAGGCGGCGGCACATGACCGAGATTATCCTCGGCGAAAACGATCGGATTGATTGGGCCCTGAAAGCGTTCCGACGCAAAGTACAGCGTTCGGGCGTTCTGAAGGAGCTCCGGCGGCGGCGATACTACCTCAAGCCCAGCGCGGCCAAGCGGCTCAAGGCGGCCGCCAACCGCCGGCGTCGCCGCGCCGATGAGCGCCGGGCCGCGCGCGGGCGGGACTAGGCGCCAGCGCTGGCCGTGACGAGCGGGACGCTGCCCCGGCCGCAGCAGGCGGCCGCCGAGTGGGCGTCGGCGCTTGCCCCATACCGCGGGCCGAGTCTCGGCCAAAGCCTCTGGCAGCTGCTGAGCACGCTCAGCCTGTTCCTCGCCGGATGGGCGCTGATGTACTGGAGTTTGGGCGTGAGCTACGCGCTTACGCTGGCGCTGGCGGTACCTGAAGCCTTTCTCCTCATCCGGTTGTTCATCTTCCAGCACGACTGCGGGCACGGGTCCTTCTTCACGTCGAAGCGCCTGGCCGACGTGGTGGGCTCCATCCTGGGCGTGCTCACGCTCACGCCGTATCACTACTGGAAGAAGACCCACGCGATTCATCACGCCACCTCCGGGGATCTGGACCATCGGGGGTTCGGCGACATCGACACGCTGACGATTGACGAGTACCGCGCGCGAAGCCGGTGGGGGCGCTTCAAGTATCGAGTGTATCGGCACCCCGTGATGCTCTTCGGCATCGGCGCGGCACTGCACTTCTTCGTCCGGCATCGCCTCACCGCAGGCGTGCCCCGCGAGTGGACCCGCGAGCGGCGCAGCATCTGGTACAACAACGCCGCGCTCGCCGTTGTCGTGCTGGCCGGCATGGCCGCCTTCGGTCCCGCGGCGTTCGTGATGGTGCAGCTGCCCATCACGCTGATCTCGTGCTCCATCGGCGTGTGGCTCTTCTACGTCCAACACCAGTTCGAGCCGACCTACTGGGAGCACGCCCACCGGTGGCGGTACCACGAAGCCGCGTTGGAGGGGAGCTCCTACTACGATCTCCCGCCCGTGCTCCGCTGGTTCACCGGGAACATCGGACTGCACCACGTCCACCACCTGAACGCCCGGATTCCCAACTACCGCCTGCACGAGGCGTTCACGGCCGTTCCGGAACTACAGCGCGTGACGCGCCTCACCCTTCGGAGCAGCCTCAGGTGCATGACGCTTGCGCTGTGGGATGAGCAGGCGCAGCGGCTGGTGAGCTTCCGGGAAGCGAAACGGCAGGCGGGGCGGGGACCGCTGGCTGCGTAACAGGGATCCCAGACTGCGTGAGGGGTAAGGGTAAGGGGTGAGGGGTACGTCTTACCCCTCACCCCTTACACAGCGCTTCCCGCTGTTACGGAACCGTTGCCCCGAACAGCGCGTTGAAAATCAGTTTGTAGGTCCCCCGCGGCTGCGAGCGGAACTGCGGCTGAAACGCGAACAGCACCGCCGCGCCCTGCCCGTGTGGCACCCGGACCATCGCGGGCCGCCCCGCCAGGTGGCGCTCCTGTCCAATCCCCCAGCCGCTCATCAGGATATTCTCGCGGGAGTAGCGCACCACCACCTCCACCGGTGGCTCGGCCGGCGCCGCCGTTTCGACCCGCCCGCCTTCGCGCGTTCTCGATAACCGCAATACCTCGAACGCCCGGCTGCGCCGGAAGAAGGTGGCGACCTCGGGCCGCATCCCCTGCGCCAGGGGATGGGCGGTGTCCACGGCGGCGCGCACCAGGGATCCCGGAATGAAGAACTCGTTGTCCGAGATGCCGGCGACCGCATTGCGCACTGGTAGTCCCAGCTGCTCGGCCACAAAGTCGCTGGCGTCGTCGAAGGCCACGACGGTGCCGCCGTTCCGGACGTAGCGGTCCAGCGCCGCGACGCCGGTCGCTCCCACCCCACCCACGAAGGCGTCGGGCATGGTGCCGGGCGCGCGACCGTTCAGGATGACGTTGGCCGCCTGATCGGGGAACAGGATGACGTCGTAGCGGCTCAAGTCGCCGGTCTGGATGTCGGCGTTGTGCAGGGTGTCCACCGCGAAGGCGTACTGCTCCAGAAGCCACAGCGTCCAGCCCAGGTCGTCCACCGCCACCCAGGACTTGTAGAGACCCACGCGCGGCCGTCGCAGCGGTGTGAGCGTACCGCCCGGTCGCGCCGAGAGCGCGGTGAACACCACGCCCGCCTCCTGCGCGGCCGCGCGCACGCGCTGCTCGGTCTGTCCCCGCCGCTCGATCACGAACGTCCCGGCTTCCCGCGCGCGGAGCACGCGCTCGCCCTGCGCGAGGAGCAGGTTGACCGCCTTGGCGCTGGCGTTGGCGTTGGGAGACAGCGACCAGCCGAACCCGCCCGTCCCGCGCACGTCGCCGCTGGGCGGGAGCGTGTCCCGCACCGCCTCGGCGCTCGCGGTGAACCGCTCATCGATCCGGACCACGTCAGCGCCCATCTGCATGGAGAGCGTCCAGCCCGAGAGATCGTAGGGCGGCTCCGGCGGTCCGCCGCGGTAGAGCCGCCGGTCGGGGTACCGCTGCCGCTCCATCAGGTTCATGATGAGGGGCCGGTTGGCCTGGGCCGTGAAGAGCACGTAACTGCCGGCCGCGTACTCGCGGCCGCCGGCGCGGAAGGCCTGGGTGGCGCGCTGCACCTCCACCCCGCCTTTGCGGAACACGTTGACCATGTCGCGGGCCGCGCTGGGGTCCCACTGGTCCGCCGGCAATACGTAGGCGTATGGGCCGCCCCGTTCGCCGGCCTCGATGTTGTCGCGCGCCATGCGCCACCGGTTGAACTGCGTCTCCTCCCGGTAGTTGGCCGCGAGGTTGAGCACCGCGATGGAGGCGTGATACATGTAATCGATCGCGTCACGGAACCGCGAGACCGGCGCCTTCCACGGATTCGCGTAGAAGATGCTGGTGCCATCGGTGCGGGGCGTGTCGCCCTTGCGCGCTTCGATGGTTTCGGGCCAGGCGGTGGTGTCGTAGCGGGTGGGCGTGGGGAAGGCGTGAGACGTCTCGGTCAGGATCCCGATGATGTTGTGGTAGTAGGGAGCCAGCCGCATGCCGCCGTTCCACCACATGTCGTAAATCACCCGAGAGACGTATCCCGGCATGCGCTGGGCCGCGTACCGGGCCGCCATGGCCGCGCCCACCAGGTTGACGCCGGCAGTGACACCCGGATGGATGTCCGGATTCACCGGGTCGGAGTAGGGCGGGATCACGATGCGGGTGTACGCCGGCCCCGTCTGGTGGTGATTGTAGAGGATCTGGGGGTACCACACGTGGTAGAAGATCCGCGAGGCCGCCCAGGTTTCCGGCTGCGTGATCATGAACCAATCGCGGTTATTGTCCGACCCGGTGTACGGCTGGCCCAGGCGGGGCGGCTCGGTCACCTCGAACGGCGTGCCGCGGTAGGTCCGGTACCACGTCACGTCGCTCGCCGACGCCTCGGGATTCATGTGCGGCATGAGCAGGGCGACGACGTTGCCGCGGATCTTGCGCATTTCGTCGGTGTCGTCGGCGGCCACGTGGTAGATCAGCTCCGGCATGAGCTGTCCGGTAGCGTACTCCTGGTCGTCCAGCCCGCCGTCGATCCAGACCACCGCGCGCCCCTCCTTGCTGAGGCGCCGGGCTTCCTCTTCCGGCACGCGGCCGGCGGCGAGCTGCTCGGCGATGGTCCGCCACCGCTCCAGGTTTCGCAGGTTCTCTTCGCTGGAGACGATGACCAGGTACATAGGTTGACCACGGGCCGAGCGACCGATCTCGCTCATCTGCACGCGGTCCGAGGCCGCGTCCAGCTGGCGGTAGTAGGCGATCATCTGCTCGTAGTCGGCCAGCTGGTAGTCCGCGCCCGGCTCGAAGCCGAACGATTCGGCGGGGCGGGGAAGCTGCTGGGAAGCCAGCGGGAGCGCGGCGCCCAGGGCGAGCGCAAGGGTGTACCAGGATGTCCGCATCGGCGGTCTCCTACTGAATCGAAATGTTGCGGAGGGGTCGAATGTGGCGAAGTTGACACGCCGGCCGGGCGTCGTCAACCTGGCCGGCGTACGTCGTTCTTGATCCGCTCCTCCCGCCGTTCGCGTTCCAGCCGCTGGTCTTCGAACGAGAGCGGGTCTTCCACCGGCTCGAGATGGGTGAACACGGTGCTGAGCGGCACCTTGGCACGGATCTCGTCCTCGATGCGCTCCAGTAGATCGTGCCCGCGTTGCACCGTCCAGTCGCCCGGCACCAGCACGTGGAAGGAAATGAAGTGCCAGCGGCCCGCTTGGCGGGTGCGGAGCGCGTGGTAGTGCACGCCGTTGGTGGCATGCGTGTTCAGGACGCCGGCGATGTCTCGCCGCAGGTGCTCGGGCAACGCCGTATCGAGGAGGCCCAGCGCGGACCGCTGCACCAGGATCACCCCGGTACGCACGATGTGCGCGGCCACGGCCAGCGCTACCAGCGGATCCAGGAGGCTCCATCCGGTGAGGGCGCCGGCGCCGACGCCGGCGATGACCCCCACCGAGGTCCACACGTCGGTCATCAGGTGCCCCGCGTCCGCCTCGAGCGCAATGGACCCGTATTGCCGGGCGGCGCGCCCCAGAATCCGGGCGACGGCGTAGTTGATGGCCGAGGCGACGGCGGAGATGGCGAGTCCGGCCCCCGCCTGTTCCAGCGGGCGCGGGTGGAGGAGTCGCTCGACCGAGACGTAGGCGATGCTCAAGGCCGCCACCAGAATCAGGGCCCCTTCGAACCCGCTGGAAAAGTATTCCGCCTTGTTATGACCGTACGCGTGATCCTCGTCGGCGGGCTTGGCGGCGACGGACAGGGCAATGAAGGCGATGACGGCGGCGAGGAGATTGACCAGGCTTTCGAGCGCATCGGACAGCAGGCCCACGGAGCCGGTGATGGCGTAGGCCCCCGCTTTCAGGCCGATCGTCGCCACGGCGGCGGCGACCGAGATCACGGCATAGCGTCTGAGCGTGGGCTGGGGCAGGACGGTCTGACCTCGCCGGGGGCGCCTACTATCTAACCCGCGGCGTCGCGTTGGGCGAGAGGGCGATCCGTCGCGCTCACTCCCTTATATTGGCCTCGTGCCTCGAGATCCTCATCGCGATCAGCCGGTCCTGCTCGGCGGCGCGCCCCTCGCGGAGGCGGCGGGCGCCATCGTCGTCCTGCACGGGCGGGGCGGCTCGGCCCAGGACAGCCTCGCCCTGGCGCGCGAGCTGGATCGGCCTCGCTTCGCGTGCTACGCACCGGAAGCCGCGGGGCGGGCGTGGTACCCGTACAGCATGCTGGAGAAGGTGGAGAAGAACCAGTCGCACCTGAACTCCGCGCTGCGCCTGCTCAAGACCGTGCTTGGGAGAATCGACGCGGCGGGCATTCCGTTCGAACACGTCGCATTTGTCGGATTCTCCCAGGGGGCGTGCCTCGCCTTGGAGTTCGCGGTACGGAACCCACGGCGGTACGGAGCGGTGGTGGGCCTGTCCGGAGGCCTCATCGGCCCCGAGGGGACGCCCAGGGACTACGCCGGCACGTTCGACGGCACGCCGGTGTTCCTGGGGTCCGGCGACATTGATCCCAACGTGCCCAAACGGCGGGTGGACGAGACCGCGGCAGCCTTCGAGCGCATGGGGGCAAGCGTCACCAAGCGCATCTACTCGGGTTTGGGTCACAGCGTCACCCCGGACGAAATCCAGGTCGTGCGGGGGATGCTCGCCCCGTGAGTTTCGTCCTGTTGGTTGCCGCGGTACAGGCGCTTCCACAGCAACCGGCGCTCACCGAGCAGGTCTCGGGCGCGCAGGCGACCCTGCAAGCCGTCAGCCCGGTCAACGACTCGGTGCTCTGGGTCGGTGGCCACGCCGGCGTGATCCTCCGCACCCTGAACGGTGGGAGCACCTGGGCCAGACTCGCCGCCCCCGGCGGGGACACCCTGCAGTTCCGCGATGTGCACGCCGTGAGCCGCGATACCGCGTACGTGTTGAGCGCGGGCCCTGGCGACCGCTCGCGGATCTACAAGACGCACGACGGCGGCGCCAGCTGGCAGCTCCAGTTTTTCAATCGTGATTCCAGCGCGTTCTACGACTGCTTCGACTTCTGGGACGCGCGCCGCGGGATCGCGGTGAGCGACGCCGTGGGCGGGCACCTGGTGGTGATTACCACCACGGACGGCGGGACCACTTGGACACCGGTTTCCCCCACGGCGCTGCCGGCCGCCGGGCCGGGCGAAGGGGCGTTCGCGGCCAGCGGCACCTGTCTCGTGGCGACGCGTCCCGGCTACGTCTGGATCGGCACCGGGGCCGGTGGAGACGGAAAAGTGTACCGCTCGGCGGACGCCGGCATGACGTGGAGCGTCGCCACGCTGCCGCTGGCGCGCGGTTCGCCGTCCTCCGGCGTCGTGAGCCTCGCGTTCCGGGACTCGCTCACGGGCGTCGCCCTGGGCGGGGACTTGGGTGTCTCGGACGCGTTCCGCGACAACGTGGCCCGTACCACCGACGGCGGCCGCAGCTGGACGGTGAGGGGCCGGCCTCCGTTCCCCGGAGCCGTGTACGGGTCATCGTACGCGCCGGCGGTGACGCCTCCGGTGCTGGTGGCCGTGGGACCTCGAGGAGCGGCCCTCTCGCGGGATGATGGCGCGACCTGGACCGGCCTGTCGGCAGATGGCTACTGGGCCGTGGCGTTCGCCGGATCCCGTCGTGCGTGGATGGTGGGACCGGGAGGGCGGATCACCCGCCTCGAGTTCTGACGGGAGCGGTTGGCGAGCCGATTGCTCTCCCGCCCTTGTCTGTTTCATCTTCCCGCACCGGTTCCCCAACCACGGATACGGCACTCATGGCGCGGACCCACCCGTTCATCCCACTGGTCTTCACGAGGTTGTCCGCCGAGGAATCGCTCGCTCGAGCGCGGTCGTTCTACGAAGAGATGCGGCGGCGGCGCACCACGCGTCAGTTCTCCACCGAGCCCGTGCCCCGCGAGCTGATCGAATACGCGGTGCGGGCGGCGGGCACGGCGCCCAGCGGTGCCCACCAGCAGCCCTGGACGTTCGTGGTGGTGGGCGATCCGGAGCGCAAACGCCGGATGCGCGACGCCGCGGAAGCGGAAGAGCACCTCAACTACCACGGCCGCATGCCGCCCGAGTGGCTCGAGGCGCTGGCTCCGCTGGGCACGGACGAGCACAAGCCGCACCTGACGGACGCGCCCTGGGTGGTGGTGCTGTTTCGGCAGGCCTTCGGCGTGGAGGCGGACGGAGCGAGGCGTTCGTTCTACTACACCCAGGAATCCTGCGGCATTGCGGCGGGGCTGTTCATCACGGCAATCCACCACATGGGCCTGGTCACGCTCACCCACACGCCCAGTCCCATGGGATTCTTGAGCGAGCTGCTGGACCGTCCGGAGAACGAACGGGCCTTCCTCGTCATGCCGGTGGGTTATCCGGCGGCCGATGCCCGCGTGCCGGAGATCGCGCGGAAGCCGCTGGACGCGATCGCGACGTGGAAATAACCCCGGGGAGGTGACGCTCCCTGGATCTTCGTTCCTGTCAGATACTTGCTTTTACGCCGCCCTGTGCGACCCGCCCGGCCTCCGGCAGGCCGAGCTGCGGTACCACCAGCTCGTCCGTGACATTGTCCATCCGCAGGTACAGCTCCAGCGAGCGCTCGCCCGGTAAGGGGAAGCGGTACGCCGCACGGAGGTTGAGGACCAGCGATGTGGGGAGCGGGACGAACTGGTTGTCGTCGTCCAGGGAGTAGGCGCGGCCGGTGTACACCGCCTCGACCAGCGCCGAGGGTCCCAGCGACGGCGTGTAGCTCGCGGCCAGGCGGCCGAGCGTGGTGGGTTTCTCTGAGAGGTAGATGGGATCGGTCGGTGCGTCCTGCAGCCGCCGCACTTGACTCAACGTCAGATGGCCGGCGACGGTGACGTCGGGATAGGGCAGGAGCGTGGTCGTCATCTCCACGCCCAGGACCCGGCTGCCGCGCAGGTTGACCCGCTGGCGGCGGGGGCGGGTTTCCCCGGGCACCAGCACCGCCTGCTGGTCAATGGTATTCGAGGTGAAGGTCGCGAAGGACACCACCTCCGCCTGATATGTCGGTCGACTCACCCCCAGGGCCAGTTCGGTGAGCACCGATGATTCCGGCTGGAGATCGGGATTGAGCAGGAAGCGGTTCAGCGATTCCCCGAACAGTTCCCGCATGGTGGGGAACCGGGCCTTGCGTCCCGCTCCCAGGCGGAGGTTCCAGCCGCCGTCAATCCGATAGCCGGCGCCCAGGGTGACGCTGTAGTCGGTGAACGCATCGAGCGACGGTTTGTCACCGGTCTTGGGAGCGAACATCGCATCGAAGCTGGCGCCCATCGTGAGGTCCAGCCGCTCGATGGGATCTACTTCGTACTCCGCGCCGCTGCTGAGCACCACCTGCTGGTAGGTCAGCTCCGGGAAGACTCCCCCGGTTACCGGTTGGCCATTGGGCTCGAGATCGATGTCCCGCTGCTTGTGAGTGGAGGTCAGGGCGTTGAGCGCCAGTTTGAACGCGCTGGTGCCGACGCCGCGCTGCGCTACCAGGCGGCCGCCGAACGTCAGGTCGCGGTCTTCCTCCCGGCTGTCCAGGCTGTCGTAGCTGACGGAGGTGTACGCGTCGATCGTCTGCTGGAATCGGTTCACCCACGCCGCGCCTTTCCAGATGGTCTCCGCGCCCAGCGTGCCGCGCGCGCTCATGATGCCCATGGTGTTGCGCCAGTCCGGATACCGCCAGAAGCGCACGTTGGTGCTGACCGGGTCCTTGTGCCCCTCGGGGGCGACTCCCTTCTCGGCGTCGAGGTGGAACAACGACAGGCCCATCTCCGTGCCGCCGGCAAACTGGTGCACCACGCGCGCGGACGCGTTGGTGATGCGGGCGTCGGTGTTGGTGCGCAGATCGGGATCCGGCTGGCTGTAGGCGAGATTGGGGTTCGCCGGGAGCGGCAGGCCGTCCCGGCTCGAGTGGCCCAGCGAGGCGGCATACAGCCAGGGCCCCGAGCTTCCCCGCGCTCCGAGTGACCCCTGGAGCTGGCCCTCGGTGCCGGCGGTGACGCCGATCTCCACGCGGCCGCTCGCGTCGCCCCACGAGGGTGACGTCAGGTTGACCGCGCCGCCCAGCACGTTGGTGCCGTACTCCACGGGCGTGATGCCCTGGATGACCGACACCCCCGCGACCATGGAGGCCGGGACCAGGCTCAGGTCCACCCGGTTGTCCCACGGCACGTTGAGCAGGGCGCCGTCCAGGAACGCGGCGACCTGGCGTTCCCCCGCGTTGCGCAGGTACACCAGGGTCTCACCGCGGGAGTTGGTTTGAATCCGAGCCGCCGGCACCAGGCGGGCGAAGTCCGCCACCGCCAGGGCGTCAAGCTGCTTCAAGGCCCTGGGCTCGATCTCCACCATGGTGTAGGGCAGCGGGGCGGGCACGGCATGGACTCCGTGCACCACGATCTCACTCAGCTGATGGACCCGGAGGGAGTCCCGTTTACCGGCGGCGGTGTCGGTCTGGCTCACCGCCAGCGTGGGGACCGCAAGGAATGGGACGACGACCAGTACTCCAGGTCTCGACACGAGATGCTCCGTCCGCGGAACGCAGGGCGCGTGAGATTGGACGCGCGCTGGCGCATGATAATGCGGACGGCCGGGCGCCGGGTAGGGGCCGCTCAACCCGGCCGGGGCCTGATGCCGTCTCAGTCACTGCCCCGCCCCCATCCCGGCCTGCGCCCGCACATACTCCGCCGCCTGCCGGTGGGTCGCCCACCACACGCCGCCTCGACCCCGGATGTGCTGGATCACCTGTTCCAGCGCCACGATCCGCGAGCGATGCCCGATCACGTGCGGATGCATCGTGAGCAGAAACATGGTGCCCTCGTCGTAGGCCTTGTTGAACTCGTCGATCCAGACCTGGGCCACATCCCGCGGTGAGCTATAGCTGTTGCCCTGCGGGTTGAAGAGCGGGGCGTCATCCAGCATCCACTCCACCGGCAGCTCGACGATCCCGGTGGCCTCCCCGTTGGCCACCAGCTCGTAGGGGCGATCGTCCGCCATCATGGAGCTCTCGTACAGGAAGCCCAGTTCCTTGATGATGGACAGGGTATTGGGGCTGAAATTCCACGACGGGGCGCGATACCCGACCGGCCGTTCGCCCGTGAGCCGGGTGAGCGTGTCGATCGCCTGCTGCACCAGTCTCCGCTCCACATCCCGTGGGAGGCTCACGTTCATCTCGTGGATCCAGCCGTGGACCCCGAACTCGTGCCGCCGGGAGCGCTGGATGCGGTCCGCCATGTCCGGGGTGATCATCAGGCTCACGGCGGGGATGAAGAACGTGGCGGGAATCTGATACCGGTCCAGCACGCTCAGGACCCGGTCCAGGCCCACGCGCGCGCCGTACTGGCCTTGCGACAGCGCCCCAATGGTGGGCTCGCCGAAGCGAAGCGAGACCGTTTCGTTATCCGCGTCGAACGACAGGAGGACGGCCACCCGGGCGTTATTGGGCCAGCGCTGGGGCTGGAGACTCCGGCCGGCGCGCACCGCATTGGTCACGCGAAACACCGAATCCGTGCTCCATTGCCAACCGGGTCTTGCGCTCGCGGTTCGGGGCCGCTCGGGGGCGCAGGCGGCGACGAGCAGGAGGAGAACGGCCAGGGGTCGCTTCATGGCGCGATTGCCTCAGGGTAAGATTGGGAGGGGGCAATAATGCCCCTCAGGCGTGGAATCCGCGAGTACGGACACGAACCGGAGTGCCTCATGAGACGATCCCTGCTCATCGTCACGTTTCTACTGGCCGCCACGACGCGGGGCGTGGCCCAACAGCACCAGCACGGCCAATCGCCCTATGCCGGGCTCGAGGGCCGCGAGATCAAGGCGCTGTCACCGGAACAGATTCAGGAGCTGCGAAACGGCGACGGGATGGGCCTGGCGCTGGCGGCGGAACTCAATCACTACCCCGGGCCGCGGCACGTGCTGGAGCTGGCTCACGGGCTTGATCTCTCGGCGCGCCAGCAGGAGGAGGTGCGCGGCATCGAACACACCATGCGCGCCAGGGTCCGCGAGCTGGGCGCGAGGGTCATCGAGAAGGAGCGGCGGCTGGATCAGGCATTCGCGAATGGGCTGATAACCGGGACGGAGCTGCGCGAGCTGACCGACGAGATCGCCCGCCTCCAGGGCGACCTGCGGTACGCACACCTCTCGGCCCACCTGGAGGTGCGACGGACGCTGACCGAGGAGCAAATCGCCCGGTACGACCAGCTCAGGGGGTATCGCGGGGCAACCGCCCCCCGGTGACTGGGGCAGATCGGGCGTGAACCGCAGGTCGGTCTGCATGCCACCGCATCGCCGCGCGGCGCTTCGCGCTTCAGCGGCCGTAAGCCGCGTCCCCGACCCTCGGCGTCACCTCCCGGCGCTCGCCGCCGGCTCCAAGCGCAGCCGCTGGCCCGTCACCGCTTCGACCCGCTCTCGCGAATAGAACACCGGGAAATACCGGTCGTTGGCCCACATCTCGAACAGGTCACGGTACTGTGGGCTGTCCGGATCGCCGCTCTGCCCCGGCGTGTTGGTCCCCACGGTGCGGTCCCAATCGCCGGTGTCCACGATGATCCGGAACGACGCACCGCTGGTCTGGTTGCCGCCGTTGCCGGTGGCGTTGGGCGTCGAGCCGTACCCGCCGCGGGGAAGGGGACCCACTTCCAACCTTCGGCGGGTCGCTTCGTTCACCACGGCGCCGAGGGGATGACGGATCAACGCGTGGTGATAGCGCGGCTGCCCGTACCGCCATTGCTCCATGTTTCGCCCCAACCTGGCCGTGAGGCGCTGCACCGCGGTGTCCAGCGAGACGAGCAGCAGCGAGTCACGCGCCAGCGTGGGGTGGGCGCCGAATTCTCCGGGGGGCGATGCCAGCCAGGTGACGACGTTGGACAACGGGACGCCGCCGATCAGCTCGCGACCCTCCGGGGGGACCACCCGTTGCGTCACCGCCTGGCGCAGCGCGTTTTCCCAGGCGACGTAGATGCCCGCCTCCACCGAGCGCTTGTCTAATACGTAGTCCCAGGCGAGCAGCCGCCGGCGCGCCTCCTCGGTCCGGGGCTCCACCGCATCGAGATCGTCCAGCAGCGGCACCAGCTGCCGTGCGGGAATCGCCAGCTCGTCCGTCTGGAGCCGCATCATGTCGGTCACCGACATCCGGCGTCCGCCGTCCAGCACCTCGCTGACCCGCGCCCAACGGTACGGGTCCGCCCAGGAGAACCCGATCGCGTCCATGTGGGCGTAGTCGCGGGGAATCAGGTCGTTGTTCGCGGTGGCGAAGTACCCCTCGGGCGGATTCACCACGTGGGGCTTGGCCTTGATGGGGAGGTAACCGTCCCACTCGTAGCGGCCGTCGCCCGGCACCGGGATCAGTCCGCTCCAGCTCCGCCGAATCGGCGCAATGCCCACGGCTTGCCAGCCGATGGTTCCGTCGCGGCCTGCCCAGACCATGTTTTCGCCGGGGATGTTGGAGTACCTGCACGCCTCACGGAACTCGTCCCACGTTGTTGCCTGGTTCATGCGGAGGCTCGCGAGGTAGGGCGCCCCACCGATTTCCATCCACGCCGCCCGCACCGCGTACGCCTTGTGATGCTCGGTGTCCTCGAACACCACCGGACCGTGTCGCGTGTATTTGAGTTCGGCAACATGCTCCCCCTCACCCTTCACGCGTATCGATTCCCGCAGTACCGTCATCGGTTCCCAGCGGCCCTGGTAGCGATACTGATTCCCGTCGTCCGGGTTGGTGTCGTACACGTAGAGGTCTTCGCCGTCAGTCGAGAACACCGTGAGCCCCCACGCGCCGTAGCCGTTGTGGCCGATCGACACGCCGGGCAGCGAGGGCTCACCGCCGCCGATCACGTTCCACCCCGGCCCCACCAGATGCACCCAGTAGCGGAGCGACGGCGCCGCCTGGGCCCGGTGCGGGTCGTTGGCCATCATGGGGTAGCGGCTTTCGGAGCGGGAGCCGGCGACGACCCAGTTATTGCTGCCGATGTCGGCGGGCGCGGCGGCGGCAGACGCGACCACCACATCCCCCGCCGCTCCCGGCGCGTCCCCCATCCCGGCCGCCCTGAACGCCGCCCCCACATCCTCCGGCCGGAACCGCAGCCCGGTGCGAAACGCGTTGTAGAGCTCCAGGATGTCGGCCGAGAGGAGCGTGGGGTCAATCGCCGGATCGAAATCCAGGTTGGGATCGCCTGGCCCGAAGCCCTCCAGCCATTTCACCTTCTCCGGGCCCAGCACCGCCACGGCCCGAGCCGTGCTCAGCTCGGTGCCGATGTTGCCCAGCAGCCCCTGATGTCGCGAAATCACCACTTCAGGCGTCCAGGGCTGCGGGCGGATCCCCAGCAATCGGAATTCCAGGGGCAGCCGCTCCGGCGCCCGGTTCGCTTCGTCGATGTAGGCATTGATGCCCTCCACGAACGCCGTCACGATCGCCATGCCACGGGGATGGTAGTGCGCCAGCTCCTGGGCGAGCTCCCGGCGGAACGTGAACAGCCGCGTCCCGATATCGCGTTTGAGCTCGCGAGGTCCCAGCAGCTCGGCCACGGTGCCGGTCGCCTGGCGGCGCCACAGCTCGAGCTGAAACAGCCGGTCTCGCGCGGCGTTGTAGCCCTGCGCCAGAAACAGATCGTGCTCGGTCTCCGCATAGATGTGGGAAATGCCCCAACGATCCGTGAGGATTTCGACCGGCCGCTGGAGACCGGGGATCTGGGTCTGTGCCCGAGCGTCGGGTAGGAACGACGGATACCGGACAACGGACAACACCGTTGCCAGCGCCAGCATACGGTACGCGAATCGCATAAGGCCTCCGGAGTGGCGGGAACTTGGTGCGAGTGGGCGGGCCCCGCAACCTGAAGCCCCCTCACAACGGCCATCACGTCCCGTTTAGGTTGGAGAGGAGACATTGCGCGCACCCAGGGGAACGATGACCAAGGAGTGACATGGCAACCGTACCCGAGAAACCCGAGGCGTCCGAGGCCTTCGGCCTCACGCTCGCCTTCACGCACGGATATGAGTTCACAGTGGACTTTGCACAGCCGGGAGTCTCCGAGCTGGTAGTGGACGAGCATCCGCCGATTGGAGCGGGGCGGGGGCCGAGCCCTGCGCGAATGCTGGCGACGGCGGTGGGACACTGCCTGGCGTCGAGCTTTCTCTTCTGCGTGCGCAAGGCGCGCGTCCAAGTCCAGGGGTTCGCGGTCCGCGTGGACGGCACCATGGTGCGGAACCAGCGTGGCCGGTTGCGCATCGGCGGGCTCAAGGTGCGCCTGGCGCCGGACGTTCGCGCGGAGGACCGGGAGCGTATCGGCCGCTGCCTGGACCTCTTCGAGGACTTCTGTATCGTCACCCAGAGCGTCCGCGAGGGCCTGAAGGTGGAGGTCGAGGTCGTGCCGCAGCCTTGAGGTAGCCCGCGCCGCCGCGTAAGGTTGCCTCATGTGGCGCGCGGGTATGTGGTTGGGACTTGCGGCGGCCGGTAGCGTGACCGGCGACGTCGTTCATGCCGTCTATACCGTCTATGCCGTCCATGCCGTACCCACGTTCACGAGGGACATCGCGCCGATCCTGTATGACCAGTGCGTGTCCTGCCACCGGCCGGATGGCCCCGCGCCCTTCAGCCTCGTCACCTTTCAGGACGCACGCGACCGGGCGGCATTGATCGCCGCGGCCGCGGAAGGCCGGCGTATGCCCCCGTGGCTGCCCGAGCCCGGCACCGTGCGCTTCGCCAACGAGCGGCGGCTCACGGATGCGCAGATCACGCTGCTGCGGGCATGGGCGGTGGCGGGAGCCCCGGAGGGAGACCGGGCGGACCTCCCGCCCGCCCCGGAGTTTCCGGACGGCTGGCAGCTGGGGCAGCCCGATCTCGTGATCGCGCTGCCGGAATACCACGCCCCGGCGCAGGGCGCTGATCGGTATCGCAATCTGGTCGCGGCGCTGCCCGTGCGTGACACCCGCTATGTGACCGCGGTCGAGCTGCGGCCCGGCAACTCCCGCGTGGTGCATCATGCGCGACTGATGGTGGACACCACCGGGTCCTCGCGCGAGATGGACGCCCGGGACGCCGAGCCCGGGTTCGACGGCATGGACCTGATGAGCCACGCCATGACCCCGGGTGGATTCTTTCTGGGTTGGACCCCGGGCAAGGTGCCCACGCGCGGCGCCGGCGACCTGGCCTGGCCGGCACGACCGGGGACCGACTTGGTGCTGCAGCTGCACGTGAGACCCAACGGCCGGCCCGAAGTGGTTCGCCCGGTCGTGGGGTTCCACTTCGCGCCGCGCCCCCCGACCCGCCGTCCCACCCTGGTGCAGTTCAACTGGAAGGCCATCGACATCCCGCCGGGCAAGAGGGACTACGTGGTCACCGACTCCTACACCCTGCCGGTGAACGTCCAGGTGCTGGGCGTGTACCCGCATGCCCACTTCCTGGCCACGGTGATGGAGGCGTACGCCGAGCTGCCGGGCGGTGCGCGGCGCCAGCTGCTGCGCATCAGGGACTGGGATTTCAATTGGCAGGACGAATATCGCTACGCGGATTCGATTCTTCTTCCCAGGGGCTCGACCATCACGATGCGTTTCCTGTACGACAACTCGGCGGGGAACCCGCAGAATCCCAGCCGGCCGCCGAAGCGCGTGACCTACGGCCCCAACTCCACGGACGAGATGGGAGATCTGATTCTCCAGGTCCTGCCGGGGACCGCGGAGGACCGCGACCTCCTGGAACGGGATCTGTCCTGGAAATACGCGGCCCAGGATGCGGGCTGGTTCGCCGATCTCGAGCTGGTCCGCGGAACCCGCTTGCGCCTCCGCGGCGAGTACACGCAGGCGATCGAGCACGTCCGTGCCGCCCTGGACAACCGCGCGGATGCGCGCGCGCACGCGGCCATGGCAGCCGCGCTGGCGGACGGTGGGGACTTGGCACAGGCGTGGCTCCACGCGCGGGCGGCCGTCCAGGCTGGACCCGATGATCCCTTCGCACTGGCGGCGATGGCGCGCCTGCTCGCCCAACATCCCGACCCCGCCGTCCGTAACCCCGGGGAAGCCCGCATGCTCGCGGGACGGGCCGAGCGGGCCATGGGTGGGGATGACGCGATGGGCCTGGAGGCGGTGGCCGCCGCGCACGCCGCCGCCGGGGCTCGCGATCGCGCGGCGCGCGTGATGGAGCGGGCCATCGCCATGGCGAACCGCGCGGGTGATGATAGCTTGACGTCGGCCCTCAAGGCCCGGCTCGAGCAGTATCGCCGTCCGTGAGGTTTCCCCCACACGCGGTCCAACGTCAGTAAGGACGCGCTGATGCCCAACGTCGCGTACTGGCACCCGCAAATCGTGCACTTCGTCGTGGCCGCGCTGGAAGGGCTGAGCGAGGCATTCCCCACCAACCAGAGGATCAAGCAGAGGCTGGAGCGGCTGAGGCAGTAGCGCGCCGCGGCGCCCTCCTCCATTCCGCGACCTGTATCCCGGAGGCCCTCATGCGCTCACGCGGTCTGAGCACCCTCGCGCTTTCCGTCTTGACGGCGACATTGGCTGACGTCCAAGGCGACTACCAGCGGGCCTTCGAAGAGATCCGCGAGCTCGCCCCCCGCGCCGATCGGGTGGCAACGGTGCGCGACCTGGTGCTGCGGCGCGATGTCGCCGAGTTCCGGCTGGCGGAAGGGACCTTGTCCCTGCTGACCCCGGTCGCCGGGCAGACCGTGGGAGCAGTCTTCATGGGGCGCGGGTCCGTGTCCCTCAGGCCACCGCTGGCCGTCGAGCGTGCCCACATGCGGCGGGTGTTGAGCGACTCGGTGCTCGACGCGCCGATTTCCGCGGCCGTCTTCCTGTTCGCCGATTCCACGCTGGCCGAGCTGGAGCGCCAGGTGACCTTCGGTCAGGGCGCGGTGGACCGTGCCGCGGCGGGGCGAGTGGGGGACGCGCTGGGATTCCTGGTGGACCCCGGGGAGCGGCGGGCTGACCCGGCCCTGATGACGGCGATCCTGAACCGGGAAACCGACGGGTTTTTCTCCGCCTACATCAAGCGGGCGCGCGGCGAAGACCTGACCATCCAGGTGGACCCGTACCAAATCGAGGAAGTCGTGGTCCTGCGCCGCGGCAAACAGCGCCTGCAGCGTACGGAGGTCGTCTCGCAGTTTCAGCGGACCGAAGACCACCAACGGGGCGTGGCCGCGGCAGACGAGCAGCCCGACCCGCTCCGCGTGGAGGCCTACCGCATCGAGTCGTGGATTGCGGGGGACCTGGATTTCTCGGCCAGCGCGACCCTGCGTCTGCGCGCCCTCCGGGACAGCATCCGCTGGGTACGGTTTGGCCTGTTCGACGAGCTGAGGGTGGATTCGGTGGTCCGCGCGGCGGCCTCCCCCGGGGCGACCAGCTTTTTCCGACACGACCGCAGCGGCGAGTTGTGGGTGCGATTCGATCCGCCGCTGCGCCAGAACGTCCAGGACTCGGTACGGGTCGTCTATCACGGGGATCTCATCGCCCGCGGCTCGGTGCTGGAACCGGTGCTCCCATCCCGGGCCGACCCCCGGCGCCAGCGCCTGGGCCGTCTGGATCAGTGGGCGTTCATCAAGTCCACCGGTGCGTGGTTCCCCCGCTACGGCGGGTGGGGGCAGTTCTCAGACTTCGAGCTCACGTTCCATTCACCGCGCCGCTACCGTCTCGCCAGCATTGGCAAGCAGGTCGAGTCCCGCGTGGAGGGCAACGTGCTCACCACGCGCTGGGTCAGCGAAGCGCCCACCAACCAGGTCTCGTTCAACCTGGGTGAGTTCGAGGAGTTCCGAATCACCGATCCACGGATTCCCCCGGTGACCGTGCACGTGAACGCGGAGGCCCATTTCAAGCTGGCGGAGTTCTTCATGGGCCAGCGCGATCCGGAGCAGCAGGTGGGTGGGGATCTGGCAAACAGCCTGGCGTTCTTCACCCGCGTGTTCGGCGCTCCGTTGTTCCAACAGTATTACGCCACCGAGATCCCCTATTTTCACGGACAGGCCTTCCCGGGGATGATCCACCTCTCATGGTGGACCTTCCAGTCCACCCGCGAAACCGGCTGGGAGGAGATCTTCCGCGCCCACGAGATGGCACACCAGTGGTGGGGGATCGGCGTGGAGCCGGCGGACTACCGCGATGTCTGGCTGTCGGAAGGCTTCTCGATGTTCGCGGGCCTGTGGTACATGCAGCTCATCCTGCGGGACAATGAGAAGTACTTCAAACAGCTCCGAGACTGGCGCGGGGCGATTCGCGCGGCTCGCGACGACGCGCCGCCGGTAGGGCTTGGCACGCGCGCGCTGCAGCGCAAGCCCGAGCATTACGACTTGATGGTCTACCGGAAGGGCGGGTGGGTGCTGCACATGCTGCGCAACATGATGCTCGACCTCAAGACCATGAACGAAGACGCCTTCGGCGCCATGATGCGGGAGTTCTACGAGACCTATCGCGGCCGCCGAGCGTCTACGAAAGATTTCCAGGCCGTGGTGGAGAAGCACCTGAAGCAGCCGATGGACTGGTTCTTCGACCAATGGGTGTACGGCACGGCGATCCCCACGTACGTCTTCTCCCGGCAGGTCGAGCGCCAGGCCGACGGGCGGTACCGGGTGCGGCTCCGGCTGCGGCAACAGGATGTGCCCGGGATCTTCAGGATGCCGGTGCCGGTGGCGATCGAAACGACGGACGGTGCGCGAACGGTCGTCCGGGTGGAGGTTCGTGGTCCGCTGACCGAGGCGGAGCTTCTGCTGCCATCCGAGCCCATCCGATTCGAGGTCAACCCGCTGGAGTCGGTGCTCGCCGAAGTGAAAGAGGAAGGCTGGCGGGAGGGGACTTGACAGGACCCGGCAGGTGCTAAATATTTGGCAGCGATGCTAAGTTTTTAGCATCCCGCTGGCGTGACACCATCATCGCGACTGGCGCGTCTAACTCTCAAGGGGGAGAGCCTCATGGCGGAGCAGCCCCAGACGCTCAGCCGGCGTGAACGCCAGATCATGGACGTCATTTACCGACTGGGTCAGGCCACGGCCCAGGACGTGGTGGACCACCTCAGCGATCCGCCGAGCTATTCGGCGGTGCGCGGGCTACTGCGCATCCTGGAAGAGAAGGGCCACGTCAAGCACCGGCAGGACGGCCCGCGTTACGTCTATCACCCCACCATCCCGCGGGATAAGGCGCGCGAGTCGGCGCTCAAGCAGCTGGTGCGGACCTTCTTCCAGGATTCCCCGGAGGAAGCGGTCGCCGCCCTGCTGGACATGTCCGCCGCGAAGCTGTCGGACCAGGAATTGAACCGGCTCGCCGAGCTGATCGAGCGGGCGCGGAAAGAGGGGAGGTAGGCCATGGATCTCGCACTGTGGCTCGCGAGTTGGACCCTCAAGAGCACGCTCGTGTTCGTCGCGGCCGGCCTCCTGGTCGTCGTCCTGCATCGGCGCTCGGCCGCGTTGCGGCACCTCGTCTGGGGCCTGGCCCTGAGCGCGGCATTGATCCTGCCGCTCGCGAGCCTCGCGGCGCCGAGGTGGTCTCCGCCGCTGGCGCTGGCGATGCCCGGGGCGGCAGGAGCGGCAGGAGCGGCAGCGGCGGCAGGAGCCGCAGAGCAGCTCAACACAGGCGGTTCTCTCTCTGCGCCCTCTGCGTTCTCCGCGGTGAATCAGTCACCGATACCGGATGCGTCGTGGGAACTGGCGACTAACGAATCGGCGGGTGGGCGGTCGCGCGCGCGCTGGGTGCAACAGGTGGCGGGAGTCGCGCGTCGGGTCGCCACCACCTGGACGTCCTGGCTGGTTGCGCTGTGGGCGGTGGGCGGTCTCCTGGTGCTCTCGGCACTGGGGCTCGCCATGCTGCGCACCCGGCGCTTGCGGCAGATCGGCCGGCCCGCGCCCGCCAGGGCGCAGACGCTGCTCCGGGTCCTGGCCGCGCGACTGGACCTCCGGCGTCCGGTGACGTTGCTGGAGCTGGACGGCAACGTGATGCCGATGACCTTTGGCGTGCTGCGTCCGGTGGTGGTGATTCCAGCCGCCGCAGCGGGCTGGAGCGATGACCGCCTACGCGCGGTGTTGCTGCACGAGCTGGCGCACGTCAAGCGCCTGGACTGCCTCACGCACCTGATCGCGCGGGCCACGTGCGCGCTGTACTGGTTCAATCCGTTGGTCTGGGTCGCGGCGCGGCAACTCAGAGTGGAGCGCGAGCTGGCGTGCGATGACCTGGTCCTGGCTGCCGGGTCGAGGGCCTCGGACTACGCCACGCACTTGCTCGAAATCGCGCGCGGCCTCAGGGTCGGCGCGCTGGCGGGCGTGGCCAGCATCGCCATGGCGCGGCCCTCGCAGCTCGCCGGGCGCCTCCTGGCCGTGCTGGACGCCTCGCGCGCCCGCAACGTGGTCACCGGCCGGCTGGCCGCGGGCGGGCTGGCCGCGGCGCTGCTGGCGATCATTCCGCTGGCGGGGGCGCAAATCTGGGAAGCGGTGGCTCCCAAGACGACGGAATTCATGCCGGCGCCCACACCTGCTCAGTCCTCTGCGCCCTCTGCGGTCTCTGCGGTGAATCTCGCCGGCGCGAGCTGGGAACCCACGGTGGTCGCGGAGCCGCGAGGTGGCCGGGCGCTCCGGGAGGCATTGTCCGCGTGGCTGCCCACGCAGGCCGGCGCCTGCGCCTGGAACGCCAGCGATCGCTCGACGTCCGCCTCGCACAATGTCAACGACGACCAGTTCACCATCCGCATCAAGGTCGGGGCATGCGCCCTGCGGGTGGACGGCGAGGGCGAGATCACGTTTTCCGACAACGATGACGACGTGACCGCGGTGTCCCGCCGCGGGTTCTTCCATATCGAGGAGCGGGGCGGTGACGTGGAGCGCCGCGTGGAGATCGAGCCCGGAGCGGGGGGCCTGGAGCGCAAGTGGTTCGTGGACGGCAAGGAGCGTCCCTACGACGCCGAGGCCCGCGCCTGGTTGGCCCGGAGCCTGCTCGTCATGTTCCGCCGGACCGGGTTCGACGCGGAGCACCGCGCGGAGCGGATCCTGCGGAAGGGCGGGGTGGAGGCCGTCCTCCAGGAGGTGGCGCTGATCCCGAGCGACTACGCCGCCCGGCGATACTACCAGGTGGTGTTGACGCAGCCCAATATCGATCAGGGGACGCTGCTGCGCGTTGTGCGGCAGGCGGGGCAGGAGATCGGATCGGACTTCGAGCTGGCGGGGTTGTTGATCGCGGTGGCGGAGCGCCAGCCGCTGGAGGAAAACGTCCGGCTGGCGTACGTCGAGGCCGTGGGGAGTATCGGCTCCGACTTCGAACGGCACCGGGCGCTCAAGCCGGTCCTCACCCGCCAGGGCGTCAGCCGCGAGATGGCGGCCGCCATGCTCCAATCCGCCAAACAGATCGGCTCGGATTTCGAGCTGGCCGGCCTGTTGGTCGAAATCACCCAAGCCCACGCCATTGATGCCGCGCTCGCCCCGGCGTTCTTCGACGCGTTGGCCTCCATCAACTCGGACTTCGAGCGGCACCGCGTGTTGAAGGCGGTGACCCGGCAGGCCAAGGGGGATCAGGCGGTGCTGGACCGGGCGCTGGACGCGGCGGCCGGGATGCGGTCGGACTTTGAGCTGGCCTCGTATCTGGTGGAAGTCTCGGCGAGCTATCCCGCCGGGCGCCCGCTGCCCGCGTCGTTCTTTAGTGCCCTGGGCCAGGTGCAGAGCGACTTCGAGCATGGCCGGGCTCTCAAGGCGGTGATCGCCAGGAAGCCGCTCACTGAGGCGACCGTCCTCGCGGTGGTTGCGTCGGCGGCAGGCATCCAATCGGACTTCGAGCTGGCCCAGGTGTTGATCGCCGCCGCCAAGGCCCATCCGGTCAACGAGCGCACCCGCCCCGCCTTCCTCAAGGCCGCGGAGAGCCTCTCGTCCGAGCACGAGCGGGGGCGGGTGCTGTCCGCGATCTTCCCGCGGAGCGCGCCGGCCGAGTGATCCGCCTCGTCGCCGCCGGGCTGGCGCTCGGCCTGAGCTCTGCGGCGTTCGCCCAGGGCGGCGACGGCAACCCTCCCCGGCCCCGGAAGGAGGCCGTGGCGGTGCGGGTCGCGGTCCCGCCGGCCGTTGACGGACGGCTGGACGAGGCCGCCTGGCAATCCGCGCGCTTCTTTGCCGACTTCGTCCAGAAGCAGCCGGTCGAGGGCGCGGCGCCCACGGAGCGTACCGAGATCGCTTTCGTGTACGACGACGATGCCCTGTACGTCGCCGCTCGGAACTACGTGGCGGACCCGTTCACCATCCAGGCGTTCGTCACGCGACGGGACAACGGCGGCCAGTCCCAACACCTCTGGATTTCGCTCGACACGTATCTGGACGGGCGAACGGCGTACAGTTTTGGCGTGACGGCGTCCGGCGTGCGCATGGACTGGTACCATCCCACCGACAACGAGTACCACATCGATGACGACTTCGATCCGGTGTGGGAGGCCAAGACCCGGGTGGACTCCATCGGCTGGACGGCGGAGATGCGCATCCCGTTCTCGCAACTCCGGTTCAACCATGGGCCGGTGCAGACCTGGGGCCTGAACGTGGATCGGTGGATCCCCGAGAAGAACGAAGACAACTTCTGGATCCCGGTGCCCACCAGCGTTCAGGCGTGGTCATCGTACATGGGGCGGTTGAACGGCATCGAGGGCATCCGTCCCCGCCGCCGCCTCGAGCTGCTGCCGTACGCCACCAGCGCGGTCACGCTACGGGACCAGCCGGACCCGGCGAACCCGTTCGAAGGCGCGGCGTCGTCCACGGCCCGCGTCGGCGGGGACCTCAAGATGGGCCTCGGCCCCAATTTCACCCTGGACGCCACGGTCAACCCGGACTTCGGCCAGGTCGAGGCGGATCCCGCGGTGGTCAACTTGTCGGCGTTCGAGGTGTTCTTCGACGAGCGGCGGCCGTTCTTCACCGAGGGCAGCCAACTCCTGAGCAGCGCGGGCGGGTTTTTCTACTCCCGGCGGATCGGGTCTCGTCCTCCCGGCGACCCGGGAGGGGATTACGCCCGGGTGCCAAACACCAGCACCATCCTGGGCGCGGCCAAGGTCACGGGCCGGACCGGCGGTGGTCTGTCGGTGGCCGCACTGGGCGCGGTGACGGCGCGCGAGCACGCCAGCACGTTCGACGTGGCGTCCGGTACGTTCGGCCGTACCGAAGTGGCACCGCCCGCGGGGTTCGCGGTGACCCGGCTGCAGCAGCAGTTTGGTCCGGCCGGGTCCACCGTCGGATTGGTGTTGACCGGTGTGGCGCGAGAGTTCTCGCCGGGAAGTGCCCTGTTGGCGGTGCAGAACCGGCGCGCGGTTACCGGTGCCGGAGACTGGAACCTCCGGTTCCAGGGTGGCGCGTACGAGTTGTCCGGCAGACTTGGGTTCAGCCGCGTCGAGGGGGACACCAGCAACATCGCGCGGCTGCAACGATCGAGCGCGCGGTACTTCCAGCGCCCGGACGCGACTCACGTGCGCTACGACTCCACTCGGACGTCGCTCACCGGCCATCACGGCGAGTTGGGGTTCGCCAAGCGAAGCGGCCGGCACTGGCTCTGGAGCCTGGAGGGCGTGGTCGAGTCGCCGGGCTTCGAGCTGAACGATGTGGGACGCCTCTCGACGGCGGATGGGATCGGCGCGTTTGCGCGGGTGACGTACCGCGAGACGCAGCCCCAAGGACGGCTGCAGAATTATTCGGCGAGTCTGGAGACCTACCACGACTTCAATACCGATTGGGATCGCCAGTTTGGGGGCCTGCGGTCGGACATCAACCTCACGTTCCGCAACTTCTGGCAGGCCACCCTCACCGCCTGGCATGATGTCCGGGCCCAGGATCAGCGGCTGACGCGGGGTGGGCCCTCGATGGGGACGCCGTGGTACCGCGTGGGGATTGTCAGGCTGAGCAACGGGTTTGCAGCGAAGACCCGGTGGAACGGCCGGGTCTATTACGGCAAGCGGGAGGACGGGGGGCTCACGTATCGGTTGAGCGGCGGGCTGTCGGTGCGGCCGGCGCCCCGTTGGTCTCTCTCGGTGGATCCCAACTACCTCCGGAGTATCGACCACCAGCAATACGTGACGGAGTTGTCCGGAGGGCCGGCGGCGACCTACGGCCGGCGCTACGTCTTCGCGACCATCGACCAGAGCACCTGGCTGGCGCAGATTCGGTTCAACTACACCCTCAAGCCAGACTTCACGGTGGACTTCTATGCGGAGCCTTTCGCCGCCAGCGGCCGGTTCTACGACCACGGCGAATTGCCGGCGCCGCGGGTCCTGGGGCTCCGGACGTACGGGACGGACGGCAGCACCATCGCGCGGGAGGTGGACGGCTCGTTCACGGTGACGGACGGCGCGGACACGTTCACCTTGGCGGCGCTCGACTTCAATGTTCGCTCGTTTCGGTCCAACCTGGTGCTGCGCTGGGAATGGCGTCCGGGCAGCACGCTGTACCTGGTCTGGCAGCAGGACCGCTCCTCGTCCTCGCCGCTCGGCGACCTGGTGAGGCCACTGTCCCTGTTTGACGGGATTGCGGTTTCAGGGAACAACTTTCTCGCGATCAAGCTGAGCTACTGGCTGCCCGCCAGTTGACCCCAAGGAGTGCCCCGCCGTCCCACCCAGAGGACATTCTCCGCCAGTCCGGATAGTCTTAACCTATTGTTACTAAATAACTTAACCTCTGGCACGCATTTCGCTATAGTATTAGGGCGGAAGCATGGAAAGTTGACCCGGAGGCGCATATGTTGACCACGATTCTCCTTCCGTTGCTGGTTGTGTCGGCGCCGCACCCCACACCCAAGGTGGGTCTGCCGCTGGCGGACCCTCCCGTGAAGGTGTGGCTCAACGACGACCAGCTGGTGCGTGGCGATCGGGCCCGCGTCTATATCAAGGCCGATCGCGACGGCTATGTGGTGGTGCTGCACGCCGAGCCCGATGGCCGGATCCGGGTACTGTTCCCGTTGGATCCTCGAGACGACAACTACGTGCGAGCCGGGGAGACCTACGAGGTCCGGAGCCGCGGCGACCGGGACGCCTTTACGGCGTCCGACTCCCGCGGGACCGGCACGGTGTACGCCACGTATTCGCAAGACCCCTTCCGGTTCGACGGCTTCGTGCGTGAGGACCATTGGGACTACCGGGTGGAGGCCTTCCGGGTGGGTGACGATCCCGAGGCCGATCTCACCGAGCTGGCGCGCCAGATGGCGGCCGGCGCGGCGTTCGAGTACGACCTGGTCAGCTACGACGTGACCGCGCGGGTGGCGTACCGCTCGTCCTACCCGCACTACTACGGCGGTTGGTACAACTCCTGGTACGACCCCTGGTACCGCCCATGGCGCTCGGGGATCTACATCTCCATCGGGCGGCCCTGGTACTACGATCCCTGGTACTACGACCCCTGGTATGATCCGTATTACTACAGCGCCGCGTATTACCGGCCTTACTACTACCGGCCGTACTATTACGGCTCGTGGTACGACCCCTGGTACGGGCCGTATCGCACCACGGTCATCTACACGTACCGGAACAACTACGACGGCTATCCCTACAGCTGGAGCGGATACCGCACGGGTACGGTGACCCCTCGGCGCTACGCCTTCAACTACGTGCAGCCGGGTCGGCGAAGCTTGAGCCTCTACGATCCGGAGCGGAACGTGATCGCCGCGGGTCGCCGGAGCATCCTGCCGCCCACGGACATCGTAGCCCCCAACGTGGCGGTGCCGCGGGTGCGGGATACCGGCCCCATGACGCCGGCCACCGGACGGCGGGCGGATCCGCAGGTGCAGGGTCCCGCGCGGGGCGTGAGCGATCAGCCTCGTCGCGCAGAGCCCACCACGCCTGGCCGCCGCACCAGCGCTGAGGCCCAGGAGCCCCGGCGGGGTGTGAGCGATCAGCCGAGGCGGGCTGAGCCCACGACGCCCAGCCGTCCGTCGGTTGCCCCCGCGCGGGAGCCGGCGCGCGGCGTGAGCGATCAGCCGCGACGAGCCGAGCCCACCACGCCCAGCCGTCCCTCGCGTGGGCTGGTGCCCGTGCGTGAGGGAGACACCCGGGCGGTGGCGCCGCGGCGTGAGTCCCAGAGCCGCACGCTGGATCGTCAGCCCCGGCCCGGCGCGCAGCAGCCAGAGTCCAACGCGCGGCCCCAGCTGGAAAGGCGGAGCAATCCTCCCAGCCAGGCGCGGCCATCCGAGCCCAGCGCGCGGCAGCCACAGGCGAGTCCGCCGCGTCGCAGCGGCGGCAGCAGCAGCCCGCCACGTGCCAGCAGCCCACCTCCGCGCAGCAGCAGCCCACCCCGGGCGAGCAGCCCGGCGCCGCGATCGGGCGGCTCTTCCGCGCCCCGCGCGGCGCCCCGCGCGCCCAGTGGCGGCGGGAGATCTCCGTCGGCACCGAGCTCGCCGCGGCGAAAGGGGTAGGCAGCGGAGGGCCGAGTTGTGACGGCCGTTCGGTACGCTGGTCTCGCAGGCGCCCTGCTGGTGCTGGGCGCCTGCGTGCACAGCGAGGTGTTTCTCTTGGACCCCGCCGAGCGGCCGCGAACCCAGCCCGAATCAATCCAAACTCAGCGCCAAGGTCATCGTGTTTGACCAAGCTCCTACAGCCAAGCCCCCGTCCAACTAAGCGTCCCGTTCGCCTCATTGAGGCCCTGTGGCAGACCACGCCCGGGGCCTCTCGCTTTCGTGGAGCCAACTAGCCTTGGGCCAGCGTCGCGGCTAGTTTCACCCCGACAAGCGGGCAAGACGATCCATCCAAGGGGTTACTTCCATGAACGCGCACGAGCTTTCCAGAATCGCTCAGGCCATGGTCGCGAAGGGGAAGGGCATCCTCGCGGCCGACGAGAGCTTCGGCACCATCGAGAAACGCTTCAAGAGCATCAACGTCCCCAACACCGAGCCCAACCGCCGCGCCTACCGGGACATGCTGTTCACCACGCCCGGGATCGGCGAGTACGTCAGCGGCGTGATCCTGTTCGACGAGACCATCCGCCAGAAGTCCGAGTCCGGGACTCCCTTTGCCGAGGTACTAAAGCGGCAGGACATCCTGCCGGGCATCAAGGTGGACGCCGGCGCCAAGGAGCTGGCCGGGTTCCCGGGCGAGAAGATCACCGAAGGGCTGGACGGGCTCCGCGAGCGGTTGGCCGAGTATCGAAAGCTGGGAGCCACGTTCACCAAGTGGCGGGCGGTGATCACCATCGGGAAAGACATCCCCACCCGGTTCTGCATTGACGCCAACGCCCACGCGCTGGCGCGCTACGCGACCCTCTCCCAGGAAGCCGGCCTGGTGCCCATCGTGGAGCCAGAGGTCTTGATGGACGGCGATCACACCATTGAACGCTGCGAGCAGGTAACCGAGACCACGCTCACCAGCGTGTTCTTCCACCTGGAGGCGCACCGCGCGAGCCTCGAGGGCATGGTGCTCAAGCCCAACATGGTGATCTCCGGCAACAAGTGTCCCAAGCAGGCGGGCGTGGACGAGGTGGCCAGGGCCACGGTGCGGTGCCTGAGGCGCACGGTGCCGTCCGCGGTGCCGGGTATCGTGTTCCTCTCCGGCGGGCAGACGCCGCAGGTTGCCACGGATCACTTGAACGCGATGAACGCGTTGGGCAACCTGCCGTGGGAGCTGTCCTTCTCGTACGGCCGGGCCCTCCAGGACGAGGCGCTCAAGGCCTGGAAGGGCGAAAAGGCCAACGTGGCCGCCGGCCAGAAGGCCTTCGCCCACCGCTCCAAGTGCGTCAGCGCGGCCCGCTACGGGAAGTACTCGGCGAAGATGGAGATGGCGGTGGCCTGATCGGCCACACATGACGCAGCCCCTCTCAGAAGAAGAGATTCAGGCCCGGCTCAGCACCGCGCTGGGCCCCAAGTACGAGGTGCGCCGCCTCCTCGGCCGGGGCGGCTTCGCCGAGGTGTACGAGGTCTGGGACAAGGACCTGGAGCGCCGTCTGGCGGTCAAAGTGCTCCGGCCCGACGTCGCCTGGACCCCCGGCATGCTGGACCGCTTCCGCCACGAGACCAAGGCAGTCGCCCGGTTCAGCCACTCCAACATTCTCGCGATTCACTTTGTGGGCGAAGGCGAAGGCATCGTCTACTACGCGATGCCGTTCGTGGAGGGCCAGTCCCTGGCCGACCTGCTCCGCCAGCAGGGGCCGCTCCCTTACGAGCGGGTGGTGAGCCTCGCCCGGCAGATCCTGGAGGCGCTGCAACACGCCCACGACAGCGGCCTCCTCCACCGGGACATCAAGCCCGACAACATCATGATCGAGCGCGCCAGCGGGAAGCCGCTGCTGGTGGATTTCGGCATCGCCAAGCAGCTCGATGCGGCCAAGGGCATGACCCAGACCGGGTTCGTGGTGGGTACGCCGCAGTACATGAGCCCGGAGCAGGCGCTAGGCGACACCAAGTTGGACGCGCGCTCGGACCTGTACTCGGTGGGCGCGCTGCTGTTTCAGATGCTCACCGGCGCGCCGCCGTTCGAGGGCGAGACGTCCCAGGAGGTCGTCGCCAAGCACATCACCGATCCTCCGCCGGCCCCCGCATCGGTGAACCCCACGGTGCCGCAGTGGCTGTCCGATGCGGTGGTCCGCGCGCTCGCCAAGAAGCCGTCCGAGCGGTTCCAGTCCGCGGCCCAGATGCTGGGCGCGCTGGAGCAGGGCATGGCCTCCATGCCGCCGGTGGCCGTGAGCCGGGCCCAGGCAGCGGCCGCCGTGTCGGCCACGGTGAAGATGGAAAGCGGGCCTCGCCGCAAGGCCGCGGCTCCGGAGGTGACTGCGGTCTCTGCCACCGCTGCTCCTTCTGCCTCTCCTGCCCCTTCCGCCGTCGGCCGGCGCGTTGGGTTCTGGGTTGGCCTCGGCATTCTGGCGGGCGCCGGAGTGGTCGCCGCCTACATCATGCTCACCCGTCCCGTGCTCATCTTCGAGAACCGCCTGCTCGAGCCGGTGCGCATCGTGGCGGGTCAGCGCGAGCGGGTGGTAGAACCGGGAACCGCGCTCCGGGTGCCGCTGCGGCGCCGCATGTCGGCCGTCGCCGAGTGGCGCATGCTTCGGCCCACATCGCCGCGGGGCGAAGCCATGGGGGTCGAGGTGCGAGGCAGCCTGGCCCTGGACAACCCACGCGGGCGCGTCCGCCGGGCAGCTGAAGCCCGCGGAACCGGGAACGCCTACTTCGCGCCGCTCATCACCAACAACACCGGCGAGCCGATCAGCATCGTCGTGAACGCGGGTCTCGCGGGTGGTCTGTCCTGCAACTGCATCGTGCCCCCCGGCACCACGCGTGCCCGCATCGGCTACTACCCGTTGTATCAGAACTCGACGGTGCGGGCCCAGGATCAGCAAGGCCGCACCGCGACGTTCACCGACCTGGGCCCCCAGGTGGATCAGGCCACGGGCGTGGTCTTCCTGCGGTTCGGTCCGACCGACCTCAAACGAGGCGGATAGGCGGATAGGCGGATAGGCGGATAGGCGGATGGAGCGGATGATGCGCACAGCCATGCTGGTTGCCGCGGGAATTTGGGTAGCGGCGTGTGCCCCTGAGCCGGCGCCGCAACCCGTCACGGCCTACGTCGGCGCACGCCTGATTGATGGGACGGGGAAGGAACCCATCGAGGATGCGGCGCTGGTGGTCCAGGGTGGCCGGATTCTCGCCGTGGGTCAGCGGGACGGCGTGGTGATTCCGCGTGGCGCCGAGCTGGTGGACCTCAGCGGCAAGACCATCATCCCGGGCCTCATCAACACGCACGGGCACGTGGGCGACACCCGCGGACTCCAGGCGGGGCACTACTCCGAGGAAAACGTGCTGGCGCAGCTTCGGCTTTATGCCCGCTATGGCATCACGACGGTCATGAGCCTGGGCGGCGACGGCGAGCCCAGCGTGCGGCTCCGCGACGCCCAGAACACGCCCTTACTCGACCGGGCTAGACTCTACGTCGCCGGGTCCGTGGTGGCCGCCGAGTCCGCCGATTCGGCCAGGAACATGGTGGACGAGAACGTGGCGCTGGGCGTGGACATCATCAAGATCCGGGTGGACGACAACCTCGGCGCTTCGCGAAAAATGCCCCCCGAGGTGTACCGTGCGGTGATTGACCGGGCCCACGAGCACGGCAAGCGCGTGGCGGCGCACATCTATTACGTGGCTGACGCCAAGGCGCTGTTGCGCGCCGGCGTGGACCTGATCGCCCACAGCGTGCGGGACGACGACGTGGACACGGATCTCTACAGCCTGCTCAAGCAACGGAACGTCTGCTACGTACCCACGTTGATGCGGGAAGTGAGCACCTACGTCTACGAATCCCGACCCGCGTTCTTCAATGACCCGTTCTTTCAGCGCGAGGCGGACACGGCCGTGGTCCGGGCCCTGGCGGATCCCAGGCGGCAGGCGCGGGTGAAAGCCGACCGGGCGGCGCAAGCCTACAAGCGCGCCCTGGCAACCGCCAAGAAGAACCTGAAGGGGCTGTTCGACGCCGGCGTCAAGATCGCCATGGGCACCGACACTGGGCCGCCGGCCCGGTTCCAGGGGTACTTCGAGCACCTGGAGCTGGAGCAGATGGTGGACGCCGGGCTCACACCCATGCAGGCGCTGGTGACCGCGACGGGCAACGCCTCCTCCTGCCTCCGGCTGATCGACGTGGGGACGCTGGAGCGGGGGAAGTGGGCGGATTTCGTGGTGCTCCAAGCCGACCCGCTCAAGGACATCGGGAATACCAAGACCGTGGAATCGGTGTGGGTGGCGGGGAACCGGGTGCCTTGACTGGCGCTTGAGCCCGCTGCGGCAGATTCCCGCCACACGTTCAACGGGTTGCGTCACGTGCGATTCCTATCTGGTGTGGTCATTGCCGTCCTGCTGAGTGGCCCCCTCGCGGCGGCCCAGCAGGTGCCGGCCGGGTTCCATTCGATTGCGCCCGAGCGCCGCGTGCCGGTGCAGACGGGGGCGCTCAGGCCCCAGCCTGGCGTGGGTTGGCCCATCGCCGGCGGCCTGCTGGGCGGCTCGGTGGGCTTCTGGGCCGGCGTCTTCATCGCGGGCAGCATCGCGGACAAGAACTGCGACAACGAGGACGTCAGCTGCCTGCTCACCGGCATTCTCGCTGGCGCGGCCATCGGTGAATCGGTGCTCCTGCCGGTGGGCGTTCACCTCGGCAATGGGCGCCGCGGCAACTTCCCCCTGGGGTTGGCGGCGTCCGTCGGCATCGCGGGCCTGGGGGTCGCGGCGACGGCGGCCACGTCAGAGCCGGCCTTTCTGATACCGGCCGCCGTAGGGCAGTTGGTGGTCGGCGTTCTGCTGGAGCGCAAGACCGGAGCTCCGTAGCCTCGAACTGGCGGTATTCCCCCCCAGGTGTTCCCTGTTGCCTGGGCGGCGGGTCCCTCGGTATAAGTACGAGCACATGACGGGACTCTCTGATCCGACCACGCCGCGCGGGTGGGCCAGGCTCTACCCCACCTCGCACCCGTTCACCATTCCCCGCCTCCGTCAGGGCGTGTGGTATCCGGTCCTGAATCCGGACCTGGGGGAGCGGTTGGTGGTGCAGGTGAAGGACCGCCGGGTCGCGATCGCCAAGCGCCTGGTGGAAACCCGGGACAAGCGGCCCACGCGTTTCACGGTGGTCTACCTGGCCAGGAACCAGCCCAACCCGGCCGAAGGCACGGCCCGCTACCTGGGCCGCAAGTACGCGGTGTGCCCGGCCTGCGGTGTGCGGGTGCGGCTGTCCGGCGAGCCGGAACGGATCCAGTGCGCGGAGTGCGGGCATCAAGGGGAGGTGGCGTGGTGGGAGACTGGATGAGACGCACCATGGTTGTGCTCGCGGCAGCGATGGCGTGCGCCAAGCCGGCAGCGCCTCCACCGCCTGGGCCCGCCGGGCCGGCGTATGTGTTCTACTATCAGGATGGCGCCGGCGTGCACCGGCTGGACGCGCGACGCGGGGTGGACAGCGTGCTCCTTTCCGTCGCCCGGCCGGGCGTGGCCAGCGCCGTGTCGCCGGATGGCTCCATCCTGGCGGTGGGCTATGCCGGAGCGGACTCGGCCCGGCTGGTGGTGGTGGACGTCGCGACCGGGACCACGCGGCAACTCCACGCCGCAGGGCGGAGCTACCGATACACGCTCGCCTGGTCACGCGACGGGAAGCGGCTGGCCGTCGGCTATTTCACCGAACGCCGCGTGGGACGTGAGACCCTGCCGGGCGCCGGCGATATCGTGCTCGTGTCGCTGGACGGCCGCGTGGCGCGGGTCGGGTGCGGAGAATCCAAGGTGGTGCATACCTGGGCCACCGCGGACACCATCGTAGTGAGCGACGGCCGGACGGCGTTTGCGGTGGACGTCCGAGGGTGCCGCGGGAATTCCACCATGCGGCTTCAGGGAAAACGGGAGCTGACCTTCTCCCCGGACGGCCAGCGGCTGTTCTACCTCGTCACCGCCAGAATGCGCCGCGGGGGAAGGACGGTGTCTGCCACGGAGCTGCACCTGGCGCGGTACGACGGCTCCGGCGCGCGCCGAATCATCGGCGACCCGTACGATCCGCAACATGCCCGCTGGTCGCCGGACGGGAGCCGGATCGCGTTCGACGTCCGGCCGCCAACCGGACCCAACCTGCGGCATATCGCGGTGTTCGAGGTGGGAGCGCAGCGGGTCCGATTCTTCCCCAGCAAGACCGAAGAGGGCACGCCCAGCGACACCCACCCGTTCTGGGCCCCGGCCGCCGGAACGCTGGTGCACGACCGAGCCATCGGCGGCAGGGCAGAGAAGGTGCTCCGCACGCTGGCGTTGGATCTAACGGCGGTGCAGACGGAGCCCGCCGTCTTGATGAGCGGCAATCCTCTGGGCGCGGTGTGGGGGTGGGTGGACGAGTCGGAGCTGGTGGTGGTGTCGGACCAGTGGGTGAAACTGCTCACTACCGACGGCGCGACGGTCTACGAAACTTCGGGCCGGAAAACGTTGTTGGGTGTGGCGCCCGTTAAGCCGTGAGATGTGAGAAGTGAGACGTGAGAAGTCGTCACCGCGCCCTTCTCACGTCTCACATCGCACGTCTCACCGTCGGAAAGTCTCGCCCGATCCCCCCTCCCGCCATCAAGCCCAGGGCCACGAACGTCAGCGTCGCGTTGCAGCAGCTCCCGGTCACCGCCGTAGGCGCGCCCACCACGAACAGATTCTCGTGATCGAATGTCCGGCCGAACCGGTCGCATACCCCGCTCTGCGCGTCGGTCCCCATGCGGCAGCCACCACCCGGATGGTCCTGGAAGTTGTCCGCTCGAGGCGGCTGCACCAGCTCGCCGTTCCCGGCGCTGGCCATGCGCCGGAAGAGCTGCTTGATGGTCTCCTCGGTGTGCGCCCGGAGCGCGGCTGATTCGTCGCTGTCCCGGAGGGTGATCTTCGGCAGGGGATCGCGCCAGGGATTCCGGCGATCGGCGTCGAGCGTGACCGTGCTCTCCCGGTGAGGGAGCACGTCGTAGTAGGCGCGAACCCGGGCCGTGCCCCGCCCGGTACGCCGGCGCCAGTCGGCCAACAAGTCATTTCCCAGCAACACGCGCCCGGCGTCATCGCGGAGGCGCGGCTCCGCGCCCACCGAGGATTCCCAGATCCGGAGATCGTGCCGCACGTACCTCGCGAGGCGACCCGGTCGCATGAACCGGTGCGACATGAGGCTGTGCTGCCCGTTCATGCCGGGGTAGAGTTTGAGGGGCAGCCGCACGAACGCCGACACGTTGCGATGTCCGTTCATATACCGGCCCACCAGCCCGGTCCGGTTGGCGAGCCCGGTGGGGAACCGGTCGTTGGCCGAGAGCAGCAGGAGGTGCGGGCTCCAGACGTATCCGGCCGCCAGCACAAACGTCTTGGCGTGAAACTCCACCGGCTCGTCCGGC
>DATECF010000340.1:0-11715 GCA_035287045.1 Gemmatimonadales bacterium | reverse complement strand
CGCCGCGCCCGTCTGTGCGCGGCCCGACAAGGGAAACGCGATCAACAACGCGAGCACGCCTGCGGCGTGCTGGGACAGGGCTCGAATATTCATGGCTTTCAATCTACATCCGGGGGCCTTGCCTGCCACGGGCTTGGTCATGGTTTGTCGTCTCCTTTCATCAGTCCGGCTCCCTCGGCCAGCCGCTCGGCCAGCCGGGAGAGCTCTGCGGCGCCCCGCGTCAGGTCTGACACGACGCGAAGCTGTTCCGCCGCCGCCGCGGCGACCGCCGCGGCTTCGTTGGCGGACGCCCCGGCTGCGGCGCGGGCCCGGGCGAGGAGTTGATTGGCTGCTTCGGCCGCCTGGAGATTGTCCGCCGGCAGCCGGGCCATGCGCTCCACCGCCGTGCGCGTGGCGTCGCTCGCGCTGACGATGGTCTCCAACTCCCCGCCCCAGCGCGCCGATGCGCCCATCAGATCCGTCAGCTGGCGGCCGATCCCGTCCAGCAACCCGCTCGCCCGCTCAATCACCTTTCTAGTATCCCGCGCGCTCTTGCCGATGTTCCGCGCGGCCCGCTCGCTCTCCTCCGCCAGCTTCCGCACTTCGTCCGCCACCACGCCAAACCCCCGGCCCGAGGTCCCGGCCCGCGCCGCTTCAATGGTGGCGTTGAGGGCGAGCAGGTTGGTCTGATAGGCGATCCCGCCGATGGTCTCCGAGAACCGCTCCACCTCGGTGGCGGCTTCCCGCAGGCGCCCCACCTCCGCGGCCCCCTGCTCGATCGTCCCTGCCAGCTGGCGGAGCTGCTCCACGGTGCGCCCACTCGCGGTCCGCACGTCCACCACCGTGCGCTGGACCGCGGCGCTGGTCTCCCGCGTCGTGGCGGCGGCCTCACCCGTTTGGCGGAGACCTTCCACCAGCTTCGTCAGCGTCTGGACCGCAGCCTCCACCTCCCCACGGGCCCGCCGCGCGTCCTGCTCCGCGCGCGCGGCCTGCTGAGCAACGTCGGAGAATCCCTGGCGAACCGTGTCGGTGGTGTCAGTGAGCCGCCGCACATAGCTTACCGTTTGCGACGCGTATTCTCCCAATGGACGGGCCAGGGTGCCCAGGACCAGGGACACCGCGAGCTGAGGCGCCAGCAGGTCGAGCAGCTCGGCATCCGCGTCCCGGTACATGCCGGGCCGGGAGTGGCGGACGCTCCAGACCCCGACGATGGCGGCGGCGTGCCGCAGCGGAATCAGGATCTCGGACCCGCCGGTTCTCGCGGGGTCCGATTCCACCACCGGGCGTCGCGACCGCAACACTTCTGCCGTGATCGGATCCTGGACCGTCCAGCGCCCGCCCGGGAGTCCGCCGTCGACCACCACGGTGAGCGCTCCGGTGGCGCCGTCATAGCGCGCAAAGCCGGTTCCTTCCCACGGGACCAGGCGACCCGCGACGTCCTGAACGCGCGCGAAGCTCCGCTCGATGTTGAGATCGCCCGCCAGCTCGCCCGCTAGGCGCTGGACCAAGTGCAGTTGGTCTGCCCGGACGGCCGCACGGATCAGGGTGTACAGGCCGATGAGCGCCCCGACCAGCAAGAGGGCCGCGTAGATGGCGACCACCGCCGACGGGCGGGCCGCGACCAGGGCCACCCAGCCCAGCGCCTCGGCGGCGGAAGCGGCGTACACGGCGAGCTCCCACCGCAAGGTCAACCGGGCATCGACCCACGCCGCCCGCGGACCCTGCGACAGATCGAGATAGAAGGTGCCGTTGACGATCAACGTGAGCAGCACCACGGTCACGGTGAGCGGTCCGAGGTTGTCGGCCCGAAGGGCGGCGCCGCCCACCGCTCCCCCCAGCGCCTCGTAGGCCAGCCCCGTGAGCCCGGTGCCGAAGCACAGATGCGACGCGTTGGAAATGGCGCCCCCGGGTCTCAGGCGGCGAAACAGGAGGTCACCGGCGAGCATGCCCGCCGTGGCGATGAGAATCGCGGCGGGCCAGCCGTCCAGCAACAACGCCAGGAGCGCCACGCCCAGCACAAACGACGCGAATCCCTGCCCGGGAAGCGGGAAGCCAAACCGCCGCGTGAGCATGGCCGCGAGCGCGAGGAGGACGACCTCCAGTCCCCGCTCGCCGGCCCACCAACCGGGGGTGCCGGCGATCCGGAGCAGGGCGGCGATCAGGAAGAGCGCGGCGCCCGCCAGGATGGCCAGCCGCGCCCAGAGGGCGCGGGAGGAGGACGGTGCGTTCACAGGCACGGTGAGAATGGCGGCGTCAATGTGGGTGGCGCTGGAGGAAACTGCAAGCGGGAGCGGCAGGGACTCTGCCGCTTCTCCCGCCCGCAGTTAGCTTCTCCCACGTGCGAGTGAGCATCCAGTACTGCGTCGTGTGAAACTACCTGCCACGGGCCGCCGGTCTGGCGGCTGAGCTTCGGGAAGCGTTCCCGGAGGCGGCGGTGCGCTTGATCGAGTCCTCGGGCGGCCTGTTCGAGGTGTCCCTGGACGGCCATCTGGTGTTTTCCAAGCGAGCGCTGGGGCGCCATGCCGCTCCCGGCGAAGTCGTGCGCCTCATCCAGCAGCGCCGAACCCAGGAGCCACAGACGTGAAGATCGCGATCTCCACCGGCGGGGGCGACGCCCCGGGGCTCAACGCCGTCATTCGCGCAGCGGCCCTGTCCGCCCTGCACCGCGGCTTTGACGTGTACGGCATCCAGCGGGGATTCGGAGGTGTCCTGGACGAAGGCTACGTGCTCCGGCTGGGCCGCAACGAAGTCCGCGGCATCACCCATCTGGGCGGCACCATCCTGGGGACCACCAACCGCGGCAACCCGTTTCGCTGGGCCGCGCCGCAACCGGATGGCACGGTCAAGGAAGTCGATCGCTCGGACGAACTCATCACGCGGTTCCGTGCGATGGGCTTCGACGCGCTCATCATGGTGGGCGGCGACGGCAGCCTGCGCATCGCCTACGACCTGTTCCGCAAAGGTCTGCCGGTCGTCGGGGTTCCCAAGACGATCGACAACGACGTGAGCGGCACGGTGATCACCTTTGGATACGATACCGCGGTCACCACCGCGACCGAGGCGATCGACAAGGTGCATTCCACCGCCGAGAGCCACGAGCGGGTTATGGTGGTGGAGGTGATGGGGCGGTACGCCGGGTGGATCGCGTTGAACTCCGGGCTCGCTGGCAGCGCCGACGTCATCTTGATCCCGGAGATCCCCTACGATATCCGGGTCGTGTGCGACAAGATCCGGGAGCGCGAGGCAGAAGGCCGGCATTTCAGCATCGTGGTCGTCGCCGAGGGAGCGGTTCCCAAAGGCGGCGGCCTCACGGTCAAAGAAGGCGCCGGCGCGGGCACGGTGGAACGGCTGGGCGGGGTGGGCGAGCGGGTCGCGGCCGAGATCACGGCCCACACGGGCAAGGAATCCCGGTCGCTGACGCTGGGGCATCTGCAGCGAGGCGGGTCGCCCACCACGTTCGACCGGCTGACGGCCCTTCGGTTCGGTGCGGCGGCGGTGCGCGCCGTGGGGGACGGGCGCTTCGGGCACATGGTGGCGCTGGATCCGCCGACCGTCACCCTGGTGCCGCTGGCCGAGGTGCTGGCCCAGCCGAAGCGCGTGCCGCTGGACAGCGACACGGTGCAGACGGCGCGGGAGCTCGGGACCTGCCTCGGGGACTGAGCGGCAGCGGGAGCAGTCGCGGGCGGCGCCTTCTGTCCCAACAGCCCCCTGATTCCACTATGACCACCCGCCAGATCCGCGATCACTTCCTCCCGCCCGACCGCGAAGCCTTCCGCCGGGCCGGGCCGCCCACCGGCCGCGTCATCGTCATCGCCCCGACCCGCGCCGCCTGTGAGACCATCGAGCTGGCGCTCCAGCTCAACATCGACACCGTGCTCGAGCGCGAGCACGGCGATGACATCCGGGCGCTCGCGCGCCGCGGCGCCGGCTTCGGCATCGTCGCGGGCACGGGGACCGGCAAGACGCTCGGCATCCGATCCATCGCCCAAGAAATCGTCGGCAACGCCCTCCGCATCGGCGTGGTGAACCGGGAGCGCGAAGCGACGCCCGAGACCCCCACCTGGAACGTGGTCATCGTCACCACCGGCATCGCCCGCCGCTGGTTCCAGAGCGACCTGATCCAACGGCGCGACACGTTGATCGCGGACGAGATCCACCAGACCTCCGCCGAGCTGGAGCTGTGCCTCGCCCTCGGCAAGCGGCTCGGCTGCCGGTTCATCTGGCTCTCCGCGACCGTGGACCCGTCGTTCTACGCCGAGTACTTGGAATCAGCGGAGGTGCTGGAGACGTCGGCGTTTGATCCCGCGCTGGCCGCTCGCGTCACCCTCCGGCGGCAGCGTCCGCTGGAGTTTCTCGACGACCGGTTTCTGCGGCACGCCGTTCGGGAGCAGCGAGGCGTGGCGGTGTTCCTGCCCACCCGGGCGGAAGTGGAAGCCGTCGCCGCCGAGCTCGGCGGCCGATGGGGACGCCTGAACGCGGCGTTTTATCACGGTGGTGAGCCGATCCGCGTGATACGGCCGTTTCTCGAGGGCACCGCTCCCAAGCCGTTCCTGTTGGCCATGACTGCGGCCGGCCAGTCGGCGCTGAACATCGCGGGTCTCGACACGGTGGTCATTTATGACGCCCGGTACGCCAACCTGGTCGAGGGCGGGCGCAACGTGCTGACCCGGCAGTACCTGGGCGCCAACGAAATCCTGCAGATGGCGGGCCGAGTGCACGGGCGGGTACGCGGAGGCGAGGTCTACCTGCTGACCGACCGCGACATCGAGTTCGAAGCGCTGCAGCCCACGCCGCCGGAGTTCCAGCTGGCCGGGGATACCGAACGCGTGGCCATCACCGCCGCCGCGATCGGTGTGGACCTGACCGAGCTGGACCTCCCCGTGCCGCTCGACAAGCGAGCCTATCGTGAGTCGGTGCGGCTCCTCACCGAGCGCGGGCTCATCGCCGACGGGCGCCTCACGGCGTACGGCCGGGATGTCGAGGCCATGCCGGTGGAGCGCCCCTGGGGCGAGTTGTTGGTCCACGCGGACGGCGCCCTGGTGCCCCTGGTGGCGGTGGCGGCGAACATCGAGTCGCTCCACCGCATGACCCGCGACGAGCACGACCTGCGGGGCCTGGTAGTCCACGGCAGCGATCACCTGACGGCCTACAACGTGTATGCGGAGGCGGTGCGCGAGTACGGGTACCTGGGCCTGGTGTACGGTTTGCCGCGCCACCTGCTGGCGGACGGCATGGAGGAATGGGCGGAGCGGCGCGGTGTGCTGGTCAAGGCCATCGAAGACACGGCGCTGGGTACCGCCTCGGTGTACCGCACGCTGGAACTGCCGCTGCCCGAGCGGTTGCCCCGCGCCGACGGGGACGCCCTCCGCCGCTTCCGAGATCTCGTGGCCCACGTGAGGCCCTTCGATCTGGTGATGGATGGGCACCTGGCCTCGGGCGAGAGCGCGCGGGTGTCGAGGGGATCCGTGTGCACCGAGTGGGGTGTCATCGCCGGCACGGTGCGCTATTTCGCGGATCGGTTCGGCGTGCCGAGGGCGGCTATCGAGGGGACCAACCTGCCGCTGGAATTGATCCGCCGCCACGCGGTGCAAGGTCCACCAGCGGTGGAGGTGGGTCACGGTCGACGTGCCGGCCTCACCGTGGTGCGCCGCACGCACTACGCCGGCTTTGCGATGGGACAGCAGCGGGCCGCGCTCACCGGCCGGTTCCCGGACGAGCTGGCGTCCGCGGCGCGTGATGCCCTGACCCAGGCGCTGTGCGATGGCCGTACGGCACATCCGGATCAGGGCTCGGTGCGCAAAGTGGTTGACCGGCTCATGGACTACTGGAAGAAATCCGGCGGGCAGCTTGCTCTAGCCGAGCCGCATGCCGTGCGGCGGACCGTACGACTCCAACTCGAGCCGGTGGACAGCTGGGAGGCCTTCCTGGCCACGCCCATTCACCTGAGTCTTGGAGCCCTGGTGCCCGAGACCACTCGGCAGGCCCTCGACGCCCTGCCGAGCGCCGTCTCGCTGCTGGGGGACAAGGTCCCGCTGGTTTACGAGGTTGAGGGTGGCGGGCCGGTAGTTCGGCTTCGCATGAAGGAGGGTCAGGCGCGCCGGCTCCGACCGAGAGACCTCCCCACGCTCGACCGCCCGATGGTCTTCACCGTGATGCGGGGGCGGGGAGAGGTGTTGCGGGCTCGTTCACTAGAAGAACTGCATGCCGGCTTGGCCTCGCTTCCGCGGCGGGATCGTTCGCATCGCCGGCGACGCCGTTAACCCGACGCCTGCCGCGTGAGCGAAAGAACGCCAAGCCACGCAGCAGCATAGGCTCCCTGTAACCGCTCCGGTTCGGTCCCCGACTCCAGTTGAAGCCCCATGCCGTGCACCACGCCCGCCAGGAGCAGGCCGAGCTCCTCGCTGGGAACCGTGGGCACCAGACCGAGCTCCTTGAGCAGGCCATCGGCTGAGTCGGAAATGGCGGCGCTGAAGGTCGCAGACTCCACACTGACCGCCTGGTCAGTTGCCTTCTCCCTCTGGGCCAGGAGCGCGGTCCATGCCCGCACCGTGCCATCCCGGGCCTCAGCCACCAACAGGCTCCAGGATCGCTTGATCGCGGCGTCCGGCGTCGGCGCCCGGAACGCCTCGGCCCAGCGGGTGCGCCGCCTTTCCCCCAGGCGAGTGGCCACAGCGGCCAGGAGTCCCGCCTTGGTCTTGAAGTGGTAATGGACGAGTCCCTTGGCGCAGCGGGCTTCGCGAGCCACTTCGTCCACCGTGCCGCCCCCCCCGCGACGAAGTAGTCGGTCTGCCGCATCTAAGATGCTAGTTCGCGTGCGTTCCGGGTTCTTTGCCATTCCAGCATTCCTTGGCTGACCGGACGGTCAAATATCCACTCACACTGGGCAACCCGGCAAGCTTTGCTTGGGCGACGCACTCTGAAACCGCGTTCGGCGCGGAGGCGTAATCGGGGCCAGATGACCGAGAGTCCTGTGGGCTCGCTCCTCGGTGCCGTCATCGAAGCCATCGGCGAGGGCGTCGTGGTCTTCGATCGAGACGGTCGCCTGGCCTACGCCAACCAGTCGGCCCGGGCGGCGGTACCCGGTTGGCTCGACGCGACGGGATCCGGCCCGGACCTGATGACACGGTTGCTCGAGCAGGGTGGGCGCCGCGTCCCATTACGCGTGGGCCAATACGTACTGGGTGAGGCCGTGTTTCTGGAATCCCCGGGCGAGGGCACGCTGGCCGACCTGGAGCGCCGCGCCATTCTCGAGGCCCTCCAGCACACGGGGGGGCGCCTGGCGGACGCCGCGCGCCATCTGGGGATCTCCCGCACCACCCTGTGGCGTCGCCTCAGAGAGTATGGGGTGGGCACGGTGAGAGGCAGTGAGCGACGGTGAGGCGCCGTGAGGGGTTGCCCCCTCACCTCTCACCCAGCACCGTTTCACCGCCTCTCTCGCCATAGCGCCAGCCCCATCCCCACCCTACGTTCCCTCTCGTGAACGCCAGCCCGTTTGTGGTGGACGAGTACGTCCGCTGGTCCGACGTGGACTACGCGGGCATCATCTTCTACGGCGCCTACGTCCGGTTCTTCGAGATCGCCGAGACGGAGCTGTTCCGTGCGGCCGGTGTGCCGTATTCTGAGGTCTTCGATCGTTTCGGCATCTGGCTTCCCCGGGTGCATCTGTCCTGTGATTTCAAGTATCCCGCGAGGCTGGACGACCGCCTTCGGGTGGCCGTGTACTTCACCCGGTTCGGAACCAGCTCGATCGCCATCAACTTCGATGTCCTCCATGTGAAGGCGGTGCAGCTTGCCGCAGCGGGTCGGGAGGTGTTGGTGTGCGTGGACCGGACGACGATGCGTCCCCAGCCCCTGCCGGCGCAGCTGCTGTCGCTGCTCCAGCCATTCGCCTTGAGCGAGGGAGAGGCCCGACGCCACCTGGGCCTTCCAGGGGGTCCGTGAGACCCGTCGCCTTGCTGGTGCTCCTCACCGCATGCGGGGGCGGGCGAGCGGACGCGCCGGAGGAACAGGCCGTAGCGGACACCGGAGCGGAAGGGCCGGTGACTCCCCCGCCGGATACCACGTACCCGGCTCCCAGGCGCGGCGCGTTGATCGCGCGCCCGGCCCTTCCGGGTCCGCTGGGCGGGGAATGGACCGCGACGGCCGGCCTGTGCCGGGAGCCCCCGACGTTGCATCTCGTGGCCGCGGGCGACAGTGTGGACCTGATGATTCTGCTCCGGTCTCCCTCGGAGGGCTGGACCACAGGGGCGTACCCCGTCGTCAGCCCGGACGACACCACGGAGGCAGCGCGCACGGCGCGCATCGGCGTGCAGCGGGTTTCGTACGTGGACCAGGCCTACCAGGGCGAGCGGGGGTTGGTCGACCTGAGCCGGCTGGACCGGCTGGCGTCGGGCCGGTTCGACGTGGTCCTGCGTGACCTCCGTTCCGCGGACACGGTGCGATACCTCGGCGCGTTCCATGGCATCCGGGTGGATTCGCTGCCGCCAGGCGAGTGTCAGGCGGCGGCACGCGGCATTCCGCCGGGGGTCCATTGACCGGCCGGTGTTAGATTAACCGCATGGAGCAGACCTACTTTCGCCGGGGGTTCGGTCTCAAGCAGGAGATCGAAGGCGAGCTCACCGAGGCGTATCACAGCCGGCTGGTGGATCGCATCCGGGCGGAGGGGTACCGGTGGTCGGTGGGTGATTTGACATTCCGCCTGGCCCAGGAATTCGGGTTCTGCTATGGCGTGGACCGGGCCGTCGAGTACGCGTATGAGAGCCGCCGCCAATTCCCGGACAGACGGATCTTCCTGGTCGGCGAGATCATCCACAATCCACACGTCAACGGGCGGCTGGAAGGCCTCGGGATCCTGATCCTGACCCCCGGCCCCGAGGGCTTCGACTTCTCGTCCATTCGCGCCGATGACGTGGTGCTGCTCCCGGCCTTCGGTGTGACGGTGCGCGACTTTGCGCGGCTCCGCGAGATCGGTTGCGTGCTGGTGGATACCACCTGTGGATCGGTGCTTAACGTGTGGAAGCGGGTCGAGCGCTACGCGCAGGACGGATTCACCGCGGTTGTCCACGGCAAACACTTCCACGAGGAGACCAAGGCGACGGCGAGCCAGGTGAGCAAGTACCCCGGCGGCAAGTACCTGATCGTCAGGGACATGGCCGAGACCGACATGCTGTGCCGCTTTATCGAAACCGGTGACAACGGCGATGAGATGCAGGTGACCTTCGGCCACAAAGTATCGCCGGGCTTCGATTTCGCGCGAGATCTCCAGCGCGTGGGAATCGCGAACCAAACGACGATGCTGGCCAGTGAGTCCATGGCGATCGCGCGGCGGCTGGGCGAATCGCTCGGTCGGCGGCACGGGGCGGAGCGCCTGAATGAACATTTTCGGTCGTTCGACACCATCTGCTCCGCGACGCAGGAGCGACAGGACGCGGTCCTGACGCTGCTGGAGGAGCCGCTGGACGCCATGGTCGTCATCGGCGGGTACAACTCCAGCAACACCAATCACCTCGCCAAGCTGTGCGCCGGACGGGTGAAGACCTATCACATTGCGGACGCGTCGTGCGTGGAGCCCGACGCCGGCCGGATTCGCCATAAACCGGCGGATGCGCAGGGGGAAGTGGTGGAAGAGCGCTGGTTGGGAGCGACGGTGCGGGTCATCGGGATCACGGCCGGCGCCTCTACGCCCAACAACAAGATCGGGGAAGCCATCGAACGGATTCTGGCCACCCGGGGTATTGCGCTCCCGGCTTGATGGCCGTGGCGAGCGCCTCGTCCGCCTCATCTGACGTCCGCATACCGTTTCCCACACCAATCGTGAGGTCGTCACCATGCCGTGGGATCTGATCCAACAGCTGCGCCCGTACCTGAGGGACGTGTTGGGCGCGGCGGCGCTGATGCTGCTCGGGTCCATCATCGGGCGCTTTCTGGCGTCGTGGAGCCGCCGCGGCGCGCAGGCGGCCTTGGACCGGATCGGCCGGCGCGGGTCGGGAGCGAGCGCGGTGGGCGCCGCGCGGCTCGGCGCGTCGGTTCCAAGGCTCGTCGGCCAGTTCGTCTATTGGTTGATCTTCCTGGTGGCCGTCGGGGCCGCCTTCGATATGCTCGGCTTGCGGGTGGTGAGCCGGGTTGGGGAGCGGCTGGCCGAATTCGTGCCGGGAGCGGTCACCGGGCTGGCGATCGTGCTGGTCGGCCTGGTGGTGGCGAGCCTGGCCGGAGGCGTCGCGTCGGCCGGGGCCGCGTCGGCCGGAGTGCGATACGCCGGGGCCGTGGGGCGCGCGGCGCAGATCGTGGTCCTGGCGTTGGCGTTGTTGCTGGGCCTGCAGCAGATCGGCATCCACGGCGAGGTGATCGCGGGGCTGCTGGCCGCCGTCCTCGCGGTGGCCCTGGGGGGCGCGGCGCTGGCGTTCGGCCTGGGCGCCCGGGTCGCCGTGAGCAACATCGTCGCCGCGTATTACGTCACGCAGATGTACCGCGTGGGACAGACGGTGCGCGTGGGCTTGATCGAAGGCCGGATACTCCGCGCCACGTCCACCGCCCTGATCCTCGACACCAAGGAAGGCCAAGTCCACGTCCCGGCCGCGGTCTTCAGCGAGCAGCCGTCCATCCTGGTGCCGGAGGGCCACTGAGATGCGCGCCGATCTGGCCGTCGCCACCCGCTTCGTGGCCGACCATCCCGAGGAAGCCGCGCTGGTCCTGGAGCAGATGTCGTTTGCCGACGCGGCGGCCCTGCTCGCCGAGTTAGACCCTGCCCAAGGGGCCGGGCTGGTAGCGCGGCTGAGCGCGGCCCTGGCGGTGGACTGCTTGCGATCGCTGCCCGATGGTATGGTCGCCGGCGTCCTGGGCGAGCTGCCGATCGATCTGGCGGCGCGGATCCTCAAGCGGGCACCGGATGAGACCCGGGAGGCGTGGTTATCGGCCATCCCGGAGGAACGCGCGTCGTTCTTGCGCCGCAAGCTGCGCTATCCGCCGGGGACCGCGGGCGCCCTGGTGGACCCGTTGGTGCTCGCGTTGCCGGAAGACCTGAGCGTGGCGGAAGCCCAGAAGCAGCTCCGGCGCTCGGCCGAGCGGGCGTATTACTACGTGTACGTGGTGGACCGTGAGCAGCGGCTGGTGGGGGCGCTGGACATCCGGGAGCTGATGCTGGCGGAGTCCAAGGCCACACTCGGCGCCGTGATGCACCGTGAGGTGGTGAGCGTTTCGGCCCACGCGGACCTGGCCACCGTGTTGAGCCACCCCGGCTGGCGCGAGCTTGACGCCCTGCCGGTGGTAGATGGGGCCGGAGTGTTCTTTGGCATCATCCGACATCGGGCGATGCGACAGATTGCCGGGCGGGCCGACGAGCACGAGGCCAGGCCCATGGTCCGGACCGTCGTGAGCCTCGGCGAGCTGTATTGGACCGGGATGTCCGCGTTCCTGGCGGGGGTTAGCGCGGTCGCCCCGCGGGTGTCCGGCCAGTTCCGGGCTGAGGAGGAGTCACATGGCGCGCAGTGACAAAGCGGTTCGCGCCCTCTTGGAGCGGTACCTCCAGGAGTTCCCGGACGAGGCCGCGCGCGAGCTCGAGCGGCAGCCGCTCGGCGAAGTGGTCAGGCTGCTGCAATCGCACGCCGCGCCGGTGGCCGGGCGCGCCCTGCAACAACTGACGCCGGATCTGGCCGCGGAGGCGCTGGCCGCGCTGGACCCCGACGCGTTTCGCGGTCTGATGCGAACGCTCGAGCCGGTGCGCGCCGCCTCGATCCTGGC
>DATECF010000339.1:0-11173 GCA_035287045.1 Gemmatimonadales bacterium | reverse complement strand
GATCGCGTCTTTCAGATCGCGCAGGAGACCAACACCGTCCCCGTCGTGTACGGCGCGCAGCAGGGCTACGCCAAGGCCGCCGCCCTGGCTCAGCGGAAGGTGCCGGTGCTGGTGAACGTGGACTGGCCGGCGCGGGACCCGGACGGCGACCCGGATGCCGAGCCTACGCTCCAAACCCTCCGCTTCCGCGATCGCGCGCCCACCACGCCCATGGAATTGGAGAAAGCCGGCGTCACGTTCGCTTTTTACGACGGCGGTCTCACCGATCCACAAAAGTTCCTGGACAACGTGCGGAAGTCGGTCGCGGCGGGCCTCACCAAAGACGGCGCGCTCAAGGCCCTCACCGCCAACCCGGCCCAGATCTTCGGCGTGGCGGATCGCCTGGGCACGCTGGACGTCGGGAAGATCGCCAACGTGGTGGTGACGGACGGCGACCTGTTCGAGGCCGGCACCAAGGTCAAGTACGTGATCGTGGACGGCCGGAAGTACGAGCCTGCGCCGGCGGTGGCCGACGGCGAGCAGGGCGGGCGGGCGAGCGGACGGACCGGCGGTCAAGGCGGTCAGGAGCCAGCCGCCGAGTCCGCCGTGACCGTCGGTCCGCCGGTTCCGTTGACCAATGACCGCGGCCCCATTCAGTCGCCGCGCGTGATGCTCATTAAGAACGCCACTGTCATGACGGTCACCAACGGGACCATCCAGAACGCCTCGGTGCTGGTGCGCGACGGCAAGATCGCAGCGGTGGGGACCGACGTGACCGCGCCGGCCAACGCCCTGGTGATTGACGCCACCGGCAAGTACCTGACGCCGGGCATCATTGACGCCCACTCCCACATCGCGGCCGACGCCATCAACGAAGGCGCGGTAGCGGTGTCCGCCATGGTGGGTATCGAGGACGTGCTGGACCCGGACGATATGGGGATCTACCGCGCGCTGGCCGGCGGGGTCACCTCGGTCAACGTGCTGCACGGCAGCGCCAATCCCATTGGCGGCAAGAACGCCGTGATCAAGCTCAAGTGGGGCGCCGACGCGGCTGGGCTGATGTTTCCCGGCGCTCAACCCGGCATCAAGTTCGCCTTAGGCGAGAATCCCAAGCGGGACCGCGAGCCGGACCGCTATCCCGCGACCCGCATGGGGGTCATGGACGTGGTCCGTGACGCGTTCGTAGCCGCCCGGGAGTACCGACGGCAGTGGAGCGAGTACGAGGCGAAGGTCAAGGCGCAGCGTGGGAGAGCGACCAACCTCATCCCGCCGCGGCGCGACCTGAAGCTCGAGACGCTGGCCGAGATCCTGGACGGGAAGCGACTGGTGCACGCCCATTCGTACCGGGCCGACGAGATTCTCCAGCTGATCCGCCTGGCGGAGGAATTCAATTTCAAGATCGCCACGTTCCAGCACGTGCTGGAGGGCTACAAAGTGGCAGACGAAATCGCCAAGCACGGCGCCGGCGCCTCCACATTCTCCGACTGGTGGGCCTATAAGGTCGAGGCCTACGACGCCATTCCCTATAACGCGGCGTTGATGACCGAGCGGGGCGTGGTGTCATCCATCAACTCCGACAGTGGCGAAGAGATGCGGCACTTGAACCAGGAGGCCGGCAAGGCCATGCACTGGGGCGGGCTCACCGAGGACCAAGCGCTGGCGCTGGTCACCCTGAACCCCGCCAAGCAGCTCCACATCGAGAACCGCGTCGGGTCCATCGAGGTGGGCAAGGACGCGGACCTGGTGATCTTCGACGGCCACCCGCTGGGTACCTATGCCCTGCCGGTGACGACCATCGTGGACGGCCAGATCTATTTCGACCGGCAGCACGACCTCGAGCTGCGCAAACGGCTCGACGCGGAGAAGAAGGCCCTGCTGGACAAGGAGAAGACGCAGACGCAGCGGCCCCGGGTGACCACGGATGATGCGGCGGGGCCGCGAGAGGAGGGGCAATGAACACGGCGCTTCGACGGTTCGGCGGTTCGGTGGTGGTCGCGACAGTCCTGGCCGCCGGCACGCTTCAAGCGCAGGACGCGGGTACCCTGGTCATCCGCGGCGCCAAGGTGTTCACCCTGGCCGGACCGCCCATCGAGAACGGCACGGTCGTCATCCGCAACGGGAAGATCGAAGCGGTAGGGACCAACGTGAACGTCCCCGCGGGCGCCAGGGTCATCGAGGCGTCCGGGCAGCACGTGTACCCCGGATTGTTCGACGCGGTGACCCCGCTCGGGCTCACCGAGATCGGCGCCGTGGACGTGACCAACGACCGGCAAGAGCTGGGGTTGTTCAATCCCCACCTGCTCGCGGCCACCGCGGTGCATCCGGCGAGCGAGCACCTCCCCGTGGCGCGGGCCAACGGCATCACCCACACCGTGGCCACGCCCCAGGCCCGGCCCGGCGGGATCGGGGGCCAGGGTTCACTGATCAACCTGGACGGCTGGACCGTGGAGGAGATGCTGATCCAGCCGTCGGTGGGGTTCGTGCTGAGCTGGCCCACGCTTCAGGCGCGGGGGTTCGGCTTCGGTGGCTTTGGAGCGCCACCCCGCCCGTTCCGTGAGATCAAGAAGGAATACGACGATCGGGTCAAGCAGCTGGACGACTGGATGGAAGCCGCGCGCCGCTACGAGCGGGCGGTGCAGGCCGGGAACGGCGTGCCGCGCGATCTCAAGCTGGAGGCCCTGACCAAGGTCACCCGGCGCGAGCTACCCCTCCTGGTGCAGGCCAACAGCGACCGGGACATCAGGAGCGCGATGGCCTGGGCGGAGAAGCAGAACGTCCGGATCGTCATCCTGGGCGCCGGCCAGGCATGGAAGGTGAAGGAAGAGCTGGCACAGAAGCAGATCCCGGTGATCGTCGGGCCCACCCAGGATCTCCCCGACGCGGAAGACGGCGCCTACGACGAAAAATACGCGCAGCCCGCGGCGTTACATCAGGCGGGTGTCAAGTTCGCGCTCTCCACGTTCAATTCCTCGGACAGCCGGACCCTGCCGTACGAGGTGGGGAACGCGGTGCCCTACGGGCTGCCGCAGGAGGAAGCGATCAAGGCGATCACGCTCTATCCGGCGCAGATCCTGGGCGTCGCGGACAAGCTGGGCACCGTCGAGCCGGGCAAGATCGCCAACCTGATCGTGACGGACGGCGACCCGCTGATGATTCAGACTACGTACAAGCACGTGATCATCAACGGGAATGAGGTCAGCCTGGACAACCGCCACCTGGAGCTGTACGAGAAGTACCGCGGGCGGCCCAGGCCCGCGGGCCGCTAGCCCGCGCGCTCCTTGCCGGACCCGCCCCCGCGCCGGGCGGGCGGCTCCGCGCCGGGGCTCCCCAGCCGGCTCAGGATGTTGATCCCCGTGGCCGCCTCGATCTGCTCGGTCAGCTTGATCACGGCCGCGGGCAGCTGACTGGCCGCGTTCGCGACCCCCGATCCGCGGTCGCCCGAGTCGATCACCGTCACTTTGCCGATCTCCATGCCCTCAACCGACTTCGTGATCTCCCGCACGATGTCCGGCAGCATGTTCAGCACGAAAATGCGCTCGGCCTCACCGCCCGCCCCCTGGTACAGCTTGATCATCTGCTCCAGCACAAACAGCCGCGCGCGCCCGTCTTCGGCAATGGTGGACGCCACGCCCTTGGCGCGCTGCTCGGCGGCCTCGCGCTCGGTCTGGGCGGGCAGCAGGACGTCGGCGTTCAGGCGCCGCTGCTCCAACGTGATCCGCTCCTGCTGCAGGGTCTGCTCCGCCACCACCCTCGCCTTCTCGCCCGCCACCTTGGCTTCAGACTCGCGGGCCAGGGCCTCGGCTTCCAACTCGGCTCGGCGCACCCGCAGCCGGTTGGTCTCCTCCGCGATCTTGAGGTCGGCCTGGAGGCCTGCGACCTGGGCCGCCTGCCGCGCCGCCGCCTCGGTTTGCTCGGCCTCCGAGCTCCGCTGCGCCTCGGCCACGCGGGCCACCTTGAGGATCTCCGCCGTTTTCTGACGGCCGATCGAGTCCAGGTATTTCACCTCGTCCGTCACGTTCTGGATCTTCAGCGTGTCCAGCTCCAGGCCGAGCTTCTTCAGATCCTCATCGGCCTCTTCGATCAGCCGCTGCGCGAACTTCAACCGATCCTCGTTGACCTCCTCCGGCGTCAACGTGGCGAGCACGCCGCGCAGATTGCCCTCCAGCGTGTCCTTGGCGATCTGCATGACCTCCTCAAACGGCTTGTCCAGTAGCCGCTCCACGGCGTTGTACGAGATGGGCTCGCGGGCGCTCACCTTCACGTTGGCGATGCCCTGGACCACCAGCGGAATGCCGCCTTTGGAGTACGCGTTCTTCACCATGACCTCGATCGGGATGGTGGTCAGGTCGATCCGCGACACCTTCTCGACGATCGGGATCCGGAGGGTCCGTCCTCCGTGCAGCACCCGATACCCGACCAGGCGTCCGTCCGTGGTGGTCCGCTTCCGCCCGGTGACCACCACCATCTCGTTGGGCAGGCAGATCACGATCAGGGAGCGCACCGTGTACACCAGCGCGGCAACCACCCCCAGTGCGACCCCACCCAGGACTATGGCATTCTGTGGATCCACGATTCCCTCACATGCTTGCTGGTGGAAGCGGGGGCGGCTCGAGGGCCGAGACTTCGGCCTCCCCGTCAATCATCCGGATCACCACGACCTCGCGGCCCAGCTCCAACGCTTCGTGAGCGCCTTCCATCAGGCGGGCGGTCACGTGCATCTCCTGATCGCCCACCACGCAGGCAATCCGCCCGCGCTCGCCCGGCCGGACCGGAAGGACCACCCGTCCGACGCCGCCCTCGAGGTCGGCGTCGGCCACCGTGTCGGTCGCCGTGTCGCTGCGGCGGAGCCAGGTGAACACCCCGTGGGTCAACGCCATGGCCAGAACGCCCATGAGCGCACTGAGGCCCAGGGTCGCGGGCGCCGCGCCGCCGGTCACGGTCAGCAGCGTCCCGGTGATCCCGAACGCCGCCAGGAAGAAGATGAAGTTCCGCGGGCGGAAGAAGCCGAGGAGCAGCTCCGCGGGACCGTGGGCACCGAAGTCGGACGCGTCGCCGTGATCCCCGGCGCCACCGTTACCGTGGTCGCCCGCGAACTGAGACAAGAGCAGCAACCCGCCGCCGAGCACGGCGGCGAATACGTAGAAACCCAGCATGCCCGGTACCCCGCCGTCCGTCTGGGGTTACCAATCTGCCGCGCCCCGGACCCGGCGGCAAGTAAGGTTCCGCCGGGGAGCACAATGGACGTGCGCCGCTTCCGCCTTAACTTCCCTCCTTCCCGCTTCCCGGTGAGACGTCACATGACCACCGTTCGTCCGCTCGTCGTGCTCGCGTTAGGCCTCGCCCTCGCCGGATGCGGCCGTTCCAGCGCGGCGCCGTCGCCCTCGCCGCAGCCCGCGCGGCCCGACGCGCCCGGCCAACCGCAAGCCGTGGGCGCGCAGCAGGGCGATACCGCCCAGCGGCCCGGTGGACCGCCGCAGGCCGGTGAGCCGCGGCCCCGCCCCTACAATCGGGTCATTACCGGCGAGGCGCAGACCCGGGACGGCCTGTTCAAGACCCACCGGATCGGGAGCCGGCTCTACTTCGAGATTCCCCGGAGCCAGCAGGGTAAGGAGATGCTGTTGGTGACGCGCGCCGCACGGGTGCCGGTCAACCTGGGCTACGGCGGGCAGCAGCTGGGACCCAGCCGGGTGCTGAGGTGGGAGCGCCGCGGTCACCGCGTCCTGTTGCGAACCGTCTCGTACGTGACCGTCGCCGACTCGACGACGCCCATTTACCAGGCCGTGCGCAACTCCAACAACGACGTCGTCGTCGCCGCGTTCAACGTGGAGGCCTACGGCGGGGACAGCGCCGCCGTCATCGAGGTCACCCGGCTCTACACGGCTCCGCCGCCCGAGCTGGGCCCGGGCACGCGGTTCCGGACCCAGCCGGATGCGAATCGCTCGTTCATCGAGCGGGTGCTTTCGTTCCCGGAAAACGTGGAAGTGGAGGCCACGCTCACCTACCCGGCTCCACCGGTCACCGCGGCTCCGACCCCGGCGCCCAGCCCCTTCGCGCCGGCCGTGTCCGGCACCGCCAGCCTGTTGATGCACTGGAGCATGGTCAAGCTGCCGGACAACCCGATGATCCCGCGACTGGCCGACAAACGCATCGGGTTCTTCTCCATTCAGCAATTGGACTACGGCCGCCCCGAGCAGCGCGCCGAGGAGCGCCGGTACATCGTGCGCTGGCGGCTGGAGAAGCAAGACCCGTCCGCCGCGGTGTCGGAGCCGGTGAAGCCCATCGTGTACTACGTGGATCCGGCGACACCGGACTGGCTGAAACCCTGGGTCAAGCGGGGCATCGAGGACTGGCAGCCGGCGTTCGAGGCCGCGGGATTCCGGCGGGCCATCGTCGCCGCCGACCCGCCCACGCCGGATCAGGATCCCGACTGGTCGCCGGAAGACGCGCGCTACTCGGTGGTGCGCTGGTTCCCCTCGACCATTGAGAACGCGACCGGCCCCAACGTGCACGACCCGCGGACCGGCGAGATCCTCGAGTCCGACATCTACATGTACCACAACATCATGAATCTCCAGCGGTCGTGGTACTTCACGCAGGTGGGGCATCTCGACCCGCGCGCCCGGATGTGGCCGGTGCCGGACTCGCTGATGGGCCGGCTGGTGCAGTTCGTCGTGGCCCATGAGGTGGGGCACACGCTGGGGTACCAGCACGATCAGAAGGGCAGCTCCCTCTATCCGGTGGATTCGCTGCGGAGCCGGACGTGGGCGGCGCGCATGGGGCACTCGCCCTCCATCATGGACTACTCCCGCTTCAACTATCTGGCGCAGCCGGAAGACGGCATCGCGCTGGAGCATCTGATCCCGCGGACCGGTCCGTGGGATACGTACACCACGCGCTGGGGCTACACCCCCATTCCGGACGCCCGCACCCCGGACGATGAACGGGCCACGCTGGAGCGCTGGTCGCGGGAGCAGGACGCCACCCCCTGGTATCGGTTCAGCATGTCCGACTCGCGAGGCGCCGACCCCGGGGACCACAGTGAGGCGGTTGGCGACGGGGACCCGGTGAAGGCCACCGGCTGGGGCATCCGGAGCATCAAGCAGATCGTGCCGCTGGTGGTTCCAGCCACGGTGCACCCGGGCGAGGACTACGACGACCTGAGCCTCATGTACGGGCGCCTGATCAACCAGTGGGCCACCGAGCTGCGCCACGTAGCCATCATGGTGGGCGGCGCGGAGGCGCAGGAGAAGTACGCCGGGCAGGACGGCGCGAGGTACCGACCCTGGCCCCGCGCCCGCCAGCAGGACGCCGTCCGGTTCCTGAACGAGAACGCCTTCGCCACGCCCACCTTCTTCCTGGTGAACGACATTCTCCGGAGGATCGAAGTGGAAGGGGCGCTTCGCCGGATCAATGCCGCGCAAAACGGCGTGCTCAGCACGCTCTTCAACGATCGCCGCCTGGAGCGTCTGGTCGAGTTCGAGGCGCTGGACCACCAGAATGGCGATGCCTACGGATTGGTGGAAATGCTGGCGGACGTCCGCAACGGCATCTGGAGCGAGCTCGCCGGATCGCGGGTCGCGATCGATCCCTTCCGGCGCGAACTGCAGCGCAGCTATCTGGCGGCGGTGCGCGTCAAGATCAGGCCGCCGGCGCAGGCGACGCCCGCCGGCATCCCGGCGCAGTTGGCGCAGCAGTTCGGGCCGGCGCGCGCCACCAGCGACATCAAGGCCGCCTTCCGCAGCGAGCTGCGGGCGCTCGAGGCCTCGATTCAGCGAGCCCTTGCCCGGGCCGCCGACCGCATGACCCGGGCCCACCTTGAGGATGCGCGCGACCAGATTCGCGACATCCTGGAACCGGAGCGACGATGACCAAAGGCGGAACCGCGTTCGGCAAGCCTCCAAAGCCGAAGCCACCCACGCTCGCGGAGCGGCTCAATCGCTTGCGCCACCAGCCCGCCAAGCTCGCAGCCTTGGCGGTCCTGGTGGTCGTGGCGGGCTATGCGTGGTTCAACCGGGGCACGGAGGCCTGGATCACCGTGGCGCCCACGCAAATGCAACTCGCGGTGGGGGCGTCGCAGGAGCTGACGGTGGCGCTGAAGTACAAACCACGGTTCCTGTTGCGGCGCAACGCCCGGTCTATCGCCGGGACTATTCAGCTCATCTCGTTCCCCGCCGCGGTGGACGTGGCGCCTACGTCGGTGGTGACGACCGGTGATGCCCCGGAGGCCAAGCTCAAGGTGACGGCGCTGCGCGAAGGGGGGGAGGAGTTGATCCTCGCCGCCAGCAACCGACCTTCCGATGAGCGATCCTGGCAGACCACGTCGGTGAGGGTGCGTGTGACCCGCTAGCCTTCCCGGAGCGTCTCCACCGGATCGATGCGCGCGGCGCGCCGAGCCGGCCCCCAACCGGCCAGGGCGCCGCACGCCGCGAGCACCAGGGCAGCCAGCACGAACAGCCAGGGATCGCGCGGATCCACGCCGTAGAGCAGCGCCTGCACCAGCGGGGCGCTCCACCAGCTCGCCAGCGCGCCCAGCACCACGCCGGCTCCCACCAGGAGCCCAACCCGCCGCAGCACCAGCCGGACCACGTCTTGGGGCGGTGCACCGAGCGCCATCCGGATGCCCAGCTCCCCGCGCCGCCGGTGCACGGCATACGCCGTGACTCCATAGAGTCCCAGGCCGGCGAGGAGCAATGCCAGGCCCCCAAAGAAGCCGGATAGCATCGCCAACAGCCGTTCCTGGGTAAGGGCCGCATTGACCTGATCGGCCAGGGGGCGGAAGGTGAGCGTGAGATCTCGATCTACCTGGCCGATGGCGTCCGCCACGCTCCGTGTCAGCGAAGCTGGCGACCCGCGCAGCCCGGACCGGATGCTGAGGGTGGTGGTGGACGCCTGCCCGGGCTGCTGCGCCAACGGCAGGTACAGCGTGGGCGGAACCGGCTCGCGGAGCGAACTGTACACCGCATCGGCCGCCAGGCCCACGATCTCGATCGGTGGGGGGCTCTCCCTCGTCCCGCGCATCTCCTGGACCATCCGGCCGATCGGGTTTGCACCCGTGAGGAACCGGCGCGCGAACGCCTGATTGACAATCGCGACGCCGGGTGCGCCGAGGGCGTCCCGATCATCGAAGTCACGGCCGGCGAGCAGCAGCGTCCCGTAGGTCGTGAACCAGTCGGGGCTCAGCGGGTTCACGTAGATGCCGCGCTGATCGTCGGGCGGTGGCCCTTCGCCCACCACCGTCGCTGAGTACTGCCACCGGCTCCCGCTGACCGGGGTCACCGCCGACAAAGCGGCGCTCGCCACGCCCGGAAGCGCTGCCACGGCTTGCCGCGCGCGCTCGAACAGCGCAGCCCGCTCGGCGGGCTCAACCCCACTGCTCTGGGCGTTCACCGTCACGAGCAACACTGGGCTGGCGTTGAACCCGGTGTCGAGCGTGGTAAGCTTGGACAAGGTGCGGACGAAGAGGCCCGCCGCGAAGATGAGCACCAGCGAGAGCGCCACCTGAGCCACCACGAGCGAGCCGCTCAGGCCCATTCGCCCGCCTCCCGCGCCCCGACCCTGCTCCTTCAAGGCGTCGATCGGGGCGACGCGGGTGGCGCCCAGAGCGGGCGCTGTGCCGAACACCAGAGCGGTGCCGACGGCCGCGGCCGCGGTGAACCCCAGGACGCGCCAATCGAGCGATAGATCGAGGAACACGGCGTTGGTGCTCGGGGAGAGCTGGCGTACCAGCAAGCTGCCACCCCAGACGGCGAAGGCCAAACCCAGCACGGCGCCGAAGCCGGCGAGGAGCAGGCTCTCGGCCAGGAGCTGGCGGCCGAGCCGCCAGCGAGAGGCCCCGAGTGCCTGGCGCACACTGAGTTCATGGCGGCGGGCGGTGGCGCGCGCCATCAGTAAGTTAGCGATGTTGGCGCACGCGATCAGCAACACCAGCGCGACGACGACCATGAGCGTGAGCAGGGGCCGCTGATATCGAGAGCGGAGGAACGAGTCGCCCGTGGCGGCCGGCACCAGGCTGAATGCATCGCGGAGATAGCCGCCGGTATCCCTCCAGTCCTGCGGCAGCGTCGCCTCGCGGATCCCCGCCTGGGCGCTCCGAATCGCCGTCGTCGCGGCGTCCACCGATTGCCCCGGACTGAGCCGTGCCATGACCGAGAGCCACCAGTACGACCGCCGGTCCAGACGATGCTCCGGCCCCCGCATCACGGCCTCGGTCCCGATGGGCACGGCCACGTCGAAGCTGCGCCCCACATCGGTCCCGAAGAACTCGGGCCACGTGACGCCCACAATAGTGTACGCCGCTCGGTTCAGCGTGACCGCGCGGCCGATCACGTTTGTTGCGCCGCCAAAACGCCGTTGCCAGAACCCGTAGCTGATCACCGCGACCGGACCGTCCGGCCCGCCGCTCCGCACGTCGTCCGCTTCGGTGAAGGTCCGGCCCAGGATGGCGGGCACTCCCAGAACTCGGAAAAAGCTCCCGCTGGCCCAGACCCCGTTTACCAGGTCAGTCTGGCCGCCCTGCGACAGATCGAACCGCGTGGTTCCCCAAGCGAGGGCGCCCTCGAACAGCTCCGGGCGGTCACGGATCTGCTCCCAGATGGGATTGGTCCACGACCATGAGGCATCGTCCCCGGACGACACCATCACCAGGCGCTCCGGCTCGTGGACCGGCAGCGCGCGCAGCAGCAGGCTGTTAACGATGGAGAAGATGGCGGTGTTCGCGCCAATGCCGAGTGCCAGGGAGAGGACCGCGACGGCGGAAACCAGCGGCGTGGCACGCAGGGCGCGGAGAGCGTCGCGGACATCCTGCATAGGGGCTCCGGTGGGGTTCTGAGGTTAGATGCCCACGAGGGCCCGGAGCGTTGCACGGCGCATCAGGGCGCCCGCGCGAATCGCTTCACCGCCCGCGCCTTCGCGCGAGCACGCTCGACCTCGCGATCCCGTGGCTCCGCGTTGGTCACCAGCCCGTCGAGAAGCCGCTGGATCACGCCGGTCACCTCGACGACGGCCTGTTCGAAGGCGGCTTGATTGGCCTTGGACGGGTGGTGGAAGCCGCTCACTTTCCGGACGAACTGCAGCGAGGCGTCGCGCAGCTCGTCCGGCGTCGCCGGGGGCGCGAAGTTGAACAATGGGCGGATGTTCCGGCACACGGTCGTACTCACAGAAGGAGGGACGGACAGAAACTACTCCTGGCACGCCC
>DATECF010000338.1:0-6213 GCA_035287045.1 Gemmatimonadales bacterium | reverse complement strand
CCGGCCGCGGGGGGCACATCCGCGTGAAACTCAACGGACTCGCGGACACTGAAGTCATCGAGGCGCTGTACCAGGCGTCGCAGGACGGCGTGCGGATCGAATTGAGCGTGCGGGGCATCTGCGCGCTGCGGCCGGGCGTGCGCGGGTTGTCCGACAACATCCGCGTGATCAGCGTGCTGGGCCGCTTCCTGGAGCACGGGCGAGTGTATTGCTTCGGAAACGGAGGAGATGCCGAGTACTTCATCGGTTCAGCGGACTGGCGGTCGCGCAATCTCCGGCGCCGGGTGGAGGTGGTCACCCCGGTGCTGGACCCGGTGCTCAAGGCCCGGCTGGACCGCGCCCTGGAGACCGAGCTGAACGATCCCACCGCGTGGCGGCTGCTCTCGGACGGGACCTACGAGCGTTCAGCGGGGGCGATGGGGCCGGGCGTGCAGGAACAGCTGCTGCGGGCGGCGCCGGAGCTCGCGGCGCGCTGAACGGCGCGCGCACGTCAGCGCGCCAGGTTCACATTCACATACTCCGCCTCCCCGGTCACCTCCCGCACCAGCACCGGCTTGAGCCACGCGGGAATCTGGACTCGGCGCCGGGCCGCCGGCACCTCGACTTCCGCCAGCACCAGGTCCCGGTCCCGGAACTGATCCACTTCCCAGGTGACCTCACCCTCCGCCCGGTGGTAGCGGCGCTTCACCACCCGTTTGCCCTCGGTCAGGGGCCACAGCGTCTCGAATAGCTCTCTGGTGGTTTCTTCCTCCAGCTCCAGCCGCTCGAGACCGGTACCCGCCTTGACGCACCGGTAGTAGCGCTCGCCGTCCGACCCGCACACCACGCGCAGCCGCTCCTGGAGCACCGTGCCCGGGAGCCAGCCCTGGTGAATCTCGTCGCCGGGCGCTTCCAACAGCTCGAGCGGCACCGCGGTGAGGAGGTACTTGTGCTCGATCTCCCGCGCCGGCGCGTCCGCGAGTAGGCTGTGGGCGAGGCGCCGAACGCCGGTGAAGCACGCTCCCGTGTCCGTCTCCTGCCACTCCTGGCGGAGGGTGGCGAACAGGTCGGCCTCACGGGCGGTGGCGCGCTCCTCCAGGGCGGCCAGACCGGCGCGCGCCGCGGCCGGAGCCCTGGGGTTGGCCAGCTCGACCGTCAGGACGTGGAGGTCGTGCAGCTCCCCCAACAGGTCCTGCAGCCCGCGCAGCCGCCGAATCAACCCGGCGACCTCTTCCCGATAGGACTCCAGCGGCTCCAGCAGATACCGCAGGCGTTTAGCGCGAATGCGGGCGGCGTGAATCGCGGGATCGTCCGCCGGGCCGTGAATCTGGTCGAGGCGCTGCTGCACCGCGACGGCGTGCGCCTGCAGCAGGGTGGCGGTCACCGGCCCAAATCGGTCTACCGCCGGGCCCGCGGGCCGCCGGAGCCGCGAGCGCAGCGCCGGCTCCACTCGATCGAACAGCGTGCCCGTCTTGCGAACCGCCCCGCGGTACGCCTGGTCCCGCCGCTCTTCCAACCGGCCCGTGAGCCACGCGGCGCCCCCCAGCTGCTCGGGGCCCAGACCCTGACTCGCCTGCTGGACCCACGCCAGGTGGACTTCGGCATCCCGTCCCGCGTTGGTGGCTTCCGCCAGCTGCCGGAGCGCCTTGCGGCCCCGCTTCGGAACGGCCTTGCCCAGATAGGGACGGTAGGCCCGCATCCAGGACCGAACGCGGCGCAGGGCCACGCGGAAGTCGTGCAGGGCCTCGGGAACCTCACTGGTGCCAAGGCGCTTGCTGAGCGATCGGGCCCGACGCAGCAGCTCCCGGGCCACCAGCCGGGCACCGCGCTCGGCCGGGAGATTCAGGAGGTCCGGCGGCAGGCGGGCCATCTCAACCCCGCAGGTCCCGCAACTGCCCCGGTGTGAGCACCCAGCGGAGGACTCCGGCCCCGGGCTCGACCCGATCTGCAAACGCCACCAGGGTGGCGCCCCCCTTCTTGAGCTCGACGAACGACTGTTTTCGCCCCGCCAGCATCAGGCTCACGATCCGACCCAGCAAGGGCTCGTGTCCCACGGCGGCGACGCAGCCCTTCTTGGACTGCCCCCGCGCCCACTCGGCGAACGCGTCGGGGGGCTGATCGGGCTGGAGCTGGGTGATTTCGGTGATGGGCAGGCCGCTGTACGCCTTGGCCACGAGGTCCGCCGTTTGCCGCGCGCGGGCCAGCGGGCTCGAGGCCAGCACGTCGAGGGAGGGCACCAGCGTCGTCAGCGCGCGTGCCACGCGGCGCATCTTTCGACGGCCATCATCGGTGAGCGGCCGCAGGCCGTCGTCCGTGCCGCTGGCGGCGAAGGCCTCGCGGTCCTCCGCGATGCCGTGCCGGATGACGAGCAGGTCCATGATGACGCCCGTCAGGCGCGCTGCAAGACGGGCCCTCCGGTTGGGGGTTCGACCCGGGCCGACCCGTCGGCCGGGGCCTGGGGGCTTTCGGGCGTTCGTCGCTCCCGCGCGGCCTCGCGGGCCACCTCCTGCAACACCAGCTGCGACCGCACGGCCGGAGTGCCTTCCGGCACGACCATGCGCTGGTACCGGCCGTCCGCCGCGAGCACCCGCGCCTTCACGTTATCCGAAAGGATCACGGGCAGGATCTCGTCCACCACGCGGAGCTTCAGGCGGTCGTCCTCCAGGGGGAACATCACCTCGATGCGCCGGAAGAAATTGCGCGGCATCCAATCCGCGCTCCCCAGGAACACCTCGGGCTCGCCGCCGTTCTCGAAGTAGAAGATCCGCGAGTGCTCCAGGAACTTATCCACGATGCTGGTGACACGGATCTGCTCGGAGACGCCCGCGATGCCGGGGCGCAGGCAGCAGATGCCGCGGATCACGAGGTCGATCTTGACGCCGGCCTGCGACGCGCGGTACAACGCGTCGATCACGGACGGCTCCACCAGGGCGTTCATCTTCACCGCGATGCGGCCCAGGCGACCCGCTTCCGCATGTCGCCGCTCTCGGTCAATCAGGTCCAGTACCCGCTCCCGCAGCTCGGCGGGTGCGACTAGCAGCCGCTTCCAGCGATACCCCCGGGAATAGCCGGTGAGCAGGTTGAAGAGCTCGCTCACGTCCTCCCCGTACTCGGGGCGGGCGGTGAACAGTCCCAGATCAGTGTAAATCCGCGCCGTGGTGGCGTTGTAGTTGCCGGTGGCGAGGTGGGCATAGCGCCGAAGGCCTTCGCCTTCGCGACGGACCACCAGGGAAGCCTTGCAGTGGGTCTTGAGCCCCAGCACCCCGTACACCACGTGCACGCCGGCCTGCTCCAGGGAGCGGGCCCAGGTAATGTTGGCCTCTTCTTCGTGCCGCGCGCGGAGCTCCACCAGCGCCGTGACCTGCTTGCCGTTTTGCGCCGCGCGACCCAGGGCCGTGATGATGGGGCTCAAGCCGCTGGTCCGGTACAAGGTCTGCTTGATGGCGAGGACCTGGGGATCGTCGGCCGCGCGCTCGATGAAGTCCACGACGCACCCGAACGATTCGTAGGGGTGGTGCACCAGCACGTCCTGCGCCCGGATCACGGCGAAGATGTCGTCGGCGCCGGCGAACGGGGCCGGGACTCGCGGCATCAGGGGCTCGTCGCGCAACGCCCGGAACCCCTCTCGCCGGTGCAGCGCCATGAGCGCGGTGAGATCCACCGGTCCGGGGATGCGGTACACGTCGGGCGGCTCGAGGTCCAGCGCGTCGGTGAGCATCTGGACGAACTGCTCTTCCGCATCCGCCGAAATCTCCAGCCGCACGCCTTCGCCGCGAATTCGCTGACGCAGGGTCTCCTCGATGGTCTCCAGCAAGTCTTCGGCCTCGTCTTCGTTGATGACCAGGTCGGAGTTGCGGGTGACGCGGAAGACCGTATGGCCCAGGACCTGGAAGCCTCCGAACAGCTCGCCCAGCCGGGCGGCGACCAAATCCTCCAGCAGCAGGTACCGCAGCCGCTCACCGCCGCCGGGCAGCAGCATCGCCCGCGGCAGCACGGAGGGCACCTGCACCACCGCGAACAGGCGCTGGGTCCGGTCGCGATGCGGGCCCTCGATCAGCAGCGCGATGTTGAGGCTCTTGTTATGCACGTGGGGGAACGGATGACCCGGATCCACCGCCAGCGGCGTCAACACCGGATACACGCTGGTCTCGAACACCTGGTTGACGTGCGCGCGCTCGGATTCGTCGAGCGTGTCAAAGGTCACCCGCTCGATGCCCTGCGCCGCCAGGCCCGGGAAGACCTCCTCCACCAGAATGCGGTATTGCTCGGCCACCAGTTGATGCGCCCGCTCGGTGATCCGCGCCAGCTGCGCGTGCGCATCCAGCCCGTCCGTGCCGTAGTCCTGCGGCTCCAGTCCCACGTAGAGCTGCTGCTGCAGCCCCGCCACCCGGATCTCGAAGAACTCGTCCAGGTTGGACGAGAAGATGGCGAGGAACTTCAACCGCTCGAGCAGGGGCGTCGCCGGGTCATGCGCCTCTTCCAGCACCCGGGCATTGAATTCCAGCCAGCTCAGCTCCCGATTCAGGTAATGATCCGGCGGGTACTGGGCCACGTGCCGCTGCTTCATCCCTTCCCTCCCGCCACCACCGACAACGGCGTCGGGGCCCGCGCCGGCATCGAACGATCCGGCGGCGCGGCGGGCGCGGCGGCCACGCCGCGTCCGGGCTTGGTCCACTCGAGCCGGAGAGACACCCCAAAGGCCTTCTCGAACAACCCGGCCTTCCGCTCCGCGTCCCACAACTCCACGCGTGGCGAGCGAGTCGCCAGCACCTCCACCCGCGCCCGCCGCCCCGAGACCTGACACCTGATCCCCGACACCGCCGCCGTGTGGGTGCGGTCCAGCCCGTCGGCCACCCGGAGCATCCCGGCCAGCTGCCGCACCAGCCGCTGATCGTCCCGGTCCAGCCGGGCGAGGTTCTCGTGGGACCGCTTGGGGAGCGCGCGCCGGTGGTATCGCGCCACATTGGCGATCAACTCCACCTCCCGCCCGGCGAAGCCCGCCAGCTCGCCGTGCATGATCAGGTGGTACGCGTGCTTGTGGTGCTTCGCGTGATTGATGAGGTACCCGATGTCGTGGAGCAGCGTGGCGGCCCAGAGCAGGTCCCGGGCCTCGGCCGGGAGCCGGTAGAGATCCTGGAGTTGATCGAACAACGACAGGGCCAGCTCCGCCACATGGGCGCAGTGCCGCTCGTTCGAGCGGCAGCGCCGCGCGAACACGCGCACCCGCTCCATGCGGTCCAGGGTCTCGCCCGCCGCCTTGGCCGCGGCGCCGGCGTGCTCCTGCATCATGGACAGCAGCACCCCGTCGCGGAGCCCTCCCTCATTGACGACCACCCGCTGGGTGCCAAGCCACTTGGCGAGTCGCACCACCGCCGCGGCCCCGGCCACCAGGATGTCGGCCCGCTTGGGGTTGACCCCCGGAATCTGGCGGCGCGCCCCGAGCGGGGTTTCCCGCAACCGATCCAGCAGCCGGATCACGTCGCCCCGCGTCAGGACGTAGCCCTGGATGGGGCCCGGCTCTCCCTCGCGCGCCGAACGGGCCATCTGCGCCAGGTTGGAGAAGGTACCGCCGCTGCCGATCATCACCTCGGCGGTGAAGGGCGGTTTCTTCCCCACGACGGACTTGATGGTGTCGTCAATCGCGCGCCTGAGCGCCTTCCAATGCCGCGCCTTCAGGGGGTCGGACCGGACCCACCGCTCGGTGAGGCGGACCGCTCCCAGCGGCAGGGAGTGGATACGCTCCACCACGCCGCCCAGTGCCAGAATCACTTCGGCACTGCCGCCCCCAATGTCCACCACCGCGGTGGACTGACCCTCCAGACCGAAGTGGCGCTGGACGCTCTGGAAGGCGAGTTGGGCTTCCTCTTCCGCCGAGATGACCTCCACCCGGAGGCGATGTCGCCGCCAGGCTTCGCGGCAGAACAGCCGGCCGTTGGTCGCTTCGCGCACCGCGCTGGTGGCGATGGCCCGGAGGTCCCGAACGGCGAATCCGTCCGCGATGGCCTTCATTTTGCCCAGGGCTTCGAGCGCGCGCTCCATGGGAACGTGCCCCAGTCGGCCGGTGCGATACAGGCCACGGCCCAGCCGGGACATTTCCTGCTCTTCGTCCAGCACCCGATAGGTCCCGTCCGGCTCCACTTCGGCCACGATCAGCCGGATGGAGTTGGTGCCGATGTCGATCGCCGCCAGGCGGGGGCGCTCGGTCGGGGGCACGGGGCCGGGGGTCTCGGTGGG
>DATECF010000337.1:0-6775 GCA_035287045.1 Gemmatimonadales bacterium | reverse complement strand
ACAGGCCGCGAGGGCCGTCAACACAATGAGTGAGGGTGCGCGAGTACTCATGGGGCTCCGGCCGAATAAGCGGGTCAGGTAACAAGAGCGGTCGTGTTCTGCGAACCTGAACTCGTCTACGTCCCACCATGTGGCCGCCTGAGACCTCTACTGAGACCGGCCTGGCATCCAGGCATTCCTCCACATAGACGCTCGACTACCCCCCCAACTCCAACCCCTCAATCAACGCGTCTATCACCGTGCACAACTCCAGCGCCGCCTCGATGTCCCGCGTCACGCTCCCGGGATCGCTCGCCGCATCCCCCGACCGGAGCCGCTCCCGCCGCCCCCGCAGCTCCGCCAGCCTGGCGGCCAGGGCCCCCTGCACCGCCGACTGGTCCGCCGTCGCCGACTTCCCTGCCCGCCCGCGAGCGGTCAGATCCTCCAGGGTACGCTCCCCCCGGCGGATGCAGGTGTCGCTCCGTTGCAGGACGTCCCTGAGGCGCGGGGACCCGGCGGCGGCGGGCAGCGCGGCCGGCTGCCGCTGAAAAGCCGGCTTCCGGGGCCGGGCCGCGATGCCCATCAGCTCCACCAGCCACCCGGCCGGGGCTGTCCCCCAGAACTGCAACCACCGCGCGTTCTGCGGCCGGGCCAGGAACCATTCCACCGGCATCCGGAGCAGCGCGGCGGCCAGCCCGATCGTCCCGCCCCCGGACACGGCGACCAGGGCCGGGAACTCTGGCAGATCGGACCAGAAGAACATCACCACCAGACCCAGGATTGCCACGGTCCAGGTGACCATCGTGATCACCTTCAACACCTTCGATCCGGTCTCGAGCACCTTGCGAAGGGTCCCGCCGGCGTCCCCTCCGCCCGCCTTGCTCGCCTGGTCCGCCATATCCACTGTGATCGCATCGATGATCTCCAGCTGGCCCACACCTGCCCGAACCACCTTCCACAGCGCCGGCAGCGCCAGGAGCACCGGGGACGCCGCGGCCAGCCCCAGCCCCACAAGCTCCCAGACGGCATCGCCCCACCGGCTCCTCAGGAGCGCGCCCGCCAGGCCACTGAGGAAGACGGCCACGGCGAGCGCCGCCGGCACCCCGGCGCCGCTGGTAATCCGCTTCAGGCGCTCGACGAAGTAGCCCAGCGCGTCGGGAACCCTTCCTGTCAGCTCGGGCGCGCGTACCAGGTCGTGGTCCAGCTCCGCCGCGCTCTGATAGCGATCGTCCGGCCGCTTGGCGAGGCAGCGCGCCACCGCCCGCATCAGCGTCTGGTCATGGTACTGGTTGAACGCGGTCAACACCGGCGCCGGCGTGGTGATGTGCTGCTCCAGCACCTCCTCCATGGTTCCCAGGAACGGCGGGACCCCCATCGCCATGGCGTAACCCAGCGCGCCCAGCGAGTAGATGTCGCTCCGGTGATCGGTCGGCTTGGCCGCCGCCTGCTCGGGACTCATGTACTTGTAGCTGCCGAAGGTGTGGCCCGCGCCCGGCGACGGGATCTCGTCCAGCGCGCGCGCGATCCCGAAATCCACCACGTGCGCCCGGCCCTGGTCATCCAGCAGGATGTTCTGCGGCTTCAGGTCCCGGTGGATGATCCCGTGCTCATGCGCGCACCGCACCGCGTCCGCCACCTCGTGCAGTATCCGGGTCGCCTCCCCCACCGGGAGCTTGCCCCCCCGTTCGATCCGCTGCGCCACCGTCTCGCCCTTGATGTACTCCATGACGTAACAGACGAACGGGCCGGCCTCCTCCACCCCGTAGATCCGCACGATGTGCTGGTGGGTGAGCTGCGCCGCGAGCCGCGCCTCCCGCACGAACCGCTCGCGACGCTGCTCCGTCGCCTTGGCCGGCGGCAGGATCTTGATCGCCACCAGGCGGTTGAGCGCCACCTCCCGGGCCAGGTACACCACGCCCATGCCGCCCTTCCCGAGCTCCGCCTTCACGGCGTAGCGCCCGCCCAGCGCATCCTGGAGCTGGAACATGGCCTTGGTGAACGGCGCCACGGGGCCTTCCGGCTCCGGGATGGGGGCCGCGGCAGGCACCGGGACGGGGACGGGCCGGGGCGACGGGTCGTCCGGCCGCTGAATGGGGCTCATGTCACTTCCTCCTGGGCCCGTCATCGTCGGGCCCGGTGATGCGATACTCGGCAAACACCGGATAGTGGTCGGAGACCGCCCGGACCAGCCGGCTAGAGATGCCAAACTCCCGGTCGTAGCGGAAGACCCGAGCCAGGAGCGCGACCCAGGCGCAGACCCTCACGCGCCACCCGCGCTTCGCTGTGCTCGCCCGCCGAGGCGCCGGAGGTTGCGCCGCGCGCCGTAGAGGATGTCGAGCGCGTCGTGCCAGAACTTGGAGCCGAAGCCCAGGGAGAGGCCCGTGAGGATGGTGCCCGCGAGGGTGCCCAGGAGCGCGGCGAACGATCCCGGTGCCGCGCCCCGGCTCCAGCCGAGTGTCTGCCAGGGGGCGTCGAGGTGGGCCATGATGGCGAAGAAGTCGGCTTTGATGGCGGTGGCCAGCAGCACCGACACCAGGATCACGCGGTTGCCGATGCGCCGCTCGCGGTCCTTTTCCTCGCGTTGCGAGCCCCGCCGGCGCGCGAGGTCGGGGTGCGCCAGCTTGGTCAGGTTGGCCAGGCGCTCGGCCGCGATGCTGAGCGTGCCCAGCAGCACCAGGAGATTGATCAGCGGCTCGAACGCGTCCATGGGGTTACACCGTCACCGGGTCGCTCGCCGGTCCGGCTCCCGACCGGTTCACGGCGTACACGCGGAGCCGAGGCTCATACCCGGGCGTCAGGTAGGGCAGGAAGCAATCGTTATCCACGGCCCGGGCGCAGTCTTCCCACGCACCACCGGGCCACTTCCGCTGGACCCAGTATTCCGTCGCCGGCCCGCCGTCCCTCGGCGGGCGCCATTCCAGCACCGCCGCGCAGTCGCTCCGCCACCGCACGGCGACGTCGCGGACCGCGCCCGGCGGCTCGCGGTCGGTGGCGCCGGGCCGGCCTCCCCAGCCGAACCCGGTGAACCGCTCCGGCCGGCCCCGTACGTTCAACTCGGCGCACCAGAGGCGGCCTCGGAGGAGATCCCGCACCCGGAGGATGCCCCGCTTCTTCGCCTGGTACGCGGCACGCAGCTTCCGATCGAGGTGAAAGCAGGCCGCACCGGCTTCCTGGACCTGGGCCACCGCGGCGCGGATCTCCGCGGCGGACACGATCGGGTGCCAGTCCTCTGCCTCGGTTTCCCGGAGCCACATCCCCAGCCGCATGGCCTGGTCCACGATCTCGTCATCGTAATCCAGGAATTCGGCGTGGTGGTTCCTGTCGTCATCCATGGTGTGCGGTCTCCTTTCGATGCCGCGCGCCGGGAATCGAACCCGGGGCTGTCGCCTGACCACGCGCGCGGTCACTGCCCTCCTGCTACAGCACCATCGTCACCGTGGCGCCGGGCTGCCCGGTGCCCGCCTTGTTCACGGCGAACACCCGGAAGCTGAGCTCGACCCCGCGCGGCTGGTTGCTCATCAGCTGCTCCGTGGAGGTCGAGATCGCGGCGTCCTCCCAGGCGCCGGCTTCTTGCTTGCGCTGGACCTGATAGACCCCAACCGCTCCGCCATCGACCGGCGGCTTCCAGTTGAGGATGACCCAGGTGTCTCCTTCGGCCGCGATCTTCATATCCCGGACCTCGCCGGGCGGCCGGAGGGGTGTTCGGTCGCGGCGCGGACCCCAGCCGAGCTGGTTGAGCTTCTCGGGCCGATCCCCGGCGGCGAACTCGGCGTATTCCAAGTCCACCCTGATGCTCTTCGCCAGGTCTTTGAGCGCCTCGTCCTTGGCGGCGTGCTGCTCGCGCGCCGCGGTTTCGGCCGCCACCGCCCGGCCCCCAGCGCTGTTGTAGGCGCCGAGCTTGGCCTCCAACTCGTCAGCGGACACCGGCGGCGCGGGAAAATCCGCGGCGGCCTCCCTGAGCCCCTGCACCAGCAAGACAGCCAGGGCGGCGATTTCGGATTCGGTTTCTGGAAAGCGAGCCATGGTGGGACACCCTCCCTCTGTGATGGTTGTGGGTGATGCCGCGGACCGGGGGATCCTGGTCGCGACGCGGACATCGTGATTTCGATGGGCCAGATCGAAATCGGGAATGGCCGCTCCGACATTCCGAGGCGGGGCCTCGGAATGTCGAACCGGCCCTCCGGAGTTGGGCGACAGCAAAACGAAACTTGGGAGCGACCGATCCAAACTTGGGACCGACCGCTGGAAATTCCGGGGTCCCCATCGGAATTCCGGAGTGGCGGATCCAAATTCCCGGGCGCCGGTCGGAAGTTTCCAACCACCCGCCGGACATTTCGGAGCGGCACGTCGAAACTTCGAAGCGCCTGTCGGCAATTAGGAGGTGGCTGTCGGTAATTAGGAAACGGCTGTCGGTAATGACGCCGCGACGGTTCGAAATTAGCCGTCGGCGGCCGTAACTCCGTTCACGGCATGCGTTTAGGCAGGTGGCTCTCACCCACGGGTTCACGGCAGGACCCTCCCAACCAGGAGCCCAACGCTGGCGGCGCCGAGGATGCCAAGGGCCGATCCCAGCCTGATCCGCGGCTTTCTCAACTCCGCGATATGCCGGTTCGACAGGTCCTGATGCGCCGTGTACGCGGCCTGGTAGCCCTTCTGGTAGGCGCCCGCGTTGGCCGCGACCAGGCCGGTGATCGAGTCCTGGAGCGCGATCACGGTGAGCCGCAGAGAGTCCACCGCCAGCAACTGGTCCTTCTGCGCCCGCCACGACTCCGCGTTCGCGTGATCGATCACGAAGGTCTCGGCGAACCAGGCGGGCACCATCAGGTACTCCAGGCCCAGCGTGTCGGTGTCGGTGAGCGGTAGAGCGGTGAGCCGGAGGGCGGAGTCGCCCAGCTCGGGGAAGGTGGAGCGGAGCCGGTCCAGGAGGGCCCCTGTGGTCCTGAGCCGGCGCACGGTGAGCTGGGCGGCGGCACGGCGACGCTCGAGCGCGATCACGGAATCGCGGAGCCGGCCGGCGTCGGCGTCAAGGGTTTCTCGCTGGATCGCGAGCGCCGCCTGTTCTGCTTCCCGCCGCCGCACCACTTCCACCAGTGAGTCGCGCTGTTCCGCGAGCCGGGCGGCCTCGGACCTGGTCCGGGCGATCGCCTCCCGGTTTCCGCCGAGCACGGTGACCAATGCGGCGATGGATGACGCGGCGATCGCCAGGACGGCGATCACGCGGAGCGCCTTACGCGGCACTGTGCACCTCCAGCAGGCGGTCGGTCACGGTCTTGAAGCCCAGGGCCCGCGCGATGGGGGGCACGTGCCGGTGGTCGCCCTGAATCACCTCGTAGCCGATCTCGTGTGAGCCGGGCCCGGGAGTGGCAAGCCGGACGTAGATGCCGCGCCGCTCCAGCTCCATGAGCAGTCCCTTGACCAGACTGCCGGCGGCGACGTGCATCTCATCGGCGCGCTCGGCGTTTTGGGCGAAGAGCGCTTCGATCTCGAGGCTGCTCAGGGCCGGCTTGCCGCGGTGGCGCGGCGGGGGTGCGACCGGCGTGGGCTTGAGCCCGGCCGCGGTCTCGAGCGCCTGCCAGAGCGAGGGATCGGGCGCCGGGTCGGTCTTGTCGGAGCGGACCATGGCGTGGCCGATCACCCCCTGGAAGCCGGCCAGCCGGTCGCCGTAGTACTCGAACGGCTGCTCCGGGTATTGGCGCGGGATCGCAAACCGAGTGCACAGCTCATCCACCAGGTTGTGCAGGGACTTGATCTGGGCCGGCTCGTAGCGATCGAACCAGCGATACCCCCGGTAGGCGTGGCCGGCGTCGAAGGCCTGGTCCTTGGGTTTCCGGGTGCGGGAGGAGATCCGGTCGAAGCAGTACAGCTCGCCGTCCTGCTCGATCAGGGCGCCTTCGCTGGCGATCTCGATCCCGATAAAGCGGCGCTCGAAGGCGAGGCGCGCGGCCGCGGGCCAGGGGAGACCGAACTGGTAGGCCCAGGCGGTGGGGCTGAAGATCTCGAAGACGGTGCCGTCGTGGCCAATGATGTAGGCCGTGCCCACCAGGTTGGGGCGGCCCCCGTTACTCCGATCCCGGCACCAGATCCGCACGCTGGCCTCGGCGCTGCCGCCCACGGTGTGGTGGATGGCGATGCCGGATTTCCGCTGGATGCCGGGGAAATACTCTCCGCGAGGGAGGCGCAGACTCCGGTTGACATGCAGGGCCATGACACAGACTCCAGTGGCGTTCTCTTTATACAATCCGAGGTGGGCTAAAAAACTGCAGTGAGGCGGTAAGCGTTTGGGGAGGAAGGAGTTGCCGGACCCCCCTGTTTCACTTACGCGATTGGGGGGCGAACGCGCGGTGCCGGTGCTAGGGGGGGGTGGGGGTCGAGTCTGACTGCATGGCCTGCCATTTCGGGCCGAGCTTGGCCCGCATGTGGGCCCGGGCCCGGGTGACGTGAGAACTCACGGTGCCCAAGCGCATGTTCAGGTAGTGGGCGATGTACTCGTAGGACTTGTCCTCGAATTCGCGGAGCTTGAAGACCTCGCGGCAGCGGACGGGCAGTTCTTCAGCGGCGCGGAATACCTCGGGCGCGAACGCTCGCGCCCGCCTCCTGGGAGCGGGTGTGTACTCGCTGGAGTTGTCCGACGCCAGTGGCACGGTTTCGGCCGAGGTGGACTGCTCCAGGGGGTCGTGCCGTCGCTTCCGGAGCGCTTTCAGGGCGGCGTTGTTGGCGATCTTGAGAATCCAGGCTCTGAGCTTGCCGTGGGGGCGATAGCGCCGCAGGCGCCGGTGCACGGTGGCGAAGGTCTCCT
>DATECF010000336.1:0-8942 GCA_035287045.1 Gemmatimonadales bacterium | reverse complement strand
CGAGCGGTTCGATGACGATCGCGCGGCGACCGGCGGCGACCAGGAGCGGAGCCACCTGGCGATACGCAAACGCCGAGCCGAACAGGCCGGGCACCAGGACGACCGCGTCTCCGCTTCCCGCCTCCATCACGTACAACGTCTCGGCGGGCGCCACGGGGACGGCGATAGCACGTAAGGACGTGTCGGCCAGCAGCATCACCAGGGTCAGCATCGAGCACCTTCCGCTTCGGCCTGGACGGACGCTGGCGTCGAAACCGCAAGGCTTCGTCAAGCGTGGGTGGCGGCTTGACCCCGCTCTCGGGAAACCGTACCTCTAGTCGGGCCTCACCTTAGGGCTTGACGGCATGGCAGCAGTTCTGGAACGGCTGCGCGTTGCCCTGGCCCCGGACTACGAGCTGGAGCGCGAGCTTGGTGGTGGGGGGATGGGCGTCGTGTTCCTGGCGCGCGACCCGGCCCTGGACCGTCGCGTCGCCATCAAGGTCATCCGCCCCGAGCTGGCCACCGCCCGCGCCACCGAGCGGTTCCTGCGCGAAGCCAAGCTCCTCGCGCAGCTCAAGCACCCCAACATCATGCCGGTCCATCGCGCCGGCGAAGCCGGCGGTTTCGCCTACTACGTCATGGACTATTGCGAGGGCGAGACCCTGGAGGACCGCTTCGCGCGCGGTCCCCTGTCGCGCGAGGAAGCCGTGCGCATCGGGCGCGAGCTGCTGAATGGTCTCGACGCGGTGCATCGCGCGGGGCTGATCCATCGCGACGTCAAGCCGTCGAACGTGTTCCTGGTGGATCGGCGCGCGGTGCTCGGCGACTTCGGCCTGGCCCTGACCGCCGAAGTCGGCACCACGGCGCCCACCGAACCGGGGGGGTTCGTGGGGACGCCCGGCTATACCCCGCCGGAGCAGGGCCTGGGCGGGGCGGTGACGCCGCGCACCGACCTGTATGCGGTGGGCATGGTGCTGTACGAGGCGCTCACCGGGCGGCGGTGGGTGGTCCCGGAGCCCGGCGGTCCCGCGGATTGGTCCGGCATTCCCCGCGCGCTGCGGTACGTGCTCCGCCGCGGTCTGGCGTGGTCCCCGGAGCGGCGGTGGCCTGACGCCGCGAGTTTCCGGCGCGCCTGGGCCAGCGCCGAACGAGGCCAGACCCGGAGGCGGATGGTGGCAGCCGCCTCGGTCCTCGCGGCGACGGTCGCGGCGTGGCTGGTGTGGCCGCCGCCTCCGGATGGATCGGCCCGCCGGGTCCGGGTGCGGGCGTTCGAGTCGCTGGTGGCCGGGCGGCCTTCGCTGGGGGATTCGCTGGCGCTGCTGGTCGCCGCCGAGCTGAGCGGCAGCCCGGATTACGTCGTGGTGGGGCCCCGGGACCGGACCCGCCGCGCGGCGGTGGAACTGCGCGGGGAAGTGCGGGCGGCCGATGGCGCCCTGTGCGCGGGGGCGCGGCTCCAGCCGCGAACCAAGAGCTTCGTGACGTTCACCGACGTGTGTGTGCCCGGCGAAGCGCCCACGGCCCTGGCCGACTCCCTGGCGCGTTTCGCCATGGTGGCGCTGTGGACCGCCGATGAGCCGCTCCTGGCCGACCTGCCGCGCAGCGCTATGCCGCACACCCCATGGGGCGTGGCCGCGTGGGCCCGCGCCGAGCGCCTGTTCAACCAGGGGCGTTGGGGAGACGCCAAGGACGCGTATCTCGTGGCCGAGCAGGCCGACTCCTCGTGCGCGCTGTGTTTGTGGCGCCTCTATTTCGTCGAGAAATGGACGGGGGTCGTCAAGCACGACGAGGACCGATTCCGGCGGTTCGTCGCCCACATTGACCAGTTCCCGCCCCAATACCAGAGCGTCATGCGCGCCAGCGCGCTGCCGATGGCACAGCGGCTCGACAGCTTACGACGCGCAACGGAGCTGTACCGGGACTTCTTTTTTGCGTGGTGGTTCTATGGCGAGGAGCAGTTCCACCGGGCGCCGTTGACCGGGCGGTGGCGGCACGAAGCGCTGGAATCGTTCATCCACGCTTCCGGGTTGAGCCCCGATTTTGCCCCGGGGTGGGAGCACCTGGCGTTCGCCGCAACGGCTGAGGGCGACTCGGCCTGGGCCGCGCGCGCGCTGAGTCAATGGGCGCAGGCCATGGGGGGCCCCCCGCGCGATCCGTATGAGTTTGCGCTGCGGGCCCAGGTGGAGTCAGCGTTCGCCTGGCGCTTCACGCCGGCTCCGAACGCGGAGGCCGTGACCGGTAGAGCCCTGTTGCGGCCGGAGGTCCGTACCTTCCGCGACCTGCCCGCCGGAGCCCGTCACATGCCGATGCTCGACGTGCCGCGGGGTGCCGTATGGCTGGGCCACCGCTTCGCCGAGATACAGGGTCAGCCCGATCTCCAGCGCAGCGGACTGTTGGCGCAGGCGTTTGGCTACACCGCGCTCGGGCGGCTGGATTCGGCACGGGCCAGCCTGGACGAACTGCTCTCGAGGTTCCCCGAGCGGGAGCTGGACCAGTTCGCGGCGGAGTTCATGGGGACGGTGGCGTACCTCGACCCCGACGGCCTGCCCGCCGGCGCGCTCTCACCACGTGCGTCGTCCACGCTGGCGCTGCTGGCCGGCCGGTCCACGGCCCAGCCTGGTGAGCTGGACGGGTTGCTCCGGGCGCTGGAGGTGGCACGCGCGGCACAGTGGCGTGACGCCCTGGCGGGGACTGATTCGCTGGTGGCTGACCCGGCCCGGGACTTTACGTCTCAGGTCCTGCGGGCGCTCCTTCACTTCGCCCGCGCGGAGTGGTTCGGCCAGCTGGGGGACCCGGAAGCCGCGCGGCGGGCGCTTCGCTGGGCGGAGCATTGGGAAGTGGATGGGTTCCCCACGCTGGCACCCCAAGCCGCGGAAGTGGACTGGTCGCTGCGAACCCTCGCGCGCTGGCGGCTCGCGACCTCGCTGGACGCGGCCGGCGTTCGCGATCTTGAGGTGTGCCTGGCGTTCGTCCGGGTTGCGAACGCCTGGGCCGGCGGAGAGCCCGTCTTCCGCGCCCGCGCGGACTCCGCGCGGCGACGAGCCGCCCAACTCTCCTGCCAGCCTGGCCGATGATCACCTGCCGTACCCTTGGCCCCGTGGCGGTGCTGGTGGACGGCGAGCCCGCGCCCGCCGATCTGCTGTGGCGGAAGAACCTGGCGTTGCTGGTGTATCTCGCGCGCTCGCCCAAGCACGCTCGCGCCCGTGACCACCTGATCGGTCTCCTGTGGGCCGACAAGGACGAGCAGGCCGCGCGGCATTCATTGCGCGAGGCCGTCCGGGTGCTGCGCCGGTCCGTGGGTGAAGCGGCGGTGGATACCGCCGGCGATCAGGTCCGCCTGTCGCCCGAGGCGGTGACGCTGGACCTGGACCGCTTCGCGGACCACCTGGCGCAGGGCCAATGGGGCGCGGCCGCGAGCCTGGTGGGCGGCGAGTTTCTGGAGGGATTCAGCGTCCCCGATGCCTCCGGCTTCGAAGACTGGCTGGCCGCCGAGCGATTGGCCTGGCGGCAGCGGTCGGTGGAGGCGCTGGTCCGGCACGCCGAAGCGCGGCTCCAGGCCGGGGACGTGGCGGGAGCGACGGAGGCCGGCATCCGGGCGCGGGAGCTGGATGCGCTGTCGGAGCCGGCCCTGCGGACGATGATGCGGGCGCTCACCCTGGCCGGTGACCGGGCCGGAGCGCTGTCGTGCTACGAGGCGTTCGTGACCCGGATGCGCGAGACCGCGGCGGCGGAACCCTCCGCCGAGCTTTCGGCCCTCGCCGAACGGGTGCGGCGCGAGCGGACGTGGCGGGTGCCCGAGTACCTGGCGCGCGCGCCGGCGGGCGCGGATTCGCGGCGGGCCCCGCTCATCGGCCGGGCGGCGGAGCTGCAACAGCTGCTCGACCTGTGGGAGGCCGTGCGCTCCGGAAGCGACGTGCGGCTCGCGGTCATCGCGGCCGATCCCGGACTGGGCAAGACGCGCCTGCTGGAGGAAGTGGTGGCTCGCACGCGGCTCGAGGGCGCGGTGGTCGCGACGGTCGCGGCGGTCCCGGCCGACCGGGGGCAACCCAACAGCGGCCTGTTGGGCCTGGCGCGTGGCGGCCTGCTCGAGGCGCCGGGGGTCGCGGGTGCCCAACCGGGCGCCCTGGCGGCGTTCGCCGCCGAGGTCCCTGAGTGGGCGGATCGGTTCACGGCCCGGGTGCGAGGGAGCCCGCCGCTCCCGCTGGGGCGGGCGCTGAGCGACGTGCTCCGAGTGGTCACGGAGGAGGTCGCCGTCGTGGTGGCGGCGGATGCCGCGGACGACCTCGACGCCGAGTCGCTGGAAGCGATGGGTGCGCTGGTGCGCGACCTGGCCGGCCGGCCCGTCTTGCTGGCGCTCACGGCCCAGCCGCACGCCGCCCGCCCCGAGCTGGATGCGCTCTGGTCACGCATTGGCCGCGACGTTCAGGGCGCGACGGTGTCGCTCCGGCCCCTCGACGCCGCGGCCGTGCGGGAGCTGGCGCGCTGGGCCCTGCCCGCGTACGGCGAGCCCGACCTGGATCGGGTAGCGCGGCGCGTGGAGGCCGACTCTGCCGGCCTTCCCCTGCTCGCGGTGGAGCTGCTCCACGCCATCGCCGTGGGGCTGGACCTCGGCGCGGTGGCCGGCGCCTGGCCGCAACCGTTCCGGACCCTGTCACAGACGCTGCCGGGAGACCTGCCCGGCGCGGTGGTGGCCGCGATCCGCGTGGGGTTCCGCCGCCTGAGCGAGCCGGCGCAGCGGGCGCTGAGCGCGGCCGCCGTGCTGGGCGAGCGCGTGGCCGGCGAGCGGATCGGCCGGGGCGCGGGGCTCACCGGCGAGGTGCTGCACCACGCCTTGGACGAGCTGGAGTGGCAGCGCTGGCTCGCCGCCGAGCCGCGCGGCTATGCGTTCGTCGCGCGCATCGTGCGGGACGTCATCGTTCGAGACATGATCTCGCCCGGCCAGCGGCAGCGGATCATGGCGGCCGGCGGAACTAGCGTTGTTGCGTAACAGTGTCGTGCATATCCTGCATATGCTGCGCATCGCCAATGTCAGTTCCGCTTCGTTTCGGGATATCTTCGGCATTGGATCGGCGGCCATCCTGCATATCTAGCGCATATCGCTTGACACCATGGGCACCTGGAATTACGCTACGCCGTGCTCAGACGAAGCGTGCACGCCATTTGCAGGGCCGATTCACCAGACCACCACGGTGAACCGGCCCTGTCACCTGTGAGGCCGTCACCTTTGAGACCATCAGCCACGGGAGGAGCCCTCCGATGACCGCGACGATGCCCTCGTCAGCCCTCAAGTCGGCCGGCCAGCCGGCCGTATCCCCGGACGACGTCATTCGCAAGGCCCTTGACGCGGGCGTGCAGATGCTGGATGTGCGGTTCTGCGACCTCCCCGGTCAGTGGCAGCACTTCTCGTTGCCCGTCAAGGAGCTGAAGGCGGACATATTCAGCGACGGCCTGGGCTTCGACGGATCCAGCATCCGCGGGTTCCAGGCGATCAACGAAAGCGACATGCTGTTGCTGCCGGACGCCGGCTCGGCGTTCGTGGATCCGTGCCTCAAGGTGCCCACCATGGCGCTGGTGTGCGACATCGTGGACCCGGTGACGGGCGCCCGCTACTCGCGCGACCCGCGCTACGTGGCGCACAAGGCGGAGCAGCACCTGGTGAAGAGCGGCATCGCGACGACCTCGTACTGGGGGCCCGAGGCGGAGTTCTACATCTTCAACTCCGTCCGCTTCGATCAGAACGCGCATGAGGGCTACTATCACATCGACTCGGAAGAGGGCATCTGGAACTCGGGGCTTAACGGCGGGCAGCCCAACATGGGGCACCGGCCCCGTCACAAAGAGGGCTACTTCCCGGTGCCGCCGGTGGACAAGCTGCAGGACCTGCGGTCCAAGATCGTGCTGGCGCTCGAGGCCGCGGGCATTGACGTCGAGGTCCACCACCACGAAGTCGGCACCGCGGGCCAGACCGAGATCGACATGCGGTTCGGCACGCTGGTGCGCATGGCGGACCAGACCATGATGTTCAAGTACATCGTCAAGAACGTCTGCGACCAGCACGGCTACACCGCCACGTTCATGCCCAAGCCGCTGTTCGGCGACAACGGCTCCGGGATGCACGTGCACCAGAGCCTGTGGAAGGGCGATCAGAACCTGTTCTACGCGAAGGACGGGTACGGCATGATCTCGGAGACGGCGCGCCACTATATCGGCGGCCTGATCAAGCACGCGCCGGCGCTGCTGGCCTTCGCCGCGCCCACCACCAACTCCTATCGGCGGCTGGTGCCGGGGTACGAGGCGCCCATCAACCTCATCTACTCGCAGCGCAACCGGAGCGCCATCTGCCGCATCCCGGTGTACTCGAAGTCGGCCAAGGCGAAGCGGATCGAGTTCCGGGCGCCGGATCCCTCGGCCAATCCGTACCTCACGTTCGCGGCGCTGTTGATGGCCGGCCTGGACGGCATCCGCAACCGGATCGAGCCGCCGGCGCCCATTGACAAAGACCTCTACGAGCTGGACGCGGCCGAGAAGATCCTGGTGAAGAACACGCCCGGATCGCTGGCCGAGGTCTTGGACGCGCTGGAGCAGGATCACGCGTTCCTGCTGGAAGGCGGCGTGTTCAGCGAAGACTTGATCCGGACCTGGACCTGGTACAAGCGGAACAAGGAAGTGGAGGCGGTGCAGCTCCGGCCGCATCCGTATGAGTTCTTCCTGTATTACGACGTCTGATGGAGAAGGGCTGACGGCATGACGGCATGCCGTCACGCCGTGCTGTTCCAGTTGACGCCCTCGCCGCCCCGAGCCTAGCTTGGACCGTACCGAGCCCGTCGGAGGCCCTCCATGATCACCCTCTCCGTCAACGGCCGCTCGCACACGGTCAACGTGCCCGCGGACATGCCCCTGCTCTGGGTGCTGCGTGATACCCTCGGTCTCACCGGCACCAAGTTCGGATGCGGGATGGCGCTGTGCGGCGCCTGCACCGTGTTGCTGGACGGCGAAGCCACCCGTTCCTGCGTGACCCCGGTTTCCGGGGTCGGCACCCGCACCATCACCACCATCGAAGGACTGTCTCCCGCCGGCGACCACCCGGTGCAGCGCGCCTGGATCGCGGAGGAGGTGCCGCAATGCGGGTTCTGCCAGTCCGGGCAGGTGATGGCCGCCGCGGCGCTGCTCGCGACCAATCCGCGGCCCAGCGACGCCGACATTGATGCCGCGATGACCAACATTTGCCGGTGCGGCACGTACCAGCGCATTCGCCGGGCCGTGCACCGCGCGGCGCAGGAGGTGTGACATGGCGCGCGCGACGGTAACCCGGCGGGACTTCCTCAAGACCGGCGCGGCCGCCGGGACGACGCTGGTGATCGGGTTCTACCTGCCGGTGCTCGACCGCCGGACGCGAACGGGCCCGGTGCCCGCGCCGTTCAAGCCCAACGCGTGGATCGAGATCCAGCCGGACGGGGTCGTGAGCATCTGGACCGGCCGCTCCGAGATGGGGCAGGGGGTGATGACGGCGATGCCCATGATCGTGGCCGAAGAGCTGGAGGCCGATTGGCAACGGGTGCGGGTGGTGCAGGCGGACGCGGATCCGGCCTACGGCAATCAAACGACCGTCGGCAGCCGCAGCGTGCAAACCGGATGGGAGCCGTTGCGCCGCGCGGGGGCCGCGGCCCGCGAGATGTTGATCGGCGCGGCGGCACTCACCTGGAATGTGCCGCGCGAGCAGTGTCGCGCCGAGAGCGGGGCGGTGGTGCATGCGTCCACCGGGCGCCGGCTCGGGTACGGGCAGCTCACCGACCGTGCGGCCACGCTCCCGGTGCCGGAGAACCCTCCTCTCAAGCGGCCCTCCGAGTTCCGCATGCTGGGCAAGCGGACGCCGCGGGTGGACACGCCGGACAAGATCACCGGCCGGGCCCGGTACGGGATCGACGTCAGAGTCCCCGGCCTGGTGTATGCGGCGGTCGCGCGGTGCCCGGTGTTCGGCGGCCGCGTGACGCGGTTCGACCCGGCGCCGGCGCTCGCGGTGCCCGGCGTCACGCGCGTGGTGGAAATCTCCCGGGGTGTGGCGGTAGTGGCCGAGAACACCTGGGCCGCGTTTCAGGGCAAGCGGGCCCTCAAGCCGGAGTGGGACGAAGGCGGCACGGCAGGATGGAGCAGCGACGGCATCTCTCGCGCGTTCGCCCGGGGCGCGGAACGGCCTGGCGAGGCGGTCCGCCACACCGGGGACGTGGACGCCGCGCTGGGCCGAGCGGTGCGGACGGTGGAGGCGGTGTACCAGGCGCCGTACCTGGCGCATGCCTGCATGGAGCCCATGAACTGTACGGCGCACGTGACCGGCGGGCGCTGCGAGATCTGGGCGCCAACCCAGTCTCCCCAGGGCATCCAGCAAGCGGCGGCGCGCGTCACCGGCCTGCCCGCGACCGCCATTACCGTGCACGTCACCTATCTGGGCGGCGGCTTTGGGCGTCGGGGCGGGCCGGTGGATTACGCGGTCGAGGCGGTGGAGCTGGCCCAGAAGCTGGAGACGCCGGTGCAGGTGGTGTGGACCCGCGAGGACGACATCCAGAATGGTCTCTTCCGGCCGGCGACGTACAACCTGCTGCGCGCGGGACTCGACGCCGATGGCGTGCCGGTGGCGTGGAGCCATCGGCTGGTGGGGCCCGCCGGCGCGTCGTTCATGATTACCCGCGGGGCGGATGAACTGATCTACGCGATCCCCAACTTCCGCCTGGAACGTGTGACCGAAGACCCCGGCATTCCCATCGCCCCGTGGCGCGGCGTGGGCCCGTCCCAGAACGGCTTCGTGGTGGAGAGCTTCGTGGACGAGCTGGCGCACGCGGCGGGCAAGGACCCCTACGCGTTCCGGCGCGAGCTGGTGGCCGGGCAGCCGCGCCTGCTGGCCGTGCTGGACCTGGCGGCGCGGCGCGCGGGCTGGGGCGCGCCGGCACCGGCGGGGCGGCATCGCGGGATCG
>DATECF010000335.1:0-3778 GCA_035287045.1 Gemmatimonadales bacterium | reverse complement strand
AGTCGAGGCAATGCACCCGGCGGCCGTGGTCATCTCTCCCGGACCCGGAGTGCCGTCGGCGGCGGGCATCAGCGTCCCACTGATTCGGGCCCTCACCGGGAAGGTGCCCATCCTCGGCGTCTGCCTGGGCCACCAGGCGCTGGGCGAGGCCTTCGGCGGCCATGTCGTCCGGGCCGACCGCATCATGCACGGCAAGAGCTCACCCATTGAGCACACCGGAACCGGGCTGTTCGCCGGCCTGCCCAGTCCGTTTCCGGCCATGCGCTACCACTCCCTCGTCGTGGAGCCCAGCACGCTGCCCCGGGAGCTGGAGATCACTGCGTGGTCGGCGGACCGGCCCGCCGGCAATGAGATCATGGGGCTGGAACACCGGGAGCACCCGGTGTTCGGCGTCCAGTTCCATCCCGAGTCCGTGGGAACCGAGGTCGGGCGGACTCTGCTCAGCAACTTCGTCGCCTTGATTCCTCGGGAAACGGCCGCGCGAGGGCGGGTGGTGACCTTACCCTAACCCGTCAGATGTCCGACCGCTTCGGCCGGGGGTCGGTGTGGACGTTATATTTGACGCGTGACTACGGTGCGGCCGAGGGCCGGGATTCCCGAGGACCTTGGGCGGTGGTTCTGGGATGTGGACGTGGCCTCGCTCTCCTGGGCCACTTGGCGAGAGTTCATCATCGGCCGCCTGCTCCGCTCCGGTGATTGGCGAGCGGTCCAGTGGCTCCTCACCCAGGTCACGCTGCCGGAGTTGGCGCAGTGGCTGCAACACCATCGCGGCGGCGGACTGTCGGCGCCACGCCTCCGCTACTGGCAGCTCATCTTGGACCTGCAGGTCGCCGATGTGAACGCCTGGATCGCCAAGTCTCCCACGGAAAGCTGGGGGACGCGCCCCCGCCGGTGACATCGCACCCCGAGGTCATGCCCGCCGCTCAGCAGGAGGCGCTGCGGAGCGTGGCCCCGGCCGTGAACCGACGCGGGCTCTACCTCGGCGGTAGAACGTCGATCGCCATTCATCTGGGGCATCGGCGGTCCCTGGACTTCGACTGGCTCTCGGCGAGCCCGCTCGGCGACCCTCTCGCGTTGGCCGCTGCACTCCGCAAGGAGGGCGTCCCGGTCGAGATCGGTGAGATCGCTCGAGGAACGCTGCACGGGGTTGTGTACGGCGTGCGCATGACGTTCCTGGAGTACCCGTACCCATCGCTGGAGCCTTCGGTCGCCTGGCCGGCCTTCGGATGTCAGCTCGCGTCGCTGGCCGATCTGGCCACGATGAAGCTCTCCGCCATCGCGAGTCGCGGATCCCGGAAGGGTTTCGTGGACATCTTCGCGCTGGGGAAGACCTTTCAGCCCCTACCCGACATGCTCCGAGCGTACCAGCGCCGCTACCACATCGCCGACATTGGCCATCTCTGGTACGCGCTGGCCTATTTCGACGACGCCGAGCAGGAGCCCATGCCGGAGATGCTCTGGGACGCCCCGTGGTCGGTGATGCGCCAGACCATCGAGAGCTGGGTCCGGGCGGGAATCGCCTGACGCGGGCGTAAGGGCGGGCAAACGCTCACTGGTACACCTGCGTAACCTGTTGCTCACAAAAGCATTACGGGTGCTTCAGGTGTCGCTGTTCCGCCACGGCACGACTTTTGACAGCGACCACACCCTGTATTAACTTCTGCCGTGCACGTTCTTTGCGTCATCCCCGCCCGAATTGGATCAACCCGCCTAGCCCACAAGCCCCTTCACCTCATCGCCGGCGAGCCGCTCATCCGCCACGTCGCGCGCAGGGCAGTGGAGTTCGACCTGGGGCTCCGGATAGTGGTGGCCACCGACGATTCGCGGGTGGCGGATGCCGTCGCGGGTCTGCCGGTGGAGTCGCTCGTGACGTCGCCGGCCCTGTCGTCGGGCACCGAGCGAGCGGCCGCGGTTCTCGCCCATCCTGACTACCAGAGCCACGACGTTGTCCTCAACCTGCAGGGCGACGAGCCCCTCATCGAACGCGAGGCGGTAGTCGGCGCCCTGGAGCGGGTGTGGGAGCGCGGGGATGATATCGGGACGGCAGCGGGGCTGCTGGACGCCCGCGCGCTCGCGGACCCGCGTCGCGTGAAGGTGGTGGTGGATGGACGCGGGCGGGCCCTCGGGTTCTTCCGTACGCCGCGGCCTCCGGCGTGTGCCCGTCGCGAGGCGACCTTCCACCATGTTGGCGTGTATGCGTATTCGGCCGGCGCGCTGCGGCGGTGGGTGGCGCTGCCCCCCACGGCCCACGAAGTGGACGAGCGGCTGGAGCAGCTCCGCCCGCTGGCGCACGGTATGAGGATCGGCGTGGCCGTGCTGGATACGCCTGCGGCCCCGGGGGTGGATACGGAGGCGGACGTTCTGGAGGTCGAAAGTCGGCTGGCGGTCCCAAGCGGGGGGTGAGCGGGATGAGCACCAAGTACATCTTCATCACGGGCGGCGTGGTTTCGAGCTTGGGGAAGGGCATCACCTCGGCGTCGCTGGGGCGGCTGCTGGTGGAACGCGGCCTCAAGGTGACCATTCTCAAGTTCGACCCCTACATCAACGTGGATCCGGGCACCATGTCGCCGTTCCAGCACGGCGAGGTGTACGTGACCGACGACGGGGCCGAGACCGATCTGGATCTGGGCCACTACGAACGGTTCATTGACCGCTCGTTGTCGCAGATGAACAACGTGACCACCGGCCGCATCTACCAGTCGGTGATCACCAAAGAGCGCCGCGGTGAGTACCTGGGGAGCACGGTCCAGGTGATTCCCCACATTACCGATGAAATCAAGGCGGCGATCAAGCGGCTCGCCCCCGACCACGACGTGGTCATCACCGAAGTGGGCGGCACGGTAGGTGACATCGAGTCCCTGCCGTTCCTGGAGGCCATCCGCCAGTTCCGCCAGGAAGTGGGCCGCGATCACACCCTGTTCATCCACGTCACGCTGGTGCCCTATGTCGCGGCCAGCGGAGAAACCAAGACCAAGCCGACGCAGCATTCGGTCCGGGAGTTGATGGAAATCGGAATCCAGCCGGACCTACTCGTGTGCCGTTCGGAGCACGAGCTCTCGGAGCCCATCAAGCGCAAGATCGCGTTGTTCTGTAACGTGGACTTCGGCTGCGTAATCGAGAACCGGGACGTCCCGACCATCTATCAGGTCCCCCTGCTGCTGCACGAGCAGGGGCTCGATCGCCAGGTCTGCGCCAAGCTCGAGCTGGACGTGAAGGAGCCGGACTTGCGGCCCTGGGCCGCCATGGTGCAGCGCATCCTGGAGCCCGGCCAGCGGGTCCACATCGCGATCGTGGGCAAGTACACGGACCTTACGGATTCGTACACCTCGATCCGCGAGGCCCTGGTGCACGGTGGGATCGCCAACGACGCCGGCGTGGATCTCACGTGGGTGCCCAGCGACGAGCTGACCGATCAACGCGCCGCGGGCCGCCTGCTGGCAGGCTACGACGGCTTGTTGGTGCCTGGCGGATTCGGGATTCGCGGGGTGGAGGGCATGGTGGAGGCGATCCAGTGGGCGCGCGAGAACCGGCTGCCGTTCTTCGGGATCTGCCTGGGGATGCAAACGGCCATCATCGAGTTCGGCCGTAACGTGTGCCAGCTTCCCGAGACCAATTCCAGCGAGTTCGCGGCCGAGTGTGAGAACCCCGTCATCTCGTTGATGAATTCCCAGCGCGACGTCGAAAACCTGGGCGGCACCATGCGGCTGGGCGCGTATCCCTGCCGGCTGCGGCCGGCGTCTCGCGTGGCCCAGATCTACGGGACGGACCAGGTGAGCGA
>DATECF010000334.1:0-15851 GCA_035287045.1 Gemmatimonadales bacterium | reverse complement strand
CGAGCCTACTGATCCGAATCGGCGCAATAAACTTCAGCCGCTTCACCTCCCAATCCGCCGGAATCTCCCCCAGCCATTCGACACCGGAGTCCTTGTAGGCCGGGTACGGCGGGTACGGCGTCACCGCTGCTCCCGCTGCGGCACCCTGTTCAGCCGTCATGAACGATCCTCGGTGAGCCGGGAATCAAGTGCGTAGAGCATGAAGCGGAGTCAACACAAAACGTTGGCAACTCATGCCATAATGCCGACCTTTTGTGTCATCCAGACGACGATCCGGTGACATCGGCCAGCATCCGAACGATATCGCCCTCAATGGCGCGGATGTCGGCCTCGATCTCCTCCAGTGGCCGCGGCGGCGTGTAGCGGTAGAAGTAGCGGTTGAAGTTGATCTCGTAGCCCACCAGGCCAACGCGGCCGTCCTTCGGGTCGCGTTTGCCGGTGTCAATCCAGGCGTCTGAGACGTGGGGTTTCACCTCCCGCTCGAAGAACGCGCGTACGCTGGCGGGCACGCCCTCGGCATCCACCGGATCGTCGCCCGTGGGAAGCGGGACGCTCTCCGTGTCGCGCAGCTCCGGATCGGGCTCGGGGCTGCCGTCTTGGTCGCGGCAGATGGCGGCGGACTCGTCCCGCTCGGAGAGAGCCGACAGAGTAGCCTTTCGAGCCGGCGCCGGCAGCTTGACGCCGCCCTTGGTCGCGGCGTCGTCGAGCAGGCGCTCAAACTCGTCGCGATCCTTGACCAGCGTGCCGGGCAGCCCGCGCAGCAGCTTCCGGATCGCCTCCTGGAGCGCCCGCCCCTCGGCCTGCTCCTTCGCACCGGCGGCGCCCTTCTGCTTCGACTGGGTGAGCGCCTGAAAGCCTCTCTCCTCCTCTAGCCGGGCGACGCGATCGGGGCTCGCCTGGAAGTTGAGCCGAAGCGGCCGTTCGACGGTGATCTTGCGGAAGCCCAGGTGCGTGGTCGGGAAGATGCGGCTCACGACCACCTCCTCTTCCTTGCCATCCTTCTCGACCTTGCGGGTGTCGCCATCCTTAAAATCGGCAAGGAGCTTCAGGATATCCTGCATCCGATCCGGCGGGATCTCGCGCCGCTTGTCGCCCAGACTCTTGCGCATCGGCGTCCAGAATGCGCTGGCGTCAATGAGCTGCACCTTGCCCTTGCGCGCGGCCGCCTTGCGATTGGTCACGACCCAGACGTAGGTGGCGATGCCGGTGTTGTAGAAGAGCTGCTCCGGTAGCGCGATGAGCGCCTCCAACAGATCGTTCTCCAAAATGAACCGGCGAATCTCGCTCTCGCCGCTGCCGGCGTCGCCGGTGAAGAGCGGCGAGCCGTTCATGATGATCGCGATGCGCGAGCCGCCGTCGCTCCGTGCCCTTGCGTGCGCCAGCATGTGCAGGAGGAATAGCAGCTGGCCGTCGCTGATGCGCGGCAGACCGGGGCCGAACCGGCCAGCGGCGCCGCGCTCGTGCTCGGCCCCCACGGCCTCTTCGTCGCGCTTCCAGTCCTTGCCGTACGGAGGGTTCGCGATCAGGTAGTCGAACGCCCTCCCAGCGTGCCGGTCGTGGGACAGCGTGCTGCCGAAGGCGATGTTGTCCGCATCGCGGCCGGTCGGGTCCTTCATGAACAGGTCGGACTTGGAGACCGCCCAGGTTTCGGGGTTCACTTCCTGGCCGAACAGGTGGATCTCGGCCTTGGGGTTGATCGCGGGTCGGAGCAGCTCGCCGTTTTTGCGCAGGCCGGTCGTTACGTGCTCCTTGGTGATCATCAGCATGCCGCCCGACCCGCAACAGGGATCGTAGACCGTGCAGACGATCCCCTTGCGGCGGATTAGCTCCTCATCGCCGGCGAGCATCAGGTCCACCATCAGGTGGACTACATCGCGCGGGGTGAAGTGCTCGCCCGGGTTCTCGTTCAAGGCTTCGTTGAACTTCCGGATCAGCTCCTCGAAGATCGTGCCCATCGTGGGGTTGTCGATCTTGTCGGGGTGCAGGTCCACGTTCTTGAACCGCTCGACCACCTGGAACAACAGCCCCGCCTCATCGAGTTTGCTGATGGTGTTGTCGAAGTCGAACTTCTCCAGCACTTCACGCATGTTCTGACTGAAGCCGGCAATGTAGTTGCGCAGGTTCGCCGCGAGGTGCGGTGCGTCGGCCAGGAGTTTCTCGAAGTCGTAGCGGGAGGTGTTGTAGAAGGCGAAGCCGGACGCCCGCCTGAGTTGCGCGTCGAGGTCTTCGAGTCCCTTGCCTTTCAGCTCGGCCTGCCGCTTCAGGACGCGTTCTTTCGTATCGGCCAGCACGCAGTCGAGGCGGCGGAGAACCGTGAGCGGGAGGATCACGTCCTGGTACTTGCCACGCTTGAAGGTGTCGCGAATGAGGTCCGCGACTCCCCAGAGAAAGCTGACGATCTCGCTATGGTTCACTACGTCTGCTCTCCAAACAGTTTCGGGAGCGCTACGTCGTCATGGGGATGTCTGACTGCGGTTTAGGCTTCAGCCTTCGCTTTCTTCGCGGCCAACCACCGCAATCGTGCCTCGATCTGCTTCGCGTGGTGCTGGCAGTGCACGAAGTGAAACCGCACCCACTCGGGCAGCGTGAGGTCGCCCAGGGCCGGGTTCTTGGCGAACACCGCAAGCTGCCGCTCGCGGGGCCAGGTTGCCAGCATGCTCTCGAGGCGCGCCACGCCCATCCGGAACTGGGCCACCGTGGCCTCAGGATCGGGACGTTCCTCCGGCACCGTGCCGGCTGGCGCGTCCCGGCCCGAGTTCACGCGCCCCAGGCCCAGGTACACGTGGCGCAGCAAGGTTTGGCCGGGCGTAGCGCGCCGCTTCAGGTCGGTGCGCTCGGCCCGTTTCTCGAGAGTCGCCGCCGCGTAGTCGATCCCGATCGCGAGATGGCGCACAATCTGCGCGATGCTCCACTTCCCGGGGACCGTGCGCTGCCAATCCTCACCCTCCAGATGCCGCAATGGCTGAAGCACCATCGGCTCGATGGCGGCCAGCTGCCGGCTGACTTTCATGTGCCCGCCACCGCCATACACTCGATTTCCACCCGCGCGCCCAGCGCCAGGCCGCTCCCCGCGACCGTGGACCGGGCGGGGGGATCCTTGGGGAAGAACGTGGCGTAGACCTGGTTCATCGCCGCGTAATCCGCGATGTCCTGGAGGAACACGGTGCACTTCACGACCCGATCCATGGAGCTGCCGGCCTGCTCCAGGACGCGCTTGATGTTCTCCAGCGTCTGACGGGTCTCAGGTCCCACGCCACCGGGCACCACCTGGCGGCCCCCCGGGGGCGTGCCGATCTGGCCCGACAGGTAGATCATGTTCCCCACCCGGACCGCGGTGGAGAACGGCAGCCCGAGCGATGCGCCGGGCAGCTGGATCACCTGTTTGTCCTGCGCCCAACCGGCGCCCGGCAGGAGTGTCGCGAGCGCCAACACCATGAGAGTTCGCATCACGCCCCTTCCGCTTCATAGATCACACTCACGATCCCCTCGAACAGCCTGGCCTGCTCGCCCAGCTGACCCGTGGTCGGGTCCTTCCGGATGTACCACTGGCACATCTCGGTCATGGCCATGGCCTCGTCGTCGTTCAGCGCCATGACGAACCCGCTGCCGTCCGGGCGCGCGGCCTGCACTCGGGCCATCAGGTTGTCCGGAATCTCCGGCACGTCGCGGAGGGCGGAGAGCATGGGTTCGGTGAGGCGGACGTGCACGCTATCTCCGCGTTGGAAGTCCCGGCCTATCGATCCTGCTCGTCACCGCCACCTTCCAGCCGCCGCCGGTCTTGATCAGGACCCGCTCCGACCAGCCGCGCGCGGTGTCGCCTCCCTCGACCACGGTGTACGGATAGACGCCATAAACGACTCCCGGCGCAAGCCAGACCAGCATCGGCTCACCGGCGATGAGGGTGTCCGGCCAGGCGTCGGTGGCGCGGCGGGCCTCGGCGAAGGCCGTGAACCCTCGCCGGACCGTGTCGCCGGCGGCGATCACCAGCTCCGGGGAATCCAGGTAGTGGCTGAGATAGACGTCCGCGTCGCGCTGGTGAATGGCGGTGATATTCCCGTGGAACGCGTGGATCGCGCCCTCCAGGTCGCTTTCACGAATCGCTTCCACGTTCGGTCGCCCGCACGCCGCGAGCAGGCCGAGCGCGATGACGGCTGGCATCCTGCGCATCGGTATCTCCAGTTGGGACAAACAGGCGATCGCTATCTCACCGGCCCCGTCCACGGCGGACTCGTTTGCCAGCCGTCCAGCATTTCGATCTGCGCGGTGCTCGGGGCCCGTTCCCGTTGCAGCCGCGCCGCGACGGCCTCGGCCTGCCGCATGACGCGCAGGACATTGAGCCCCACCACTTTCTTCACAGCGTCCGCCGCCCATCCCCGCCGCAGCATCTCCGCCACCAGGGCCGGATAGGTCGAGACGTCCTCCAGGCCCACCGGCGTATCGTCAATGCCGTCCAGGTCTCCACCGATCCCGACGTGGTCCACGCCGGCTATGTCCCGGATGTGCTCGATGTGATCCACCACCACGTTGAGCTCGGGCCGTGGGGCAGGGTTCCGCTGATTCCAGACTCGCATCGAGTCCCGCACGGCCGTCGAGTCCAGCCCGCGCTGGCGCAGGCCCTGTTGGTACGCGCTCTGCCGCTGGTCGTGGTCGTACCTGGGCCGGTAGATGAAACTGGTGACGTAGTTGACCATCACCACTCCGCCGTTCCTGGCCACCGCCCGGAGAATGTCGTCCGGTACGTTCCGAAGGTGGGGCGTGAAATGGCGGGCCGACGAATGCGAGTAGATCACCGGGGCCTGGGCCACCCGGAGGACGTCCCACATGGTCGAGTCCGACGTGTGAGACAGATCCACCAGCATCCCCAACCGGTTCATCTCCCGGACCACCTCTTCGCCGAATCGGGTGAGCCCGCGATGGACCATGGAGTCCGTCGCGGCGTCGGCCCAGGCCGTGTTGCGGGAGTGGGTCAGCGTCATGTAGTTCACGCCCAGGCGGGAGAAGTCGCGCAGCACGGCGAGGGAGTTCTCGATCATGTGCCCGCCCTCGAGGCCGTTCAGGGAGGCGATCTTCCCGGCCCGGTGAATCCGTACCACCTCGTCCGCCGTGCGCGCCAGCTCGAAGGTCTCGGGATACCGGGCCACCAGCCGGTGCACGATGTCCACCTGCTCCATCCCGGCCCGCGCGGCGCCCCGGCCCTCGAAGGCGCTGGGCGTGTAGGTGGACCAGAACTGCCCGCCCACCAGACCCGCCCGGAGCCGCGGAATGTCGGTCATGAGCCGGGGTTGCCCCCGGTCGATGTGCGCCGAGTCCAGGCTGAACCCAAAGCTGACGCGAATCTCCCAGGGGAGGTCGTTATGACCGTCAATCAACGGGACCTCGCGGAGGATCTGGCGGGCCTGGTCCAGGTACTGGGACCGATCCTGGGCGCCGAGCGGCGCGGCCATCAGGAGGATCGAAGCCACCCAGGCGATGGGGGCGGCTCGAAACGGCGTCGGCTGGCGAACGATCATGACCTGTCCTTCTTCATCGTCGGTGTGGGTTCGAAGCCGGCGCACGCGAGAACCGGCAGGACCGGATACTTCGGGAACCGGGGATCGTCCTCGGATTTCCGGCACAACCAGAACACCGACCCCCGGCGACTGGTAATCTGGCGACGATGCACGCAATCTGCACAGAGGCCGGGGGAGGGCGTCGCGGGCGGCATGGTATGAAGATTACATTGGACACACATGCCGACCATCACCTGCACCCGCTGCGGCCAACCCCGCGACCAGTTGGCGCGCCCTCCCCTCCCGGGGGAGCTGGGCGACCGCATCTACGACGCCATATGCCAGGTGTGCTGGAAGGAGTGGCTCCTTCAGCAAACCGCCGTCATCAACCACTACGGGCTGGATCTCCTCGATCCCAAGGCGCGGCAGTTCCTCACCAAGCAAACGGAGACGTTTCTCTTTGGCGGTCTCGAAACCGGCAACTGAGCGCGCTCATATCGCGCTCGAGGTCAACGGCGAGCGGACCGAGGCGGCGTTCGCCCCGCACAAGACCCTGCTTGAAGTGCTGCGGGAGGACTTAGGGCTAACCGGCACCAAGCACGGCTGCGAGTTGGGTGAGTGCGGCACCTGCACCGTCCTGCTGGACGGCGAGCCGGTGCTGTCCTGCCTGGTCCTGGGCCTGGCGTGCGAGGGCCGGAGCGTCAAGACCGTGGAGGGCATGGCCCGGGGTCCCGAGCTGCACCCCTTGCAGCGGGCCTTCGCCGATCTGGGTGCGGCGCAGTGCGGCTACTGCACGCCGGGGTTCCTGCTCGCGGCCGAGGCCTTGCTGGCGGAGCACCCCAGGCCCACGCGACAGCAGATCAAGGACGCACTGGCGGGCAACCTCTGCCGGTGCACCGGTTACCTCAAGATCTACCAGGCCGTCGAGCTGGCGGCGGCCTGGATGCGAGGCGAGGAAGCTCAGCCCAGCGAGGAAAGCCTGTATGGGCGGTGAGCGCGGCGGCCGGCGCGTGATCGGCCGGGCCCTTCGCAAGGTCGACGCGGTCGCCAAGGTGACCGGCCAGACCCGCTTCGCGGACGACCTGGTCCTCCCGCGCATGCTGTACGCCAAGCTGCTTCGCAGTCCGCACCCGCACGCGCGCATCGTCCGCATCGACACCTCACGTGCCGAGGCGCTCGATGGCGTGGTGGCGGTGCTCACCGGTCGGGACGTCCCCACTCCGTTCGGTATCCTGCCCGTCAGTCAGGACGAACACGCGCTGGCGCCGGACCGGGTCCGGTTCGTGGGCGATCCGGTGGCCGCCGTGGCCGCCGTCACCGAGGAGATCGCCACCGCGGCGCTCGATCTCATGCAGGTGGAGTACCAGCCGCTCCAGGCCATCGCCTCGGCGGAAGATGCCGTGGTCCATCCCGAGCCTCGGATCCACGACTATGGTGACGACGGCAATCTCCACAAGCTGATCAACCTGGAGTTCGGGGACGTGGAGGCAGGCTTTGCGGAGGCGGATCTGGTCCGGGAAGACCTGCTGTTCTACGAGGGGAACACCCACCTTCCCATGGAGCAGCACGCCGCGCTGGCCGACTGGTCGCCGGACGGCAAGATCACGTTGTGGAGCTCGACGCAGACGCCCCACTACGTCCACCGGGCGCTCGCCAGGGTATTGAACCTGCCGGCCTCCCGCATCCGGGTGATCGCGTGTCCCAACGGCGGCGGGTTCGGCGGAAAGAGTGACCCCTTCAGTCACGAGATCGTGGTCGCCAAGCTGGCCATGATCACGGGCCGGCCGGTCAAGATCACGCTCACGCGCGAAGAAGTGTTCTACTGCCATCGCGGACGGCACCCCACGCTCATGTGGCTGAAGACCGGGGTCAAACGGGACGGCGCCATCACGGCGATGCACTTCAAGAGCCTGCTGGACGGCGGGGGCTACGGCTCGTACGGCGTGGCGAGCACCTACTACACCGGCGCGCTGCAGACCGTCACCTACCAGGTCCCGCGCTACAAGTTCCAGGGCGCCCGCGCCTTCACCAACAAGGCCCCCTGCGGACCCAAGCGGGGGCACGGAACGCCCCAGCCGCGGTACGCCCTGGAAGTGCACCTGGACAAGATCGCCGAGGACCTGGGAATGGACCCCGCGGAGCTGCGGCTGCGGCACCTGGTCCCGCCCTACACCCTGACCGCCAACTACTTACGCGTGGGGTCCATGGGACTCGGCGCCTGCATCCAGAAGGTGACCGAGGGATCCGAGTGGGTGGACAAGCACCGGAAGCTGCCCCGCGGACGCGGAGTGGGACTGGCGTGCTCCAGTTACATCAGCGGAGCCGGCCTCCCCATCTACTGGAACAACATGCCGCATTCCGGCGTGCAGCTCCTGCTCGACCGGGGTGGCGGCGTCACGGTGTTCTGCGGCTCCACCGAAATCGGCCAGGGGTCGGATTCGGTGCTGGCATACGTCACGGCGGAGATCCTGGGGCTCGACCCGTTCGACGTGCAGGTCGTGACCGCCGACACGGGGCTCACGCCGGTGGACCTCGGCAGCTACTCCAGCCGCGTGACCTTGATGACCGGCAATGCGGCGCTCCAGGCCGCGGAGCGGGCGCGCGAGATCCTGGCCACCCATGTGGCGGCCAAGCTGGCGATTCCGGAGCAGCATGTCGCGTTCGCGGACGGGCGGGTGTTCGACACGGCGGACCCGGACCACGGCATGACCTTCGCCGAAGCCGTGCAGACCGCCGAGGGGGCCGTGGGGACCGTCGGCACGGTGGGATCGTATACGCCGCCGCAGAGCGCCGGGAGGTATCGCGGCGCCGGCGTGGGTCCGTCGCCCGCGTACTCCTACAGTGCGGCCGTGGCGGAGGTGGAGGTGGACCCGGAGACCGGCATCGTCACGGTACCCAGGGTTTGGATCGCCCACGACGTGGGCCAGTGCATCAATGCCGCGGCGGTGATGGGGCAGGTGGAGGGCAGCATCTACATGGGGTTGGGCGAGGCCCTGATGGAGGAGATGGCGTACCGCGAGGTCAACCGCAACGTGGTACACAAGATCCCTTCCATGCTGGAATACAAGAGCCCCACTACGCTCGAAATGTGCGACGTGGTGACCTACCTGATTGAGGATCCCGATCCCAACGGGCCCTTCGGCGCCAAAGAAGTGGGCCAGGGTCCCCTGCTGCCGGTGCCTCCAGCGATCGCCAACGCGGTGTATGACGCGGTGGGCGTGCGGATTGACGAGGTCCCCATCACGCCGGAGAAGGTGCTCAAGGCCATCAAGGGCAAGGAAAAGGGAGGCGTTGGCCGGGTGGGTCCCGAGTCCTTCCCGGACCTCCCGTGGCCCGAGCCTATCCGGGTGGCTCCGCCCTGGGAGGGCGGCGACGGTAAGGCGACGAGCGGGGAGCCAACGCGGGAACCAGTGGCCGCGTTTCGGACGCGGGCGGGAGACCGTTAACGGCCATGCTCCGTCTCCCCCGGTTCACCTACCTCCAGCCCAAGACGCTCAAACAGGCGCTCGCGATGAAGGCCGACGCAGGGCCGGACGCGGCCTACGTCGCGGGCGGGACGGATTTGTACCCCAACATGAAGCGCAGGCAGCAGACGCCGGGGACGGTGATCTCCCTCATGGGGATCAGGTCCCTCCGTCGCATCGGGGCGGATAGGCGGATAGGCGGACGGGCGGATAGCGGGATTGTGCTAGGGTCGGGCGTTACGCTCGCAGAGCTCGCCGAGCACCGGCGCGTGCGATCCGCCTATCCGTCTATCCGCCTATCCGCCCTGTCCATTAGCACGCCGATTCTGCGGAACATGGGGACGCTGGGCGGGAATCTGTGCCTGGATACACGGTGCAATTACTACGACCAGACGTACGAATGGCGGAAGGCGATCGACTTCTGCATGAAGAAGGACGGCAAGATCTGCTGGGTGGCGCCGTCGAGCCCGCGCTGCTGGGCGGTGAACTCGTCCGACCTCGCCCCGGTGATGATCGCCCTCGATGCGCAGTACCTGCTGGCCGGTCCTTCCGGCGAGCGGGTGGTGCCGGCCGGGCGGTTTTACCACAACGACGGCATCAACTATCTCACCAAACAACCGGACGAGATCCTCACGGCGGTTCGCCTGCCGGCACCCAATGGCTGGGATGCGACCTACTTGAAGCTCCGGCGGCGGGGATCGTTCGATTTCCCCGTCCTGGGCGTCGCGGCATGGGTCCAGTGGGAGGGCGCCACCGTGCGGGCGGCGCGCATCGTGCTGGGCGCCGTCGCGAGTCACCCGCAGGAGGTGGCCGACGCGGCGCAGGCCATCATCGGGACCGAGCTGGAGGACGACGCCATCGACGGCGCGGCGCTGGCCGCGTTCAAGCCGTCGAAACCCATGGACAACACGGATTTCGGGTTGTCGTGGCGCAAGGAGATGACCCGGACCTTCGTGAAGCGGGCCCTGTTGGAGCTGCGCACGCGCCGGCGCTAGACGATCGTTAGCTTTCCTTCATAACTTCTCCACTGCCACACTTCGCGAGGACGGATAGTCTTGGCCGCCAACAGCGGCATACCGCCCTCAGGTGACGAGCTTCCAATCAGAGGTCAAGATCTAGCCAACCATGGTGCGACGCGCGGCCGGTATCGGGGTAGCGCTGATGGGAACGTGGCTGCTGTGGTCGGGACACCTGGAAGTGCTCCTGGTGAGCCTGGGCGTACTGGCCTGCGCTCTGGTCCTGATCATGAGCCGTCGGATGGGCGTGATGGACGACGAGGGCCCCCGGGTGGATGCCGCGTGGCGCCTGGCCACCTACGCCCCGTGGCTGCTGTGGCAGATTGTCCTGGCCAACCTTGACGTGGCCCGCCGCATCCTCCATCCCAGGCTGCCCATTGCTCCCCGCGTGATCCGGGTACGCGCCAGGCAGAAGAGCGCCCTGGGACGCACCATCTTCGCCAACTCCATTACGCTGACGCCCGGCACGGTCTCCATGGATCTGGAGGGCGACGACATCGTGGTGCACGCGCTCACCAAGGAGGCCGCCGAGGAGCTCCAAGGCGGCGCCATGAACGACCGAATCGCCGGGCTCGAGGTGTGATGTTCGCGGTCACGATGGTAGCCGTATTGGTCACCATGGGCCTGGCGCTCACCCGGGCGGCCTTGGGCCCCACCCTGTTCGACCGCATCCTGGCGTTGAACATGTTCGGGACCAAGACCGTGTTGTTGATCGCGGTAGTGGGATTTCTCACCGGACGACCGGACTTCCTGGATCTCGCCCTGCTCTACGCGCTGATGAACTTCATCGGCACCATCACGGTGCTGCGGTTCCTCAGGTTCGGCCATTTCACCGACGAGCCGGAGCCCGAGGAGCCATGATGGAGACCGTGATCGCCGTCCTGAGCTGGTTCTGCCTGGTGACCGGGTCCGCGTTCGCCATCATCGGGGGCATCGGCCTGTTGCGCCTGCCGGACTTCTACACCCGCATGCACGGCGGCGGGATCACCGACACGCTGGGGGCCGGGTTGATCATGGTCGGGCTGTCTCTGCAGGCCGGCCTGTCTCTGATCACCGTCAAGCTGCTCCTGATCCTGGTCTTTTCGTTGGTCGCCAGCCCCACGGCGGGGTACGCGTTGGCCAAGTCGGCGCGAACCCACGGGCTGGAACCCTGGAAGCGGGAGGACGACCGGTGAGCCGCCTGCCCACGCTCGGGGATCAATGGGTGGTGATCCCGTTGCTGGTGCTGCTGGTCTGCACCGCCATCACGATCATCCGGATGCGCTCGCTGATGGCGGCGGTGCTGCTGACCGGCATCTACAGTTTTCTGAGCGCCAGCTGGATGCTCTTGCTTGATGCGCCGGACGTGGCGTTCACGGAAGCCGCCGTGGGCGCCGGGCTCTCCACCGTGCTCATGCTGGCCACGCTGGCCCTCACCAGTCGCGACGCCAAGCCGCCGGTCCGCCGGCCCTGGGGTCCCCTGTTCGTGGTCCTGGTGACTGGGGCCGCGCTGGTGTACGGCACGCTGGACATGCCGCATTACGGCGACCCGGACGCGCCCGCCCAGCGCTATCCCTCGCCCAGTTACGTCGAGCGGACGGCCGCGGAGACCGAGATCCGCAACGTGGTGACGGTGGTGCTGGCCAGCTACCGCGGCTACGACACCCTGGGCGAGACCACGGTGATCTTCACCGCGGGCATCGGCGTGCTGCTCCTGCTTCGTGGGCGGGCGCGCCGGATGGGCGCCCGGGAACGAGAGAAGTCGTGAGATGACGCGGCTCACGATCCTCCGGGTGGTCAGCAAGTGGATGGTGCCCTTCATCCTGCTGTTCGCGCTGTACGTCCAGGCGCATGGCGATCTGGGGCCGGGCGGCGGATTCCAGGCAGGCGTCATCTTCGCCGCCGGCATCATTCTCTACAGCCTGGTGTTCGGGCTCGAGGCGGGCCGGCGGGTCTTTCCGCCGCGGGTCGCGGAGTCGCTGGCGGCGCTGGGGATTCTGCTGTACGCCGGCACCGGATGGGCCGGCCTGCTGGTGGGCGGGTGGTACCTCGACTTTCCGGCGCTGAACCCGCACCACCCGTCCCACGGACAACACTGGGGGATCTTCGCGGTGGAGTTGGGCGTGGGCCTGGCCGTGGCGGGCGTGATGACCTCCGTGTTCTTCGCCTTCGCGGGCCGCAAGGGCGCTTCATGAGCCTGGTGCTCGGGCTCTTCAACTACTGGGTGGCCATCCTCCTCATGATGACCGGCTTCTTCACGGTCATCTGGCGCAGCAACTTCGTGAAGAAGGTCATCGGCCTCAACATCTTCCAGGCATCGGTGTTCCTGCTCTACATCACCATGGGCAAGGTGCACGGCGGCACCGCGCCCATCCTGAACGACTCCGCGGTGTACACCCACCCCCTGCCGAGCGTGTTGATCCTCACGGCCATCGTGGTGGGCATCTCCACCACCGCGGTGGCGCTGGCGCTGATCGTGCGGATCCACGAGGCGTACGGGACGGTGGACGAGGACGAGTTGCACCACCTCGACGACCCGGCGTGATCGACCGCCACCTGCTGGTCCTCCAAGTCGTCATCCCGCTCTGCGGGGCTCCGCTGGTGCTGCTGGTCCGGCATCGCGAGGCGGCCTACGGCGTGGCCCTGACCGTGGCCGGCGTGGCCTGGGGGCTGGCGGCGCGGATCGTGTACCGCGTGGCTTCGGAAGGCACCCTGAGCTACGCGCTGGGCGGCTGGGTGCCGCCCTGGGGCATCGAGTACCGGGTGGACGCGCTGGGTGCGGTGGCGGTAGGGCTGGCGGCCACTGTGGGACTGGCGGGACTGGTGTTCGCCCCGCGCAGCATCGCGCGGGAGATTCCGCATGAGCGGCACTACCTGTTCTATGTCCTGTACCTCCTCTGTTTCACGGGCCTGCTGGGCATCTCGGTCACGGGCGACCTCTTCAATCTGTTCGTGTTCCTGGAGATCGCGTCGCTTTCAGGGTATGTGCTGGTGGGCCTGGGGCCCTCTCGACGGGCCCTGACGGCCGCGTTCCAGTACCTGGTCCTGGGCACGCTGGGGGCCACGTTCATCGTGATCGGCATCGGCCTCCTGTACCAGGCGACCGGCACGCTCAATATGGCGGACATGGCCCGGCTGCTGCCGGGCGTGGGACGGACTCGCACGCTGGTGGTGGCGCTGGCCTTCTTCACGGCCGGCCTGTCGCTCAAGGCGGCAGTCTTCCCGCTGCACCTCTGGCTCCCCAACGCGTACACCTATGCTCCGTCGGTGGTGAGCGCGTTTCTGGCCGGCACCAGCACCAAGGTGGCGCTCTACGCCATGCTCCGGCTGTTCTTGAGCGTGTTCGGACGAACGCTGGAGCTGGAATGGGCGCCGCTCCACGCGATGCTCACGGTCATGGCGTCGTTCGCCATCATCGTGGCATCGGCGGTGGCCATCTTCCAGTCCGACGTCAAGCGATTGTTGGCCTATTCCAGCGTGGCCCAGGTGGGCTACATCGTGCTGGGCCTGACCCTCATGTCGGTCAACGGCCTGACGGCGTCCGTCATTCACCTGGCCAACCACGCGTTTACCAAGGCCGGGATGTTCCTCGCCGTGGGGTGCATGGTGCTGCGCCTCGGATCGTCCGACCTCGCCACGCTCAAGGGCGTGGGAAGGCGGATGCCGCTCACCACCGCCGCCTGGGTAATCGGCGGACTGGGGTTGATCGGCATCCCCGCCACCGCCGGATTCGTGACCAAGTGGTACCTGGTGAGCGCGGCGCTCCAGGCGAACGCCTGGATCCTGGTCACGCTCATCATCGCCAGCTCGCTGCTCGCGGTGGTTTACGTGTGGCGGGTGGTGGAGGTCGCCTACTTCCGCGCTCCGGACGGTGAGGCGGGCGCCGTCGAGGAAGCGCCGGCGGCCATGCTGATCGCGACCTGGATCCTGATCGGCGCCACGCTCTACCTGGGGTTGTTCGGCTCCGGCCCGGTGGGCTTCGCCCGCCGCGCCGCCGAGATGCTCCTGCAGGGGGCACCGTGAGGCCGGAGACCCTGCTGCTGCTGGCGCTGCTCCTGCCCGCGGTCGGGGCGGTGCTGACGGTGCTCTTCCGGCAGACCCCCAACCTGCGCGACACGGTGGTCGTCGCCACGTCGGTCGCGCTGCTGCTGGTGGTGGCACAGTTGCTACCGACGGTGACCAGCGGCGGCCGGCCGGCCATCACCTTGCTGGCCATGCTGCCGGGCGTGCCGCTGGCGCTGCAGGTGGAGCCCCTGGGACTGCTGTTCGCGCTGGTGGCGTCCAGCCTCTGGATCGTCACCTCGCTGTACTCCGTCGGGTACCTGCGCGCGGCCCAGGAGCACCACCAGACCCGGTACTTCGTGTTCTTCGACGTCGCGATCCTGGCCGCCATTGGCGTGGCGTTCGCGGCCAATCTGCTGACGCTGTTCCTGTTCTACGAGCTGCTGACGCTGTCCACCTATCCGCTGGTGACCCACCACGGGACCGAGCGGGCCATGAAGGCCGGCCGGGTGTACCTGGGAATTCTGTTGACCACGTCGATCGGCCTGCTGCTGGTGGCGGTGCTGTGGACCTGGAGTCTCACCGGGACGCTGGACTTCCGGCCGGGCGGCATCCTCGCGGGGCGGGCCAACGACGCCACCTTGTTCGTGCTGCTGGTGCTGTTCGCCCTGGGCACCGGGAAGGCGGCCCTGATGCCGGTGCACCGCTGGCTGCCCGCGGCCATGGTAGCGCCCACGCCGGTCAGCGCCCTGCTGCACGCGGTGGCAGTGGTGAAGGCCGGCGTGTTCACGATTCTCAAGATCGTGGTGTACACCATGGGGACGGACGTCGTCAGCGGCACCGGAGCCGGGACCGCCCTGGGGTACCTGGCCGCGGCCTCCATGGTGGCGGCGGGCGTGGTCGCCCTCGGCCGGGACAACCTCAAGGAGCGGCTGGCGTACTCCACCATCAGCCAGCTGGCGTACGTGGTGTTGGGCGCCATGCTGGCCACGCGCCTCGGGATCGTGGGCGGGGGCCTCCACATCGCGACCCATGCGGTGGGCAAGATCACCCTGTTCTTCTGCGCCGGGATGTACGACATCGTGGGGCACAAGAAGAAGGTGAGCGACCTCGCGGGGATCGGCCGGCGGATGCCCTTCACCACGGCCGCGTTTTTGATCGGGGCGCTGAGCGTGATCGGGGTCCCGCCGCTGGGCGGCGCCTGGAGCAAGTGGCTCCTCGCGATGGGCGCCGCGGACGCCGGGCAGATGATTCAGCTCAGCGCCCTGCTGGTGAGCATGCTGCTCGGCGTAGGGTATCTCATGCCCATTCCGGTGCGAGCGTTCTTCGCCAAATCACCACCTGCCAGGGTGCAGGAGGCGCCGCTGTTGTGTCTGGTGCCGTTGGGGCTGACCGCGGCGGGCTGCCTGGTGGTCACCATCCTGGCGGACCCCATCGCGCGGCTGTTGCGGCCCCTGGTGCCATGATGGAGAAACCATGAAACCACCCCCTGACGAGCGGCCCCGCTGGCTGGACGACCCGGCGCACGTCACCCTGATCTACCGCGCGCTGATTGCGGCCTGCCTCGCGTTGGTCGGGGTCGGCTACTTCGTCTTGAAAGGGGGGCACTTCTGGTGGGAGGAGTCGCCGGGCTTCTACGGCCTGTACGGCTTCGTTTCCTGCGTGCTGTTGGTGGCACTGGCAAGGGGAGTACGCCGGCTGCTGAAGCGGCCCGAAGACTATTATGATCGCTAGCCTTCCACCGGGCTGGATCCTGCTCCTCGGTGGGCTGCTGGTGCCCCTGGTGCCTCGGCGGGCGAGGCCCGCCTGGCTGCTGGTGCTGCCCGTCGTGAGTGGCGTTCACCTCTGGGCCCTGGCCCCCGCGGGTCTGGTGACGACCTCCTGGCTGGGGCTCGACCTCA
>DATECF010000333.1:0-3428 GCA_035287045.1 Gemmatimonadales bacterium | reverse complement strand
ATCGCGTCCCGGATTTCCATCCAGGTCAGCTCTTCCAGCCAGACGGATTGGACGGCCTCGATAGGCCGGGGCGCCTTGAGCTCTTCCTGGAGCCGGCGGTCCTGCTCGGCCTGCTGGCGGGCTCGCTCTTCCGGGGTCATGGTGCGCTGCTGGGCGGCCGCCGGGGATGCCAGGGCCGTCAAACCCAGCACCAAAACGACGAGGGATTGCGTCTTGCTCATGGAGGGCCTCCTGATACCTGCGACAAATTGACTCTGAATTTACAAAACGCAAGGAGGGTACCGGCGTAGTAGCACGGCGCGAGTCGGCGCTAGCTAAGGACTCCGCCGGGGGCCGCGCACCTCGGACACCACGGCGTCCGCCAGAGTGGCTCGGACGTCCGTAATCCCGCTGCGCGCGCGGGTCGGGTTGACGCGGTTGGACAACAGGATGATGAACAGGTCCTGGTCCGGATCGATCCAGATGGACGTCCCGGTGAACCCGGTGTGGCCAAAGGCCCGGGACGACAGCATATGCCCGCCGGAGTTCCTGCCGTTGGGGGTCTCCCACCCCAGGGCCCGGTGCGAGAGCGCCGGATCCTGGACCCTGGTAAACTCAGCGATCGTCTGCGGGGAGACGATCGCGGCACCGTCCAGGCTGCCGCCAGCTAGCATCATGCGGGCGAACCGGGTGAGGTCGGTCGCGGTACTGAAGAGGCCCGCGTGAGCGGACACCCCCCCCAGGGCATAGGCGTTCTCGTCGTGGACTTCGCCCCGCACGTGCCGCTTGCGATACGCCGTGTCAACTTCAGTCGGCGCTACGCGGTCCCAGAGCGACCTCGGCGGGCGGAACTGGGTGTCGCGCATCTGCAACGGGCCAAAGATCCGAGTCTCGAGGTACCGGTCGAAGGGCAGCCCGCTCACCCGCACCACGATCTGGCCCAGCATGATGGCGCCGAGGTCGCTGTACACCATGCGCGCGCCGGGCACCGTGTCCAGCGGGGCGGCGAACACCAGCGCCAGGATGCTGTCCGGCGTGGGCGCCTCCTGATACAGCGGCCGCCACCAATGGACCCCGCCCGAGTGCGTGAGGAGGTGGCGGACGGTGACTCGCTCCTTGCCGGGCCCGGCGAACTCCGGGAGATACTTCGCGACCGGCGCGTCGAGGTCCACCAGGCCCTGCTCGCTGAGCTGCATGACGGCGGTGGTGAGGCCCACGACCTTGGTGAGGGAGGCCAGGTCCCAGAGGGTGTTCGCGTCCGGCGTGGGTGAGGGCGCCCAGTCCAGATGGCCCGCCGAACGCTCCAGCAAGACGCCATCCCGGGTGCCCACGACCGCGATGGCGCCCGGGAAGGCCGAGTCGCGCACCGCCGCGTCCAGAATGACGCCAACCGTGTCACGGAGCCGCGCCGGCTCGGGGCGCTGGGCGGCCAGCGAATCCGCAACGCTCAACCCCGCCAGCAGGACGCCGAAGGCCCCGCCCCACCGGAGGGTCACCGTGCGCCGCCGTCGCCGACGCCGGCCAGCAGCTCCGCGTTGGTCTTGGACCGCCGCACCAGCGCCAGCAGGGTCTCCGCCGCCTGGCCGGTTGGCAGTCCGGCGAGCCGCCGCCGGAGCGCCACGCGCCCGGCCACCTCGTCCGGCTCGCCCAGCAGCTCCTCGCGCCGGGTGCTGCTGGCCGGGATATCCACCGCCGGGAAGATGCGCCGGTCCGCCAGCTCGCGCGTGAGCCGCAGCTCGGAGTTCCCGGTCCCTTTGAACTCCTCGAAAATGATGTCGTCCATCTTGCTGCCGGTCTCCACCAGCGCGGTGGCGATGACGGTGAGCGAGCCGCCGTCGGGCACGGCGCGCGCCGCCCCGAAGAGCGCCTTGGGCTTGGCGAGCGCCTGGGAGTCCAGGCCGCCGGACAGCGTGCGGCCGCTCGACCGCCCCGCGGCGTTGTGCGAGCGGGCGAGCCGCGTAATCGAGTCCAAGACGATCACCACGTCGCGCCCCACCTCCACCTGCCGGCGGGCGTGCTCGAACACCATCTCGGCCACGGCCACGTGCCGCTCATGCGGCAGGTCGAAGCTGGAGGCGATGACCTCGCCGCGCCCCCAGTCCACCATCTCACTCACTTCTTCCGGTCGCTCGTCCACCAGCAGCAGGAGCAGCACCGCCTCAGGATGTGAGAGGGCCACCCCCTCGGCGACGGCCTGGAGCATGATGGTCTTGCCGGCCTTGGGTGGCGAGACGATCAGGGCGCGCTGCCCAAAGCCCAGCGGGCACACCAGGTCGAGGACGCGGTGGATGTCGGCGGTGCGGGGGCTCGACGCCCCCGGGGCCTCGAGCCTGAGCGGCCGCGACGGATGCACCGCGCCCAAGCGGGCGAACTCCGGGCGGGACGCGATCTGTTCCGGCGGGATACCGTTGACCGACTGCACCCGCCCATCCTGGAGCACCACCAGGTCGCCACGGCGGAGCCCCGGAAGGCGCACGCCCGGATCGTGCGGGCCCCGGAGATAGCTGTTCGCCGCCAGGCGCAGCGCACCGCCCTTGGGCGTGGGATCGTACCAGCCGGTGATGGAAGCCATGCGGAAGTGTGAGAGTAAAGATAGCGCATTTCCGCCGGATGGTTATACTCCCTGGATGGCACGATCGGGACCGGCGAGCTTCAACAAGCGCAAGCGCGAGATGGAAAAGAAGGCCAAACGCGAGGCCAAGCGGGAGCTTCGCGCCGAGCGCAAGGCCCAGAAGGCGCAGAACCCCCGTGAGCGCGTGGACGGGCAGGATCCGGATTTGATCGGGATCCGTCCCGGCCCGCAGCCGCCGCGGTTGGATTAGCACCGCGGCCCGCGTTGACCCCGGCCGTCCAACCGACTACGTTTCATCGGGTGCCAGGTGGGACGCGCCCTCGACAAAAGCGAATAGCAGGCGGGATCGAGCCTCAGCGCTGATCCCGCCTTTTTCTTTTCGCCGCGGTTCAAACAGAGGGAGCCACCATGCAGACGCCGATGCGCCACTTCAAGCTCAAGGTCAACCGGAGCGTCGGCCGGGTCACCTGGCTGAACCGTCACACGGTGTATGAGGGGAAGCTCATCTCGATGACCAGCCGCATCGTGCGGCTCTACGCGCCCAATCACATGGAGCAGCAGCAGCACGTCGATCTCTCGTACGATTGGGTCACTCCGGTCCAATGACCAGGACGTGCCCCGGTTGAGGCAGTGCCCGAGTCAACGGGAAGGAGCATCACATGAGCATGACGATTGACATCGCCAAGGTACGATCGGTCCTGCTGGCCGACGGCTGGCACCGCGTCGCCGAGAAGAGTTTCGGCATCGACGCGTACGTCTACGGGCAGGCGGGAGCCCCCAGCGGCGGAAACGGCACCACCGCGACCATCGGCTTCAGGTTCAAGGACGACGCGGGCTATGTGCTTTCCGGTCCGCTGTCCGCGATTCTCGCAACCCA
>DATECF010000332.1:0-2551 GCA_035287045.1 Gemmatimonadales bacterium | reverse complement strand
CCCACCGCCACGGAGGGCGGTCTGAATCAACGTGCGACCTTCGTCATCGGTTCTCGCGTAGTACGGCCGGAGTTGTTCAACCAGGGTGCTCTCGATCTGATAGGCCACCATCTTGAGGACGTTCGTCAGGTGCTTCCGCTCGGTCGACAGCTGGACCGCCTCGGCGCCGTGCGGGGTGTCGCGGAGCGGGACGCGGGCTGGCAAGGTCTTCTGGCGTTCGACCAGGCGGACGATCCGCGCCCGCACCTTCTCCATCTGGTGCTCGAGATGCGTCTCCGCCTCGGTGAAGGCGTTCATGGTCGGCGTACGGCCATCCAGGTAATCGAGGGCCTCGGTCCCATAGGATTCCCGGAGGCGCGCGAACTCGCGGCGTGCCTGGCGAAGTTCCTGGTCCACGGCCTTCCGGGCGGGGTTGGGCACGGAGCGTTCGGGATTGTCCGGTTCGACCGCGTAGTCGGTGAGGGCGTCGATCAGGTACTCCTGGCGCATGTACTTGAAGAAGTTCTCTTGGCGCCAGCGTTCGAACATCCGGTAGGCGATGACGATATCGCGCAGGTCCCACCGACTCGTCACGATCGGCGTCTGATGCCCAGTCTCTGGGGTGAGCCGGGTGACTTGGCGCAGCCGGAGCGTGCCCTTGAGCAACCGGACCGCTTGGTCATGCAGCAGGTACGTGACGCGGCGGCCATCGAGGCGCGCGCGCCGCTCGACGAAGCGTTTGGGCGCCACCTGGCGGACCCGACCCTTCCGGTAGGTGAGGAGATCGAGGCCCAGGCCCACAATCTGCTGAAACAACCTGGGGCTCCAGCCGCCGCGATCGAAGACCACGGTCAACCGGCGCTTGCGGGCAAACAGGGGGCGGAGCTCCTCGAGGATGGGCACCAGCATGCGCGTCATCGCCGCGTTGGCATTGGCCGTGACGACGAAGAGGGGGTCGCCCCGTTTGTCGTTGATCCAATAGTCTGTGGTGGCCGGCCCCGTAATCCGCGCGCGGGTGAGGTACGCCTTGGCGATCCGGCGTATGCCGTGGTACGCGCGGACGTGTCCATCGACGTACAGAAAGCCCAGGATGCGGCCCCGCTCCACGATGCGGCGCCGGGCCATCTCGCGCCCGAACGCCTGCGCGCGCCCCTTCGCCGCCAACTGGGCCAGCTTGCGGCGCAAGGTCTTGACTTCCGGCATCCGGTCCAGACCGACGATCCACCCCAGCTCCCCCGGTGCGTGCTCCTTGAGCATCTCCGGGCGCCCGATGCGCAAAAGCGCCAACAGAATGTAGGCGACCACCGTCGTACGCAGGCCGTAGAAGGCCGGCGCCAGACTGCCGTAGATCTCCTGGGCGGCACTGAGCACGCCACTGACGACCAACGCCGGCACGGCCAGCAAGACGCCGGCGCTCGGCAGATGGTCGGTCCGGGCAAACAGCGGCACGGCATCGTCGAGCAGCCCCATCGCGGCGAGCAGCCGGTCCATCGAGCGGTCGCGGGGATCCCCATCCAGAGTCGTGAGGGACGGGGCAGGAGGAGGGGTGGGGCGATCAGCGATCGGCGGCGGGTCCGGCGTTGGCAGACCCCCGCGCGCGGTGACCGAGGGCGGAGCGTTCGGCTCGCCGAAGAGGGACGGCGGCTCGACGGCAGCCGCTCTCCAGTGCCACCGGCGGAGCCGCTTCCGGATCGCATGCTCCACCACCCCCAAGCGCTGGGCGATGGCGCGGTTGCTCAGCCCGTGCGCTTTCAGCCGAACAATCGTGCGATCGCGCGGACTCGGCCGGTTCGGGGCGACGGCCGACGGGCGTCCACGCGGCCGCCCCAGCGCCCGCACCCCGCCAACCGCCAACCGCTCCTGATACCGGCGCAGGCTCCGGCAGGAATAGCCGAAGGCTCGGGCAACCTCGCCCTGGTCGGCGTAACCCGATTCCACCAGGGTCACCATCGCGTACGCCTCGGCTGCGCGATCCGAGAGATCATAGTGGGCGGCCACGACCCCGTGCACCGAGACGACGCGATGCGTGCCGTCGGTCCTGAAGCTGACGCGGTCATTGACCGTGACGACCCCGTTGCGGCTACGCACGTCATCGTCAAAGAGCTTGTCCTGGCGCGGCATGGTCGAGCAGCATGCCCGACCCGGCGGCCATCAGAAAATCGGACAGTTTTCGGTGCGCAGGGGCGAGCCGACTTCTGGCCCGTCCGGGGCCAGACGGTGTCGTCGCCGATCGCCGGGTTTCCCCACTGTTTCTGGGGTGAAACCAGCCGTCGCCCGTCGCCCCGATACGAAAAAGCGGACAGTTTTCGGTGCGCACCCATGTCCACGTTTTGCGCGTTTTTCCTGTGATCTCCGGCACCATGTCAGGAGGTCTGGACTCACGACGCTGGTTGCCGACGCTACGGTGGGCGGCGCTCCACCGCCTCGGGACGCGGTCGCGGGCGGTCGACATAGCACCCAGCACAGAACTGCGACGCAATGAACGAAGCGTATCGCCGCATCACGACGGCGACCCAACGGGACCGCCAGGACATCTTCGCCTCGGCGGCGAGACGTGTAGGCATTACCGAAC
>DATECF010000331.1:0-20334 GCA_035287045.1 Gemmatimonadales bacterium | reverse complement strand
TGGACGACCGGGCGATCGCTGATGATGAACCCTCGGTCCGCGTGGCCCGAGCCGAGCGCGATCTCCACTCCATAGGAAACCGGTCGCTCCTTTTCGAAGGACTTCTCCGAAGTCGGCTGCACCGGAGGAGCGGCCTGCGCTGAGGCAGGCAGGCACCACACGGCCAGGGCGAGCCAAGCCGCTACGCAAGCCCGACCAGCCCGCGGAAGCGATCGGCAACATCGGATTGTATCGATCAAGGTGAGCTCCCAGGTGATGCCCCAGTGTTGTGCCTCGGAGGGGCGCACCCTCTTGAGGGTATCAACCCGCATGCCGCGGCAGGGTCGCGTTATTGTATCTGTGTAACTGGTTGCAGTAATACATGTTACGGCACTTGGTGACATCTGTTAGTAACCACTAGGGGAATCCCGATGTGGAGACTGCCTGTACAAGCGGACCGACATCTGTCGCGTGGAGTCTGCAGTGGTGCGGCCTGAACCCTCCCTTGCCTGGCCCCCCCTGTCCCGCTACGCTCCCCCAGGTGACCCAATGACCCCACCGCGATACGTCGCACGCGCCTGCACGGCCGCCGGGCTCGCCACGCTGTTGGTCGGCGCTCCGGTGCCGACCGCCGCGCAGTCGAGCCAGGAACGCACCGCCGATGTCGCGGCTGGAGCGGCACCGTCCTCTCAGATGCGTGTCTACCTCGGGATGTGGAGCACGCACGTGCGTGACATCAAACGCGGCCTGAGCAACAACTGGCTGGTGGGCGTCGGCTGGCGGGGCTGGTACGGCGGCACGTTCGTCAATTCGTTCGGGAACCGGTCCTTCACCGCGGGCATCCAGCGTACCGTGGCCCGTGGGGAAGAGAACGCCATCGTCCCGTTCTTCCAGTACCGCGTCGGCGTCGTCTCGGGCTACGATGAGCGGTTCATGTCGCTTGCGTCCCGGGTGCCGATCCTCCCGATGGGGCAGCTCCTGGGCGGCCTCGAAACCGACCGGGCCGGCGTCGAGCTGGGGTGGGCCGGCCTGGTCGCGACGCTCGGCCCACATTTGCGTTTCTGACCGGGGCGCATTATCTGGTGCCCACCGGGGTTCGACTTCATCGTCGTGCCCGGACGCTACGACCCTGCTTCGCGAGGACCCCACGATGCCGACCCGCCGACCACCGCTCACCGCCCTTGTTCTGGCACTGGCCGCGGCGGCTTGTGCCCCCCGTCCCTCCGCTGGGCCCGCGACCCCGGCGGGGGGCGACGCCAACCTCCTGGCCCGGGCCCGTTCCATCCACGAGCGCGTCATCGCGCTCGATACTCATGACGACATCAATACCGCCAACTTCACCCGCGAGCAGAACTACACCCAACGGCTTAACACCCAGGTGAACCTGCCCAAGATGGAAGAGGGCGGCCTCGACGCCGCCTTCTTCGTCGTGTACGTGGGGCAGCGGCAGGAGTTCACGCCGGAGGCGTATCAGCGGGCGTACCGTGCCGCCATCGAGAAGTTCGAGGCCATCCAGCGGTTCGCGGATACCATCGCGCCGGGACGCATCGGCCTCGCGTACACCGCGGCCGACGTGCGGCGCATCGCGGCCTCCGGACGCAAGGTGGCGCTGATCGGTGTGGAGAATGGGTACCCCATGGGCCAGGACGTCACCCGGGTCAAGGAATTCTACGACCGCGGCGCCCGCTACCTCTCACTGGCCCACAACGGCCACAGCCAGCTCTCCGACTCCAACACCGGGGAGCGTGACGGCGTGTGGGCGTGGAACGGCCTGTCGCCCCTGGGCCGCAAGGTGGTCGGCGAGCTCAACCGGGTGGGCATCATGATCGATGTGTCCCACCCCTCGAAGCAATCCATGATGCAGACCCTGGCGCTGTCCCGGGCTCCGGTGATCGCGTCACACTCGGCGGTGCGCGCCCTGTGCAATCACAGCCGCAACTTGGATGACGAGCAACTGCTGGCGCTGAAGCGGAACGGTGGCGTGGTTCAGGTCGTGGCGTTCAACTCGTACGTCAAGACACCGCCGCCCCCATCGCCTCAGCGCACCGAGGCGATGGCCGCGCTGCGCGCCGAGTTCGGATTGCCGGCGCAGGGAGGCGGCGGGGGCGGCGGGGGCGGCGCCTTCGCCGGGCTGTCCGCCGAGCGGCGCGCCGAGTACCAACGCCGGATGGAGCAAATCGACCAGACGTTCCCGCCGCCGCCCCGGGCCACCGTCAAAGACTTCGTGGACCACATTGACTATGCCGTGAAGCTGATCGGCATTGACCATGTCGGCATCAGCTCCGATTTCGACGGCGGCGGAGGCGTGGACGGCTGGAACGACGCCAGCGAGACCTTCAACGTCACCCTGGAGCTGGTCCGCCGAGGATACACCGAAGAGCGGATCGGCAAGCTGTGGAGCGGCAATCTGCTGCGGGCGATGGATCAGGTGCAGGAGGTCGCTCGGCGCCTCCAGGCGGGGGCGTGACGCGCGCAATGATGGCCGATCTCCGCCGAGATATGGAAACGGGTTTCGCCCGCCTGGAGATGAAGATTGAGCAACGCGCCGCGGACATCATGAAGTGGTCGTTCGTGTTCCTGATCACGGTCTTCTCGGCGTGCGGCGACGGCACCGGACCGGGGCGAGTCGTCGCCGGGGTGGACCTCGACGAGCTGTTCGCACCGCCGACCGCCGCCGAAGTCGCCGCCGTGAGCGACGCATGGGGCGGCCGCGACGTGTCGGTGCAGGCGCTCGAGCTTCTCCGGGTGGATACCGTCACGGTGGGCATCGCCACCCAGGTGATCGTGCGGATCGTCTCGCACACGGTGGGTGGTGTGGTCCATTATGGGGCCGTGGTCGTGCCTGCCGGGGCTCCCGCGGCCGGCCTGCCGCTCCTGGTCCTGGGACACGGGGGCGATGACGGCATTGATGTTGACGACGCCTTGCTGCTGCTGAACTACGGCCTGGGCGACGCGGTGGACGACTTCGTGTTCGTAGTTCCCTCGTTTCGCTCGGAGCCGTTGGTGTTCCACGACGTGGAGTACCGGTCCGGGGGCACGCCCAGTCCCTGGGACCGGGACGTGGACGATGCGCTGGCGCTGCTGAGCGCGGCTGCGGACATCGCGCCCGAAGCGGACACCAGCCGCATCGGCATCGTGGGATTCAGCCGCGGGGCCGGCGTCGGGTTGCTCATGGCCGTCCGCGAGCCGCGGATTGACGCGGTGGTGGAGTTCTTCGGGCCGACCGACTTCTTCGACACCTTCGTGCAGGAGGTGGTGGAGGAAGCCTTACTCGGCATGCCGCGGAACCTGCCGGGATTGGCCGATCTCGACGCCCAATTCATCCAACCGCTCAAACGGGCAGAGCTCACCATCCAGGAAGTCCGGTTGGAGCTGCTTCGACGCTCGCCGGTGTACTTCGTGGACCGGCTGCCCCAGGTGCAGATCCACCACGGCACCGCGGACAGCACCGTGTCGGTGAGCCAAGCCGAACGCCTGATCGAAGTCATGGAGCAAGCGGGACGCCAACCACCCGGTTTCGAGCCATTCCTCTACGAGGGCGGCGGGCACAATCCCCTGACCCTCTTTGGCAGCCTGGATCGCACCATTGGATTCCTCCGCCGGGCCCTGAGTATCCTCGCCGCGGTGAGCTAGCCGGGCACCCCAGCTCACGCTTCGCGCCCTTTCACATCCCATTCAACGTTTCATTAAGGCCATTTGGCCATTTTGCCAAGCAGCAAGGAGGCCGAGTGGACGCCAAGGCACGGACCCGCTACCAGCACCGAGCACTGGTGATGAAAGCGCTCGCTCACCCCACACGATTGTTCCTGGTGGACCGGATTGCTGAACGCAAGACCTGCGTCTGCGAGCTGGCGGCACTGGTTGGCGCGGACGTGTCCACGGTCTCCCGGCATCTCTCTATCCTCAAGAATGCCGGGATCGTGACGGACGAGAAGCGGGGCAATCAGGTCTTCTACTCGATTCGAGTGCGGTGCGTGCTGAACTGGTACACGTGTGTGGAGGGCGTTCTCGAGGCGTCGGTACAGGAGCAGCTCCAGGCCGTGCGATAGCCGGCGCGGCGTTACCAGCGTGGGGGCACAGGGCATGTTCTGGAAACGCGAATGGAAAGCCGTGGTGCTGATCGCAGGAGGCTTTCTCGCGAGCTTCTATCTGCCGGTTGAGCGGCTCGCTGCAGCGCTTGCGCTGCCAGGGCCGGCGGTCGAGTCGTTGGCTCTGGCGCGTTGGTACGCGCGAGAACACGTGCTCCTCTGCCTGGTGCCGGCGTTCTTCATTGCGGGCGCGATCGGCGTCTTCGTGAGTCAAGCCGCGGTGATGAAATACCTCGGCGCCCGTGCCAAGAAGGGGCTGGCCTATGCCGTGGCCTCGGTCTCCGGAACCGTGCTGGCCGTCTGTTCCTGCACGGTGCTGCCGCTGTTCGGCGGCATCTACCAGCGAGGAGCGGGCCTGGGTCCCGCCACGGCGTTCCTGTACTCGGGCCCCGCGGTCAACGTGCTCGCCATCATCCTCACGGCCCGGGTGCTGGGGTTCGAGCTGGGCATGGCGCGGGCGGTGGGAGCTATTGCCTTCAGCGTGGTGATCGGCCTGCTCATGCACCTGCTCTTCCGGAAAGAGGAACAGGCGAAGGCCGAGGCACAGGCGACCATGCCGGAACCGGAGGTGGCCCGACCCCTCTGGCAGAACGCGGTGTTCCTGGGGGCCATGATGGCGATTCTGGTGTTCGCCAACTGGGGCGCGCCGGCCGCGGCGAGCGGGACGTGGTTCATGATCTACTCGGCCAAGTGGTATCTGACGCTCCTCGCCGCCATCCTGCTTGGCGGCGTACTGATCGCCTGGTTCCAAGCCGGATGGCGGCGGGTGCTGATCCCGGGCCTGGCCGTGGCGGGCGCGGGCCTGGGCTTCCCGGCGGCGCCGCTGGTGCCGTTCACGGCGGGCGTCGTGGGCCTGTCGGTGGCCACTGCCACGGACGACGGTGAGCTGCACGAGTGGTTCGAGGCCGCCTGGGGATTCGCCAAGCAGATCCTGCCGCTACTGCTCCTCGGGGTGCTCGCGGCTGGTCTGCTGCTCGGGCGTCCAGGTCACGAAGGCGTGATCCCCTCCGGGTGGATCGCCGCCGCCGTGGGCGGGAACTCGCTGCTCGCGAATCTCTTCGCCTCGGTGGCGGGCGCGTTCATGTATTTCGCCACGCTCACCGAAGTGCCGATCGTCCAAGGACTTCTCGGGAGCGGCATGGGCAAGGGACCAGCGCTAGCGCTCCTGCTCGCCGGTCCCGCGCTTTCCCTGCCGAACATGCTGGTGATCCGAAGCATCATGGGCACCAGGAAGACGGTTGCGTTCGTATCGCTCACCGTGGTGCTGGCGACGATTTCCGGCATGGTGTTTGGAGCGCTGGTCTAAGGACCATGGAGGAGTGATGGAAATTCGGATTTTTGGACCGGGCTGCGTGCGCTGCCACCTGCTCGAGGAGCGGACGCGCGAGGCGCTGGCCACACTGGGCCGGGAGGCGGCGATCATCAAGGTCGAGGATATCATGGAGATCGCGGCCGCCGGGGCGCTGCGGACGCCGGCGATGCAGATTGACGGGCGCTTCGTCCTGCAAGGTCGTGTTCCGACCAGCCGCGAACTTGCTTCCATGCTCTCGAAGGCCTTCGCCGGACCGACGGTCACGCGCTGATCATGAGCCGCTGGCGGTGACGGGCCGTGTACCTGTGGCTCTCTGTCATCGCTGAGCCGGTTGCGGCGGCGCAGCCGGCGGGAACCAGTGCTGCGTGGCCACGCAGACCCGGCACACCGACAACATCACCGGCACCTCCACCAGCACGCCCACCACCGTGGCGAGGGCGGCGCCGGAGCCCGGCCCGTACAGGGCGATCGCCGTGGCCACGGCCAGCTCGAAGAAATTGGAGGCGCCGATCAACGCGCCGGGCGCCGCCACCGCGTAGTTCACCCGGAACAGCCGCATCAATCCATAGGTCAGCGACGAATTGAAGTACACCTGGATCAGAATCGGCACCGCGATCAGGAGTACGTGGAACCAGCGACTGGTGATGTTCTCGGCCTGGAAGGCGAAGATCATGACCAGCGTCACCAGGAGGGCGAGCACCGTGACCGGCGCGAACACCGGCACGAACCGGGAGTCGAACCACGCTAGCCCCCGCCGACGCACCAGGAGACGGCGGCTCACGGAGCCCGCGGCGAGCGGGATGACGACGAAGATCACCACCGAGTAGAGCAGGACCTCGAAGGGCACCTCCAGACCCGAGGCGCCGGAGACCAGGAACTTCACCACCGGGGCGAAGGCCACCAGCATGATGAGGTCGTTGACCGATACCTGGACCAGGGTGTACGCGGGGTCGCCGTCCGCCAGGTAGGACCACACGAACACCATGGCGGTGCAGGGGGCCGCCGCCAGGATGATGACTCCGGCGATGTACTCGCTGGCCAGCTCCGTGCCGATCAGCGGGGCGAAGACGTGCCGGAAAAACAACCACCCGAAGAACGCCATTGAGAACGGCTTGACCAGCCAGTTCACGAACAGGGTGACGAACAGCCCGGCGGGCCGCGTGCCGACGTTCTTGATGGAGCCGAAGTCGATCTTGAGCATCATCGGGTAGATCATCAGCCAGATCAGTACGGCGATGGGGATGTTGATGTGGCTGCCCTCCGCGAACTCCATCCCGCGCAATAGGCCGGTGAATTCCGGGAAGAGCTCGCCAATGCCCACGCCCAGGACCATGCTGACCGCTACCCAGACGCTCAGATATCGCTCGAACACGCCCATGCTCTTTGCCACGGGTGTCACGGAGCTACTCCTTTGCTCTGCCCCATCGGTGTCCCACCTTGCTCTTCGCCCCCACGGGCCGGGAGATGGCGAGCCGCGTGAGATCGAGATCCACCCGGCACAGTTCCTTCACCGGGACGCGCCGGAGCTGCCACAGCACGGCCGCGTCCGCCGCGGCCACGGGATCACCCGCCAGCCTGGGCCCGGCGGTCGCCACGATCTCTCGTACCTCCGGCGAGTCCTGGAGGGCGTAGTGCACCCAGCGGCCCTCCTTGCGCTCCGCGATCAGTCCCGCCTGCTTGAGGTCGCTCAAGTGCTGGGACACCGTAGAGGGCGCGAGCCCCAGCACCGCCGTGATCTGGCAGACGCACAACTCACCGCCGCTCAGCATTGCGACGATCCGGAGCCGGGCCGGATGGCCGAGGGCCTTGTGGAGTCGGGTCGCGTGTTCCAGATACGTGGCGTTCATGGCACCAATGCATATTTCGGTATTTTGCGAAATATAGATATGGAGTGAGGGACCGCACCACCATCACCCTCCGCGGCTCCGCGGGGTATAAACTCGCTCGCCGGTCTCGCGCCTGTGCCCGGACCGGCGTATCGTTACCCACAACCACCTTTCCCCTCTCGAGAGGTCCCTCATGCGTAGCATCAGTGTCACTACCCTGGCCCTGGCCACCGTGCTCTGCGTCCCGGGCGTGGGCGACGCCCAGGAAGACGCCAATCGCTCCGTCGCCGGAGGCGGCATTACCGTCGCCGGGTGGCAGGGGGTCGTGGACGCCGGGGCCGCCGCCGCCGGCCAGGGCGTCAAGGATGCCAAGCTCGCCAAAGACGGCGATGCCCTGAGCGTCATGACCGGCCCCGCCATCACCTACTGGAACCCGGCCAACACGGCCACCGGCGACTACACGGTGAAGGCGACGTTCACGGAAACGAAGTACATGAGCCTGAACAACCACCCGCACCCCTACGGCATCGTCATCGGCGGTACCGACCTGGGGACGGCCACGCAGAGCTATCTGTACTGCGCGGCCTACGGCAGCGGCACGTTCATCGTGCGCGGGTTCGGCCCCGAGCCGTTCCAGATGGGCGGGCGGCGCCCCACGCCCCACGACGCGGTGCACAAGGCCGCCGGACCGGGCCAGCCGGTGACCCAGGAGATCGCGGTGTCGGTGAAGGGTGACCAGGTTTCGTGCGCCATCAACGGCACGGTCGTGGCCACGTACCCCAAGGCTGATCTGGTGGGCGCCGGGAAGCTCAAGTCCACTGACGGTGTGTACGGTATCCGCTTCGCGCACAACACCGAGGGAACGGTCAGCGGGCTTACGGTCACCAAGCCGTAGCGACGGCCCAACCTAAGACGGGGTCGCCCCGCAGCCGCCAATCACTCGAGCAGGCGCTGCTCGGCCTCCAACCGTGCCAGTTCGTTCGCGGTGGCCGCCGAGGGCGCGGCGCCCCCGCGAGCGTCCGGCGCAACGACGGGCGCCCCCGTCCGGGTCCGGAGCCACCAGAGGAGCCCGGCTCCCGCCGCGCCCAGGGCCACGACCGGCAACGCCCACAGAAGCAGACCGAGTCCCCGTGGTTTCGGGGCGCCCCGGACCCCCTCGCCGTACACCAACACCAGAGACTCCATGATGGCGTCGGGCGGCTCGCCAGCCGCCAGGCGCCCTCGGATTGAAACCCGGAGCGTCTCGGCGTTGGGGCTGGGGCAGGTGGCGAGCGTCAGGCCGGGACAGAACGGGCTCATGATCGTCCCCAGGAGCTGGTTGGCCTGGGTAACGTTTTGGGCCTGGGCCATGGTATCAGGTGCCGCGCCGGCGTCGGGCGCGCGTGGCTCCTGCGCCGGACCAGCCGAGGCAGCCAGCAGGGCCACCAGTAGAGCAGATAGACCGCGAAGCACTCCTCGCTCCCTTGGGGGGCTATCTGCTCGTTAACGGCCGGAGGGTTACGGCGGGTTGATGGGTTCCTGAAGGTCCGTTACGGCGCTACTTGCGCGGGTTCACTGCGAGCCAGGCGTTGAGAAACGCGCTCACCTGGTCGTTCACCGCCTTGCGCACCTGCGCGGCCACGTGCTCGGCACTGGCGTGCCCGAGAACGCGAGGGCCTTCCCACGTGGTCCCGAAGGTGAGGACCGTCGGCACGCGGACCAGCCGCACGGCCTCGCCGAACGTCAGGTGCGCGCTGTAGGCGACCAGTCCGGCGTCTCCGGGTGTGAGCGCCGCCTGCACGTAGAGGACCGGGCTGCCGGGAGCCGATGTGGGCGGGAGAATGGTGAGCCCGGCCTCGCGCAGTCGCAGCTCCACGTCCGTCTGTATCTGTGAAGCGAACAAGCCCGCCTTGATGGCTCCTTCAGGCAGGCTGTCGGCCACGACCATGACACTGGTGACGCCGCGGAGGGCGATGTGGACCGAGCCCGCGGTGCTCTGGGCCGGCAGGGCCGAGGGCAAGAGCGCTACGGCCAAGGCGAGGGACCGAATGACGCTGAGTTGCACGGCTTCCTCCTGGGAGACTGGAGTTGCTGGAGGTACCTACTCAACAGAGACTGCTCGGTCGTAGGTGCCGTAACCCGACGAAACGCCAGCGCGGGTGGGGGCCCGCGACCGCTACGCTCTGGATTCTCCCTTGGGACGAGGCTGGAGCTTGCCATCCACGATACGCCGCCCGAACTCCAGGCAGCGGGCTACCGCGATCTCCTGGGTGGTGTAGGTATTCCCCGCCCGGCACCGTCTGGTGCCCAGGCGGCGGCCTGCGGGCGTGATGTGCACCTCGAGCGTCCAGGCGGCGGGTTTGCCGCGCCGTCTGGTGGCTGGCGTAATGACGTAGCCGTTGTACTCGATGCTGGATTCCATCGGCGTCTCCTCTCAAGAAAAAAGGACCTCGGGCGTTACCCCAGGTCCCCGGCCGTCTGGCGCTGGTCTCCTGCGCTCGTGTGGATAAATATCGCCCGTCGGACCGAAAAACGGAAGGAAGTTGTTTCCCCCTAGCGCGTTAGGGGCGTTCCCGGGTATAGTTCTCCCCGTAGCACGAACCGCGAGCTGGCATCCTTCCAAGGACAGTCCCGCTCAGGAGCGGGCCTGGCACCTCCGGCCTCATCCCCAGGTTCAACAGAATCGGTGAGACGTGAGAAGCGAGACGTGAGACGTGTCTCGCCCTTCTCGCATCTCACGCCTTACATCTCACGATTGCGTCTCACAGTAGAAAGAGAGTTGTTGCCCATCATGCCATTTGCCAGCTTAGGGCTGCGGCCCGAGCTCGTCCGTGCGGTCGTCGAAGAGGGATACGACGTGCCCACGCCCATTCAGCGCGAGACCATTCCCCTCGCCCTCACCGGTCGCGACGTCGTGGGCTCCGCCCAGACCGGGACCGGGAAGACGGCCGCGTTTCTGCTTCCCATCCTGCATCGCCTGGCCCACGAGGACACGTCGAGTCACCGGCTGCGAGCCCTGATCCTGGTGCCCACGCGCGAGCTGGCCGAGCAGGTGCTCGAGCGCGCCCGCGCGTACGGCCGGCACCTGCATCTCCGCGCCGCGGCCATCTACGGCGGCGTGGGGATGGAGCCGCAGACCCAGGCGCTCCGCCATGGCGTGGACGTCGTGATCGCGACCCCGGGCCGATTCCTGGACCACCTGGGCCGCGGGCACCTGGATCTGTCCCGCGTGGAAGTGCTGGTGTTGGACGAAGCAGATCGGATGCTCGACATGGGCTTCGCGCCGGACGTGCGCCGGATCCTCGACGCACTGCCGGACGCCCGGCAGACGCTCCTGTTCTCGGCCACCATCTCGGACGACGTGGACCGGCTGGCCCGGCGCGCCCTCCAGAATCACGCGGAAGTCGAGACCGATCGGCGTGCATCGCCGGCGGAGGGCGTCGAGCACGGGATCTTCGCGGTGGACAAGATGGTCAAGAAAGACGCGCTCGTGAGCATCCTGAAGCTCGACTTCATGCAGCGCGTGCTGGTCTTCACCCGCACCAAGTACGGGGCGGACAAGCTCGCGCGGCACTTGAAACGGGAAGGCGTGCCCGCCGCGGCGATGCACGGCGACAAGGCCCAGTCCACGCGGCTCCGGACGCTGGAAGAGTTCCGTGACGGCCGGGTGCGGATTCTGGTGGCGACGGATCTGGCGGCCCGCGGCATTGATGTGGACGACATCGCGCTGGTGGTGAACTTCGATGTGCCGACCGACCCGGAGATCTACGTGCACCGGGTGGGCCGGACGGCCCGCGCGGGCGCGCAGGGCCTGGCCCTCACGCTGATGTCGCCGGACGAGTGGCTGCTGATGGCGGACATCGAAAAGCTGATCGGCCAAGCGTTTCCACGGGAAGTCGTACCGGGCTTCGAGCCGGCGGTGGCGCCGTTCGTGCCGGCATCCCGAAACCAGCCGGTGATCAACCGCGGTCCCTCGGTGCGCGCGCGGCGAGGCCAGGTACGGCGCCGGTAGACGCCGCGCTGCAGTGGAGGCTGGTACCTCCCCCGGTCACCAGGTGACGGAGAAGGCGCCCTCGGTGCTGGCCAGTACCGTCCGTTGGCCGCTGGGGGAAAAGACCAGGCTGGCGCTGTAGCTCAGCGTCGCCGGACTGCCGAATGCCTCGCCGCCCTCGGCCGTGCCGCTCCACGAAACCGGGAGGTCGAACGCGACCACCGGGTCGGGCCGCGGATCGGCGAGCTTGACGTCCGTCAGCAAGTAGGTCTGCTGGTCGCTGCTCCAGCTCTGTCCGGCCTCGTTCTCGACCTTGACGGCCAGCTCGATCGCCCAGCCCAGCTCCAGGCGGCCCCGGGCGGCCTCGAACAACCCCGGGACCGTGGACATGGACATCACGATGGTCTCGGCGTTGGGCTCGAACACGGCGCCGGTAACGTCGAGCAGGCGGTTGGTCGGCGTGTCGCCGATCAGGAACAAGGGAGTGCCCGCGGGCTCGGTAGTGCTCGGTGCAGGCTCGCATGCGGCGACCGGAAGCAGTGCGATCGCGACGGTGAAGCAAGAGCGGCGAAACATGTGACCTCCGGATCCGAAGCAACCAGTGGATCGATAGTCGGGTCAGCCGTCAGTTTTGGGGTCGACAAGGCTGGTGGCCGTCACCCGGTCCAGCAGGCGCACGCCGCCGGCCGAGTCCTGAAGCAATAGCTCGATCACGAGCGACACGTCCAGCACGTCCCCGGCGCCGGCATCCGCCGCGAGCAGGGCCTCCCACAACGCATCTGAGATGCTCAGCACCACCCTGACCGGCACCATGCTTCCCGTTCGGAGCTCGGCGTCCTTGGTCACGTCCGCGATACCATCGGTCTTGGGTTCGATAAGACCCACTACGCTCCCGTCCTCACTGAATTCGGCCGAGGTGCGGAGCAGGAACCGGTCCTCGGCGCGCGCCTCGATGATGCCCCGCGTCACCTCGACCTCCAACTCCAGGTAGCGCTCGGTGGCGGAGACTTGGACCAGACTGTTGGTTGGTGTCTCGCCGAGCAGGAATAAGGGACGGCCTGCCGGCTCGGTGGGACCCGGTGCACGCTCGCAGGCGGGGAGCGCGAGCAGCAGGGCGGTGGCGACGACGAAGGTACGCGGCGGCATATGGGCCTCCCGAATAGGGGGACTGGTCGAAGGCACTTGGCGCCCGGGCCCCGAGTCGCTGGGCCGGATCACGCCCCTGTTTACTGAAGACGCAGCCGGGGCGTGGTTTTTCTCACCGGGCGGAGCTTCTTGTCGGCCCCCAGGGCACAGGTAGCTTCGGGGTCATGGAGCCTGGCCCGGACCCCGTGTCCCCGGCGCTCGAGCGGGTCGTGGCGCGCTACGCCGAGCAGGTGCGGCGCATCGGGCGGCGGCACGGGCTCTCGGACGCGGACCTGGACGAGCTGTTCCAGGAGGTGCGGCTCCGGCTGTGGCGGGCTCGGGGGACGGGTGAGATGATCGCGGCGTCGCCCGCGTCATATGTGTATCGGACCGCCATGTCCGCCGCCGTCGATTTGATCCGCCGCCGCCGCGCCCGGCGCGAAGACTCGCTGGAGGACCTCACCGGGAATCCGGTGGCCCAGCCGGCGGCCGGCGAGGACCCGGTGGAGGAAGCGGACCTCGCGGCGGCGGTGGCGCGGGCGGTGGACGCGCTCGCGCCGGCGCGGCGGCCGGTCGTCCGGATGTACCTGGCGGGCTACCGCCTGGAGGAGATCGCCGGCCACCTGGGTTGGACCAGCGGCAAGACGCGCAACCTGCTCTACCGCGGGCTGGCCGACCTGCGCGGGCTCTTGCTGGAGCGCGGCATCGGCCCCGGAGCGGAAACTCAACTATGACTGATGAGCGACTGCGAGCCCTGTACCAGCGCTCCCTCCGCATTCCCGGCGGCGAAGACCGGCCCGCCTGTCCGCCGCCCGAGCGGCTGGTGGCCCTGGTCGCGCGGCAAGGGCCCGAGACGGAGCGGCTGGCCACGCTCGATCACGTCATGACCTGCGCCGCGTGCCGTTCGGAATTCGAGCTGCTGCGCTCGCTCGAGACGGCCGCGTCCCATACCCGTCGGCCGGCGGCGCTCGCGCCCCTCGCGCTGGCCGCGTCCCTGGTGCTGGCGGTGGGCGGCGGGGTGCTGCTCTGGCGGGCCTTTGGTGCGGGTGGAGATTCGCGCGATGTCTACCGGGGAGCGCCAGCCGGCGTCGCCCTGGTGCATCCGGCCGGCGCCGTGGGCGTCGTGGACTCCCGCGTGTTCACCTGGCGTGCGCTGCCCAAGGCGCGCGGTTACGCATTCGAGCTGCTCGCCGCCGACGGCACACCGGTATTCTCGGGTGAGACCGCGGACACATCGTTGACGCTGCCGGCGAGCGTGCACCTGCGACCTGGCGAGCCGTACCGGTGGTGGGTGCGAGCCGAGCTGGAAAGCGGGCTGGAAGAACGCTCGCCGACGGCGGAATTCCGGCTACGCGAGCGGTAGCGGCTCGGCCGGGCACACTCACGGTCGGCCGCCGCGCCGTGGCGCCCGCAGCGACACGCGCACCAGCGGATCTCCCACCAGTGTAAAGGCCGCCCAGTCGCTTACCGGCGCACCGCGGGCGCGGGCCGCGAGCTTGGCGGCGCGGAGCGCGTCGCCGGCGCCCAGCCCCCGCGCGAGCCCCGCGTAGAAGTCTTCCACCAGCGGTACGATGCTCCGATCGCTCACGCGCCAGCCGGTGGCAAGGACGGCGCGCGCGCCCGCCTCGAGCAGGGGCGCGGTCAAGCCCTGCACCCCTTCGCCGCGCACCACCACGCCGCCCGCGGTCCGGCAGGCCGACAGCACTACGAGGTCGGCATCCAGCCGGAGCGCCGACAGATCGCCGGGCCGGAGCCAGCCGTCGTCGTCGCCGCCGGGTGCCAGCACGATGGCGGTGCGCGTCGCGGAGCGGTCATCCACGATGGCGTGCGTGGCGAGGTGCAAGACGGCGTACTGCTCCAGCGGCGCGGCCTTGAGCCACGTTTCGCTCGCCTGGTCACGCAGGCGGACGTCCGCTCGCAAAGCGTAGCGAGCCACCGCCCGCGCCTCGCGCCCCGACGCCGGCAGTCGCGGCAAGGGGCCATCGCCGGTGGGGCTCGGCGCCGGCGCGCCGCCAAAGGCCGGGTCGCCCAGCGCGAGCAGCGCGGGTGGGGCGGTGCGGGCCGAGCGATTCCACAGGCGGAGCAGGACGGCGGCGGATGGCGCGATGGTGATCGAGAAGCGGTCAATGGCCGGCCGTCCATCCGCCAGGAGGAGGGCGTCGAACGGGACACGATGAAGGGCGTCATCGGGCACGACGATGAGCCGGTCCACGCCGGCGGGCAACGCCTCCACGGCGGGTTGCAGCACCGCGGCGCCGAGCGAGCGGGCCAGGGCCGGAGCGTCCCCGCCTCCTTCGAGCACGGCGCCGAGACGCGCGATTTCGGCGGCGAGCGAATCGATCGGCGGCAGGGCGAGTGCCACGGCGCCGGCCCGAGTGACTACGAACAGCGTCGTCGCCTCACCGCCGCGTCCGGTGACGTACGCCAGCAGGGCGGTTTGGCTGTCCGGGAGCCGCGCGCGCACCTCGGCGAGGGTGACGGCGCGGTACGCAGCCGCGGTCCGCGCGGGTGTGACCGGCGCGGCGTCGGCGGTGGTCCGCAACGCGTCGCCCCGGACGAGCCGGTCGAGCAACTCCCGGGCGCGCCGCCGCTCCGCCAGCTCGAACGCGGGCTCCACCCGCCCACCGGCGGCGAGGGTGGCGAGCACGGTGGCCACCGCCAGATCCGGGTCCAGCGGGTTGACCTGAACCTGAGACGCCAGCACCCGAAGATCGCGCTCGGTCAACCCAGCGCGCCAGCGGTCCAGCTCGTCGATGGCGCCCGACAACTCGCGTTCCGCGGCGCTCACGTCGCCGCGCAGCGCGTGGACGTACGCCAGTTGCGCCCGTGCCGCGTACCGCGGCGCCGGCTCCAGGGGCGCCGCGAGCAGTCGGGTCAGCGCCTGTTCGGCCGCGGGGAGGTCGCCGCGGCGCAGGGCCAGCGTGGCGCTCTGGTTGTTCAGCCCCAGCTCCCAGCGCGGCATGGCATGCTCGCGCGCGACGCGCCGGGCCTCGGCCAGCTCGCGCTCCGCCTCCTCCGGCTCGCCCAGGGCGGCGGCCAGCTCGGCCAGGGCCCGGTGGATGGGGACGTAGGCCAGGTAGCGCCCCACGCGCCGGTTGACCGCGAGCGCCTCGCGGTAGGCGAGGCGGGCCTCCGCGAACCGTCCCGCGGCGCGGGCGAGGTCAGCCTGCAGCCCGCGGATCCCCGCGAGCCCGACCTGGTCGCCCTGGGCCTCCAGCAACTCCGCCGCCCGCGCGGCATGCGCCGCGCCGTCGTTCAGATCGCCGACGCGGAGCGATATCTCGGCCAGGTTGAGCTCGGCCCACGCCAGCGCCACGCGGTTGCCGGAGGCGCGACCTTCCGCCACGGCCTGATGCAGGGCGGCGAAGGCGTCGCCGAAGCGGCCGGTCTGGCCCATCGCCCAGCCGCGCCATTGCAGCGTGGTGGCCAGATTGGCGCGGTCGCGCAGCCGCCGCTGTTCCTCCGCGACCCGCCCAAACGTCGCGACGGCGGAGTCGATGCGACCCACGCGCAGGAAGTCCTGCGCCAGCACGAAATCGCACAGCGCCCGTACGCGGTGCTCGGCCGCGCCGTCGGCGAGGGCTCTCGCCGCCAGCGCCGAGTCGCGGGCGGCCGGAAGCCCGCGGCCGGCGAGGACGCCGGCGCGCGCGCAACCCAGAGCCGCCCGCCGGCGCGCGTCGTCGGGCGGAATGAGGCGCATCGCCTCCGCGTGCGTGGAGTCGGCGGCCGATGCCCCGCGCGTGCGACTGCGGATCCAACCGAGCGTCACCAGGGCCTCTCCCGCCAGGCCCGGATACCCCAGCGGACGGGCCTGCGCCGCGGCCTGCTCCAGCAGGGCTTCCGCGTCACTGAACGCGAAGCGAGTGTACGCGATGGCCGCCTGTCCCATCCACGCGTGGACGCGGTAGAGGTCCTGAGACGTCCCTCGCTCGTCGTGCACCCGGGCGTAGAGTTGTTCGGCCGCGGAGTAGTCGTAGGTGAGCCGGGCGATGGTCGCGAGACCCAGGAGCGCGGCTGGATCGGGAGGGTGGCGTTTCACCTGAGCCTCCCACCGCCGCGTCAGTCGCCCGGCGCTGTCTCCCTCAACGGCCTGGACGGCCGCGAGGATGGTCCGTTGCGCGGGATCCGGCGGGCCACCTTGCAGGAGCAGGAGGGCGAGGGCTGGCCACACGGCCCAAGCATGAGCCACCCGGCGACGCGAAGCAAGGCCGGGACAGCCCAGGCGCGCCCCGGGGACCTACGCCGGCTGTTGCTGAGTGAGGCAGTGCAGGGTCCCCAGGCCCCACACCAGGTCCACCGCATGGATGCCCACCGCGGGCCGATCGGGAAACACCTCGCCCAGGATGCCCAGCGCTACGCGATCGTTGGGATCGTTGAACGTCGGCACCAGGACCGCCGCATTCCCGATGTAGAAATTGGCGTAGCTCGCCGGGAGGCGCTGCCCGTCAAAGACGAGCGGCGCCGGCATCGGCAGGTCCACGATCTCCACACTGGACCCGTCCTCGACCCGCATCCCCTGGAGCCGATCCCGGTTTTCGGCCAGCGGCCGGTAGTTGGCGTCCCGGGGATCGGTTTCCTGGCACAGCACGACGGTGCGCGGGCCCACGAAGCGACACAGGTCGTCCACGTGGCCGTGGGTGTCGTCGCCCGCGAGCCCCTGCCCAAGCCACAGCACGTTGGTGGCGCCCAGGTAGTCCCGGAGCAGGGCCTCCATCTCTGCGCGCGAGAGGCCCGGGTTCCGGGTTTGTACCGCGGGATCGAGCAGGCACTCCTCGGTCGTCAGCAGCGTGCCGACACCGTTGACGTCGATGCTCCCGCCTTCGAGGATCACCCCGCCGGCGCGCGGTTTCGGCTCGAAGGCGCGGAGATTCAGGCCCCGGGCCACGAGATCGGGGATCTTGTCGTCCTTTTTCCAGTCCCGGTACTTGGCCCACGCGTTGAAGTGAAATCGCGCGATGGCGACGTTCGCCGGCGGCCCGTCCTTCCGCACGAAGATCGGCCCGAAGTCCCGGGTCCAGCCGCGATTGGTGGGGAACCGAAAGAACTCCACGCGCTGGAGATCCACGCCCGCCTTGCCAAGCAGCCGGCGCGCCTGGGACTCATGGGCCGGGGAATTGACCAGGATACGGACCGTTTCACCGGGTGCCAGCCGTCGCACGATCTCGCCGTAGACCCAGGGAATCGCCTCGAACTTGCCGGGCCAGTCCGTCTGGTTGTGCGGCCAGCCGATCCAGGTCGCCTCGTGCGGCTCCCATTCGGCGGGCATCCGGAAGCCGAGGGCGTGCGGGGTGGGTGTCACGTCGCGGGGCTCAGCCGTCGCCCAAATAGCGCGCGGTGATCCCGCCGTACGCGTCCACCCGCCGGTCCCGCAGGAAGGGCCAGTTGCGGCGCACGTCCTCCACGCGCGCCAGGTCCACCTCCGCGATGAGCAGGGCTTCCTGATCGCCGGGCGCTTCCGCGACCACCACCCCGAAGGGATCGCACAGGAACGAGTGGCCCCAGAACTCGAGTCCCGGGCCGGCCGCGTCCGGCCGCTCCAAGCCCACGCGGTTCACCGCGGCCACCCAGCAACCGTTGGCGATGGCATGCCCCCGCTGAATGGTCCGCCAGGCGTCGAGCTGCTGCGCCCCAAACCGGTCCTTCTCGGCGGGGTGCCAGCCGATGGCGGTGGGATAGAAGATCAGGTTCGCGCCCTGGAGCGCCGTCAGCCGCGCCCCCTCGGGGTACCACTGGTCCCAGCAAACCAACGTGCCGATACGTCCGACTCGCGTGTCGAACGCCCGGAAGCCCAAGTCGCCGGGGGTGAAGTAGAACTTCTCGTAGTAGGCCGGATCGTCGGGGATGTGCATCTTGCGGTAGAGTCCCTTGATCTCGCCGTCGGCGTCGATCACGGCCGCCGTGTTGTGGTACAGTCCCGCGGCCCGCCGCTCAAACACCGGCGCGATCACGACGACGCCGAGGTCGCGCGCCACCCGGCCCAGCGCCTCGGTGCTCGGCCCCGGCACGGGCTCGGCCAGGTTGAACAGCTCATGATCCTCGCGCTGCGCGAGGTAGAGGGTACGGAACAGCTCGGGCAGGCATACGACGCGAACGCCCTTGCCAGCCGCCTCCTTCACCAGGGCCACGGCGGTGGCCAGGTTGGCAGCCGGGTCGGCGGTCATGCGCATCTGCGCCAGACCGACCTTGAAGCGGCTCGGCGGCGCTGCCGGGTGGCCAGACATAGGATGCTAAAGAGTATCCGCGATTTGCGGGAGTTCAATGGGCTCGCGCCGCTTCCCGCGTCCTGCATTCGGCGCTAGGTTGCATGCCGCGATTCCCCGGTGGAGCCATGTCCCCAGTCGTGACCGTCCCGCACCGTTTTGCCAAGCTGTTGAGCGAGGTGGCCGCGCAGCTCAGGCTGCGCGGGTCCGATCCCGCCCTGGAGCTGGCCGGTCGTTTCGGTCTGCGCCGCTATTTCGAGCGGCATCAGACGGGCGACACCGGCCTCGCCGACAACGAGTGGATGGAACGCGCGGCTCAGCTTCGCAAGGAGGCGCGCGACCTGTCCGCCGCCCTGCGGAACGCGGGCATTGCGCACTTCTTCTTCAAGGGCATCGCGCTGCTGGGCCGCTTCTACCGGCTCGATGATCGGCGCCTGGACGACATCGATCTGCTGGTGGAGCTCGACGGGCGGAACGAGGCCATGGCCGTGCTCCACGCCCACGGCTATGCCGACCTGGGCGAGCCCGGGGTGTGGGGGCCGGCAAGCGAGCGGCCCGGCGTCACGATGTTCCGGGTGGACCCCGAAACCGGCGAGCGTGACACCCACGCGCCACTCCTGGACCTGCACTGGGGATTCGAGCCGGTCTCCACCGTGCTGCCGACCGAGGGGATCACCCTGCCGCGCGCCATCTGGGCCCGCGTCGAGATGGACCAGCGTCTGCCCGTCCTCCCGGACGAGCTGCACGCGGCCCTGGTCTTGCACCACCTGGTGCGACACGATCTGCTGCACGTGCGTGGGCTGCTCGATTTGGCGTTGCTGTGGGAAACGCTGCCGCGCGACGCGGGGGCCCGTCTCACCGAGCTGGCCGGGCATCTGGGTGTGGGACGCGCCTTGAGCATCGTGGGCCGGGTCCTGGTGGATGATCTCCTCCTCTTCCCCATTCGAGGCGTGCGCCTGGGTGCCAGGGATTGGCGTGCCCGGGTCGCGCTGCGTCGCCTGAGGCTCCGGGACTGGCTTGCCTGGGCCGGCCGGCATGCCGCCGACCGGCAGCACCACGTGACGGTCACGCGGTCGCTGGCGTGGCGGCGCTTCCTGCTGGCCGATTCGCCCGACGTGGGCCAACTGACGAGCGAGTTGTTCAAGCCGCCCGAGGAGTACCTCAGCTGGCGGTGGCCTGACGCCCGCGCCCCGGGCCAGGCCTGGCGGCAGCACCTCGCCACCGCCCTGCGGGCCTGACCGGCGTCAGCCGGGCCCGCTCCTGGAAACCGTCGGCGTCATCCTCCTGGTGGCCTGCATCATCGTGGGCCTCCTGCTCGTCCCCCTGGGGCTGCCCGGCCTGTGGGTCATGGTAGCGGGCGTGTTGGGGTACGGATGGTTGACGGCGTTTCGCACGGTGGGCCTCTGGACCATCGCGGTGGTGCTCGGCCTCGCGTTCGCCGGCGAGATGCTGGAGGCGTGGATCGGCTTCCGGTACGCGCGGCGGTATGGCGGATCGCGCTCCGCAGGGTGGGGCGCCCTCATCGGCGGCATCGCGGGCGCCATCGTGGGCGTGCCGGTGCCGATCATCGGCAGCGTGATCGGGGCGTTCGTGGGGTCGTTCGCGGGCGCGGCGCTGTTCGAATACCTGCGCGAGCGGCGTGCCGGCGTGGCCGCGCGGGCCGGGTGGGGCGCCGTGCTGGGCCGCGCGGTGGCCGCCGCGGTGAAGATGGCCCTCGGGGTAGTGATCGGTGTGGTGGGGCTGTTCGCCGTCTGGGGGTAAGGCGCTTAGACACTTGCACGCCACAGAAGGTTGCCGCCCGCTGAACCGGTTCCCGCGGCGGAGACCCGCCGCA
>DATECF010000330.1:0-9211 GCA_035287045.1 Gemmatimonadales bacterium | reverse complement strand
GGCAGCGATCCCGGCGCGGTGGACGCGATTGACCTCGGGTCACTCACCCGGGTCGCCTCAATCGAGATTGCGCGCCAGCCCACCGGCATCGCGGTCTGGGCGGGCCGTTAGGGTCGTGCGTTGATCGGATAACGATCTACGGTATCATCGGCTGGGCCCGCGGCTCCAGCTTCACCGCCCACAGCCCGGAGAACATGTCGTTCACCCACACCAGGCCCTTGTGATAGAAGGCGCCCCACGCCATCGCCGCGTTGGGCACCTGGCCATTGGCGTCGCCCGTGTGCACCCAGGCCACCTCGCGACCCTGAGCCTCCAGGTCCCCGCGCAATTCCCCGGAGATATCCAGCACTCGTAGGCCGCCCTGATAGTCGCCGAGGTATAGCGTGTCCCCGGCCACCCAGACGTTGTGCACGCCGCCGTCCCGCGGCTCGTACCACGCTACGATGCGGGGCTGGGCGATGTCGCTCACGTCCACCACGTGGAGTCGCCCGTTGGCCCGGCCCAGTCCAAGACCGGGTACCGTGACTCCCTGGGGCGTCGCCGAGAAGACTTCGTCGCCCACGAACACATAGTTCTTGTGCCGCCACGCCGTATGGGTGCCCCGGATGTAGCCCGGGCCGCCTTCGGCTTCCACCCGGGCATACAGGGCGTCGAGATCGTACTTGAGCTGGGAGACCAGCTGCGGGTTGGTGGGGGAGCCGCCCCGCATGCCGTTGCCCACGTCCAGGATCACGAGGCCGTCATTCCAATACGCCAGGTAGGCGAGCCCGTCCTGGACGTCGAGGTCGTGCAGGTAGTTGCCCGCCTGATCCAGACGGGTCTGCCAGCGGGCGATCTCGCGTGGCCGGAGGGGGTCGTTGAGATCAATGACCCGCAGTGAGCCCGTGGCATCATCGGTCAGATACACGTGCGTGCCGTGCCGCGGCTGCGTGTACACGAAGGCCGAGTGCACCCCGCCGGTCACCGTTTCGGTGTACTCCGAAGCCACCTTCGGATGGGCGGGGTCGGCCAGATCGAGAATCACGATGCCGTTGCGGCGGGAGCTGGCGTTCTCGCGCGTGATCACGGCCCAGCGCCCATCCGCGGTGCTCATCACGTCGTTGATGTGCCGGGCGTCCACCAGCACCGAATCGGTCACCACCGGCGCCGCCGGATCGCTGAGGTCCAGGGCGTACACCCGGTCGCCCACCGTAGAGAGATACGCGTGGCGGCCGTTCGGGTGGGGCCAGAACTCGGCGGTGAGCAGCCCCTTGACCGGCAATCGCCCCACGGTGCGGGACACCCTCCGCACGTTGCGGGGGTGCACCCGCACCGCTCTGGCGGCGCTGACCGATCCCAGGCTGGCGGTGACGGTGTACTGCCCCGGCCCCTCGGCGACGAACGCGCCGTCCTGGTCGATGAGCCCCTGTCCCGGCGCCATGGTCCACAGGGGCGAGAGCCCCTCCACTTCCCGGCCTGCCGCGTCACGTGCCACCGCCCGGAATCGCAGGACGTCGCCGGCTCGCGCCTCCGAGACGCCGCCCACGATCTCCAGGCGACGTACCGAGTTGGGCACCACCGCCACCGTGACCGTGGCTTGCAGGCGTCCGGCCGCCGCCGTGACCGTGGCGCGTCCCGGCGCCACCGCGTCGAGCTGCCCGCCGGCGTCCACCCGCGCCACGGCCGGCGCCGAGGAGGTCCAGCGCACCGGGTCGTCCCGCAGATCGCCGTTGGCCGCGAAGACGTCCGCGCGGAGCGTCACCCGCTGGCCGGGCAGCAGCCGTGGAGCATCCGGCCGGAGGGCGATCCGCGCCGGCGGCGGGGACACCACCCGGACGGTGGCGACCGCCGGGCGACTCGGCCGCCGGCCGGTCACCAGGGCCATGACGTTGACCAGGAGCACGCCCCGCGACCCGGCTCGGACGACGCCGGTCTCCTCGTCCACGGCTCCCTGAAACGCACCGAAAAACCGCACCTGGGCGCCGGGCACCGGGCGTCCGGCGCTATCCAGCGCCTGCGCCTGGAGCCGCACCGTGTCGCCCACCGCCAGGGTGGTCTCCGCCGGCGTGACGACGATCCGGGCTACGGGACTTGGGGGGGGACCGGCCTGGGGCGCTTGTCCGGTGACGGCTGCTGCCAAGAGCAAGGGATGCATTGGATCGTCCTGGTCGAGCGGTGACCACGGTGGCGAGGGAGCTCACCACCGATATCGGGAGGTTCGGAAAGTACCGACTCGCGCCGTAGATTGCGACCCATGTTCGCCGTCGATCGCCTGATTCTGCTGGCGGGCGTTCTCCTGATCCTGGGGATCGCGTCCAGCAAGCTGTCCTCCCGGATGGGCCTGCCGGTCCTGGTGCTGTTCCTGGTGGTGGGCATGCTGGCGGGCTCCGAGGGACCGGGCGGGATCGCGTTCGAGAACTACGGCCTGGCCCACGGCGTGGGCACCGTGGCGCTGGTGATGATCCTGTTCGACGGCGGCCTCCGAACCGACCTCGCGTCCTTCCGGCGAGTCCTGGCACCGTCCCTGTGGCTGGCGACGGCCGGCGTGCTGCTGACGGCCTGTGGCGTGGCCCTGGCGGCCATCGTGGTACTGGAACTGCCGTGGCTCAACGCCATGCTGCTTGGGAGCATCGTGTCGTCCACCGATGCGGCCGCGGTGTTCGCGGTCCTCCGATCCAAAGGGGTGCGCGTCCGGCAGCGGGTGGCCGCGACGCTGGAGCTGGAGAGCGGGTCCAACGATCCCATGGCCGTGCTGCTCACGGTCGCCTGCCTGGAGCTGCTCCTGGGTCGCCTCACGCCCGGGATCGAGGTGGCCTGGCTCTTCGTCAGGCAGCTCGCGCTCGGCCTGGGGATCGGATGGCTGGTGGGACGGGGCACGGTGACCGCTGTCAGGCGGATCAACCTCGACGCGGCCGGCCTGTACCCGGTCCTTACCGGCGCCGCCGCCCTGGTCGCCTACGGCGCCGCCGCCTCGGCCGGGGGCAGCGGGTTCCTGGCGTGCTACGTGGCCGGGGTGGTGGCCGGCTCGCAGCGACTGCTCTTCCGCCGGGGCGTCTACCTCTTTCACGACGGCCTGGCCTGGGTGGCGCAGATCACCATGTTCGTCCTGCTGGGCCTGCTGAGCTCCCCGGGTCGCCTGGTCGGTGTCGCCGGGCCGGCGTTGCTGGTAGCCGGAACCCTGGTGTTCGTCGCCCGGCCCCTGGCGGTGGTGCCATGCCTGTTGCCGTTCCGCTTCTCGCCCCGAGAGACGGCGTTCATCGCGTGGGGGGGACTCAAGGGCGCGGTGCCGGTGATCCTCGCGACGTACCCCCTGTTGCGCGGGCTGCCGGGCGCCGAGGCGCTGTTCGATGTGGTGTTCTTTGCCGTGGTGGTGTCGGCCGTGACCCAGGGATGGACCCTGCCCTGGGCCGCAGGGTGGCTTGGGCTTCAGCGCCCGCCGGTTCCCGAGCCGCCGGTGACCCTGGAGATCACGTCGCTCAAGGACGTGGAAGGCGACATCGTGGAGTACACGCTGTCCGCCGATTTTCCCGTGGCCGGGCGGCGGATTCGGGACCTGAGCCTTCCGGACGGCGCCCTGGTGGCCATGGTGGTCCGAGGCCGGGAGATGATTCCGCCCCGCGGCTCGACCCAGTTGTTGCCGGCGGATCACGTGTTCGTCCTGTTGCGCCCGGAGAGGCGCTGGCTGGTGGACCGGGTGTTCAGCAGCGGGCGGCCCGCCGTGGAAGCGCGGCCGTCCGAGGCCGAGTTCCAGCTTCGGGGAGAGACCGGGCTCGCGGAGTTGGAGGAGTTTTATGGCATCCGAGTCGCGGCGCCCGGCTTTGGCACGCTGGACGAGTTTCTCCAGGCGAAGCTGGGCGATGAGATTGGCCTCGGTCGTTCGGTGACGGTGGGACCGGTGACCTTGACGGTGCGAGACGTGGTGGATGGACGGGTCGAGACCGTGGGGCTGACCGTGGCGCCCGACGACGCCGTCGCCGACGGCCCCGTCCCGAGGTCCGAAACAGGCGCGTAACTGGAGGCCACGCTTCTGCCGCTTCTGCGACCCTCCCCGCGGGAAGGCGAGCAGCGCCAGGCGTCAACGCCCGTGCCCACGTTGACACCGAGAGCCCTTCGGGGCGCTCAGAGCCTTCGCATACCAGGCCACCACCTTTCTTGACCGTAAAGGCGTGACAGCGACCACCCGCTTCGACGGGACCTCATCCTGGTTCACCTTCGGGCGGATCGCGCGGTAGCCCTGTCCTCGCCTCCAGAGCCCAGCGCCCAGTCCCGGGGTCCCATAACCGCGCTGCCCCAGGCGTGCAGGGCCGAGCCACGGAATGCTAGGCTCCCAGCTACGCCGGCAGTTGCGCTCCCCCCCCGGAAGACAGCTACCAATGCGAAAGCCCGGGAGCGAAGACTTCCCCACGCGGGTGGGTGGCCGTCCCTTCCCGACTGTAACCACCCCACCGCCGACACCGACGTAGGAGAGGCCCTTGGGTAAGCGACAGACCACTGGTCGTGGCGCCGGCATGAACGGGTGGCGAGTGAGGCGCGGTGGCCGACTCCGGGGCGTAAGTCACAGCCCGGTCCCATGTTGAGCCCCGTTGAGGCTGGCGTTTACTGTAACTCTGGCGGCAACGAGCCTTCTACCGTATGTATCTTGGACCCTCCGCGCGCGGGGGCAACAAGGCCCGTGATCATCCACGTCGTGTCAAACAACCCAGGGCCACTCGTCGCCTGGCTTCGCGGGGCTGGCTTCAGCAACCCCTGTGTCGACGTTCGCGCGACCACGAGCATGCCGATTGTGAAGGAGGGCCAGGAGCAGAGCGTTGTCGTCATTGACATTTCGAACGCGGCGCAATCAGTTCGTCCTCCTCATAGCTCAAACGGTCCGACGATGCTCTGCGTTCTCATCGTCGACCGTCAACAATCGGTCCCATTCCCCTGGCTTGAGTTCGCCGCATCCTGCCCGGTCCGGGTAGTTGGCATACAGCGAGACAGTCCAGACCCGTTTGCTCCCTTGCTGTCCGCGCTCGAGCTCATCAACAGGCGGCGGTCGACCGGGCAGCTGGCCGAACTCTTGGTCGACCGTCACCCGTCGCTGCGCCGTGCCGAAGACATAGTGCAGGTGATACTCGGCCAGCCGTGGCGGATTAGGCGGCCGAGTGACCTTGCTTTCTGCTCGCACGTGTCCGAGTCTACGCTGCGGGATCGCTGCCACGAGCTGGGCCTGAAGCGCATCGAGCACCTGATCACCCTGGTGCGATGGCTGGCGTTCGAACTCCTCGTGAGCGCTGAGGGGATGCCACCGAAGAGGGCTCGCATCGTGGTGGGCATTACAGATCGGGCAAACTTCCGGCGGCAGCTTGGCAGACTGAGTTACCTGGACGTCGCCCCGAAGACCGCGAGTTGAGGGAACTCACCCTCACGACCGTACCCCCCCAACAACTCTTGTACCCTACCCCCGTCACTGCGTTCTGTACTCTTGCGGCACAGGCTCGTCCCCTCCATGTATAGAAACGCGATTACCCCTCTCGCGGCAACATGGTCACACGTCCTCAGACCCTAGGAGAGGAGCCGTGGCAATGCCCTGCATGCGGACGGTATGGCGTGCCGCCTTTGCGGTTGCCTTGGCGGCCACCGCTGGCTGTTCCGACACTCCCATCGACGTGGTTGGTGCGCCACCGAACATCGCCGCGATGGTGACACCCGAGCTAGCAAACCAGCTAGACGGTGACGGTCATTTCCGTGCCACCTACCCCCCGGAACCGGAACCCAGCGAGATCACCGAGGGACAGGCGCGGGAACTCGCCGCGTTTTGGGTATCTGACCTCGCGAAGTTCGTTGTGTCCTCGCTGGAGGAACAGCACGGGGGAACGATCAACGTGGCCGCGCTCAGGGACTGCGGGCGCATCTACTATGGCCGAACGCCCTACGAACCGCTGGATGCCGCGGTGCCTGCATCCCTCAAGAGGGCATTCGGCTCGTGGTGGTATGTGCCGCTATGTGGTGGTTCAACGCCTCAAGTACTGCTCTTCGTCTCCACCGAGAGCAGGGGGCTGATAGACTGGATTAACGGCCGCAGTCCTTCCGAACCCCTCGGCGGGCACTTCCGCTGGGCCGGGATACCGGACGGTGCCGTAGCAAAGCGCCTCCTCTCTCCAGAGGAAGCCGTCCAGTCCGCCTGGCAGCTTACGGGAGCGCGAGCGTCTCGGCAGCCTGAGCTTATCGTCGGCGAGGTGGGGCCCATCTGGGCTGCCTGGCGCGTCTACACTGAGCGCCCGGTGCAGGTCAGAAAAAAGCAGAGCGATCGAGGGACGATTGTTAGCGCAGAGTTCCTGGTTGGGCGCTTCTATGATTCAGGGGCCGGCGGTGTCTTGAGCTGGGAGCCAGCGAGCGCCGTCGCCGCGAGTGATCAACCGACTGGTAGGCGCTTCTCCTACGCGCCAGATCCGCGCAACCCTTCGATCCAGAATCAAGGATTGGCTCGTCGCCGCAGCGACATGCCTTTCCGCATGATCCTGGTAGAGCCCGCCACGCCCATGGCGAGGACACCATGACTCAACGCTCTCTTCCCCTGGCTACAATGATTCTCGCCGGGCTGCTCTTGGGGGCCTGCGAGATTGGGCCTGGTGAGCCAAGCTATCGGTGCATTCTTCGCGGGAACGACACGTGGCAGGCTTACTTGGAGTCCATCGTGCAAAACCCTCCCTGTCCGCTTGACGTCCCGCAGAAGGGATTGCGAACATCCTTCGTAGCCGATTTCGAAGCCGACAACCCGCGCGTGATCCCCGACACATCGGGGACGTACACTATGACGGTTCTCGTCTATAACGAGGTTCCCGAGGTCGTTACCGAGTCGGGGCAGTCGTTAGTGGCGGGATGGATCCCGTCGTGGGGAGGGGGCACTCGAGCCGCCGCTTTTGTGGATGGGTACTTCTACGCTGGCACGTGCTGCATTGGCGCGGACACCAATCACGCCTACGACACGTTTGCCGCGGGTACGGTGGTCTACACCTATAGCGGCTCGTACAGCGCCACCGCTGAGGCAATTGTGCGATCTATGCAAGCCGTAAGAGCTCAGGCTTCCGTCGTGGCGAGCGCCGAACCGTACCAATGGGTAACCGCTACGGCCACCGCCTCGAACTATGCTGGTCCGATCAGCTACTCATGGACCGTTAACGGTGCGTCAGCGTGCGGCAACACGAGCAGCTGCTCGGCGCAAGTCGGCGACTACGGCTCCTACACAACCTTCCAAGTGACCATCACCGATTCAGAAGGAGATCAGGGATCGAGTTATACGGGAGTGGGCGTGCCATATCCAGAATGCCCCGAATGCATGGCGCCAGGAATCGGTACAACCCATGGAACAACGGGCGCGCGAACTGACACCTTGCGGCCAACACGTCCCCCAAACGGCCGGCCGCCCAGGAAGCACTAGGTCAAGCCTCGTCGGGGCCTGTGAGACCTAGTCGGGGGCCCGTGCGCGGAGCACTTGTTCCAGCACGGGCCAGATGTTCTGGGCCATGACCCCGTGGCCACGTGCTGTTGGGTGAACGCCGTCAGGCTGATTGAACTCCGGTCGCCCAACCACGCCTTGAAGAAGGTTCGGCAACAGGGTAGTGCCCCTTGCCTGTGCCGCGCGCACGAACTCGTCCCGAAGCGCAATGCCGTAGTCGTCTTGCTGTGATGGCGGTCCCGAAATCCCGGCCACGATCATACGGGCATCCGGCCAGATGCGCGCGGCCGAGTCGAGGGCCAGTTCAATATTCCTGCGTATCACGTCGGGCTCTGTGCCGGCACGAGCGTCGTTTGCGCCAATCTCTAACACAAGAAGCGCCACTGGGAAACCAGCATAGGCAGCGAAGCGCTTGAGGACGCCATCAGAACGCTCTCCAGGCACGCCTCTCGCGACGACCTGGTAGCGAAGCCCGACGGAATCCAGTTTGCCTTGTAACAGGGACGGGTAGGACTGGCTGGCCGGAACGCCATACCCTAGGGTGAGGCTGGTGCCGAGGATCAGAATCGTAGGCGCCGAGGAATCTGCCGCTCCCCATCTCATCGTCTCGCCACGGGCTGACGTCCCGCCTTCGGTCCCCCTCGGCCCTCCACACGCGAGCCAACAGCCCGAAGCTAGTGCAACGCGCAGTGGTGCCGACCCCAACCTCCGCTGAAGTCCCTCGGCGAATTGGATTAGCCAAGTCTTTCGGATCGGCATGGTGTCGTATGAAGAACGTAGCGCGGCCGTCAGCGGTCGTCGAGGCAATCAGGCGGGCCGGACCGGGGACTCAGGGGGAGCGACCGCCGTTCCGTAGCTGGGGGCCTGGCATTGTGTAGCTCGGCCGGCCGCCGGTTTTCAAAGGCAATCTCGTTGTCATTGTCCGCGGCCGCCGCCGATCCGCCATGCAGGCGTTTGGGGCGGTGGCGACGGCGGGCGGTCCCTGGGCGCGTAGAGGGCACGGGCCAGGTTGTGCAGCGACTCGCCCCCCTTGCCGTCTTACGGTGTAGGTCTTCGTGATCATGTAGTCGTCAACGTCCGGTCCCACGTTGACAGAGATGCCCCACGCGATTCCCTGTCCCGTGCAGCTTTGGCGGCTTTGCCAGCTATGGCGATGGACCGGCACGGCGGCGGGGTGGGCGGCGCCACCGTGGACGACCTCCGGCACTTATTACCGGCTGCGCCTGGTGGCGGTGGGTCCGCCGGTGACGGCGGCTCAACGGAAACCGAATGACCAACGTTGGGTTACGAGCATGGCCCCAAGGGGAATCGAACCCCTGTTCCCACCTTGAAAGAGTGGTGTCCTAGCCGTTAGACGATGGGGCCTGCGGGTCAGGAAAGGTATAGCGGTAACGGGATTCGAACCCGTGTTTTGGCCTTGAGAGGGCCACGTCCTAGTCCCCTAGACGATACCGCCCTGCCGGGGGCTGGGAATTATCGCCACCTGCCCCGCCCCGCCGCAACCGCTTGTCCGCGCTGGCCAGAAGCTCGCTTTGGCCCTAGGTTCGTGGTCGCTGACGGAGCCCCGCAACCCGGAGCGACCCCTGACAACACCGGTGCATTCCCCTGAGATCTCGGACCGGACCCGCGGCGTCGCGCTGCCGATGGCGGTGCTGCTGGGCGTGTTCGGGGGCCACCGATTCTATGTCGGAAAAATCGGCACCGGCCTCCTGATGCTGGGCACGCTCGGCGGGTTCGGCCTGTGGTGGCTCTACGACGTCATTCTCGTCGCCGCCGGCGAATTCCGCGACTCGG
>DATECF010000329.1:0-6311 GCA_035287045.1 Gemmatimonadales bacterium | reverse complement strand
TCCTACGGGCGCTATCCCGCCACGACTGTCGAGATCGTAGTCGAGCGCGTATCCGACCGGCTGGCCGTGCTCCAGAGGAGGATCCGGTGAGCCGGGTGCTCGGCATTTGCGTGGCCCAAGGGGAGCTGCGGGCCGTGCTGGGCGGAGGGGGCCGGCTTCTCTGGGCGGCCACCGCTCCATACGCCTCGCTGGACGACGTAGCTCCCGCCATTGGGCGCCTCGCGGGCGATCTCCCTCACGCCACCAGGCGGGCCCGCGTGGTCCTGGCACGACACCTGGTCCAGCTTCGGACCGTGGCCCCGGCGCCTCCGCTCACCAATGCCGCGGCGCGCCGGTATGTGGCCTTCGAAGCCAACCGGCTGTTCCGCAGGAACGGCGCCCCTCTGGTGACGGACGCCCGCGTGGTGCCGCGTGACGCCGCCGAGAAGGTCCTGTGGGCCGGGGCGGTGCCAGAGCCACTCGTCACCGCCGTGGTCCGCGGGTGCGAGGAAGCCGGGTTGCAATTGGAAGCGTTGGGGCCGGCCAGCGAGGTCCTCCCCTGGGTGGTCCAAGAGCGGCCCCGTGGAAGCGACCTTTGCTTTCAAGACGGGAACGCCTGCGAACGCATCGGGCACGGCGCCCGCGGTGTGTGGCGGAGCCGGCTGCTCCAGGGCGAGGCGGCGCCGGTCCCGGCATGGGTGGCGCCGCTGGCCGCCACCGGAGAGCGGGCGCCGATCCTAGCGGCCGCGTACGGCGCAACGCTGCGCCGGCCGGCGCTCGACCTGCTCCCCAAAGAGACCAAGGCCGCTCGCGCCCGCGTGGTTCGAAAGCGGTTGCAGTTGACGGCCGCCGTGGGCGCAGCGCTGTGGGTGGCTGCCGGCGCGGTGCGCGTCGCGCGACTCGAAGTGCTGGGGCGCGCGGTGGAGCGTGAGCTGGGATCGTTGCAGCCGGCGGTGGACTCGGCGGTGGTACGGCGACGCGACTTGACCGCCGCCCGCGCGGCGCTCGGCACCATCCAGGACGCGAGGGGACACCGCTCGCGGGCATTGGTCCTCCTCGCCGACCTCACCACGCGCCTGGGTGATCGAGCCTTCCTGGCAGGGTTCCAACTGTCCGCGGATTCCACGGTGCGCCTGGTGGGGTATGCGCCGCAGGCGGCCCGGGTCCTGGCGCAGCTCGAGCGCGCTCCGTGGGTGCGGGACGTCCGGTTCGAGGCGCCGGTCATGCGCGAGCGCGTCAGCACCGGCGCCGGCGGCGAAGACTTGGAACGGTTCTCCCTGATCGTGCACCTGCGAGGACCACCATGACCCCGCGCGATCGCCGGGCTCTGCTGTTCGGGGGCGCCACCGTCTTTGGGGCGCTGCTGGCGCTGAAGGTGGCGCCCGCCGCAATCCAATACTACGGGGTGCTCCGCATGCGCACGGCGGAACGCGTGGCCACCCTGGAGCAGGCCCGGTCCGTGCTGGAGGCGGCCCCCGCGGTGGATGCCTCCTTCTCCGTGGCTGCGCGCCAGATCGTGGCGCTGGCGCCCGCGCTGGTCGTGGGCGAATCGGCGGCGGACGCCGCGGCCAACCTGACGTCAGAACTCTCATTGGTGGCGGAGCGCGCGGGCCTCCGGGTGGTGGGGTTCAATGCCCTGCCCGATTCCGCACGGGGCACCTTTGCCCCCGTTGCACTCCGTGCACAGCTGGAGGGCGACGTCAAGGGGCTCGCGGGGTTTCTCAAAGCGGTCGAAGGTGGCCGCACGCTGCTGACCCTGCGATCGCTGCAGGTGCAGGCGGGCGACCCACTGGAACAGCAAGCCGGTGCGGAACAGCTGCGGTTGGAGTTGGTGATCGGCGGCTGGCGCCTCAACCGGAGGCGATCATGAGCGCCACGGTCGCACTCCGCATCCTGGTGTGGACCTTCGTCGCGCTGGGGTTCCTCGCGCTGGCGGGCGCCGCATTGGTCCCACCGGCGCCCCCGCAACTTGAGGCGCATCCCGCTCCCGCCTCACCGCTCACCGACCCTATGCCGATCCCACGCAACCTCGATTCGGCGGCGTCCCTGGTAGCGACCCGGAACCTCTTTCGCCGTTCGCGCCAGCCCTCTCCCATCTCGAGCGGTGCGGCTGCGCCCACCACGCAGCCTGGCGTTCCGAAGCCGGTCCTCCGGCTGGCGGGACTGGTCGTGGGCGCAGACCCGTCCGCGGTGATCGAGGGCTTCCCCGGCCTCGAGGGGCCGCGGGTGGTGCGGGTGGGCGACGTGATCGGCCAGCTCACCGTCCGGCGGGTTGACTCCGCGCTGGTCGAGGTCACCGGCATGGACACCACCTGGGTGTTGAGGGTGAGGAGACCATGAGATTAACGGCGGTACGACGCTACGGCGGCGCTGCTCTGCTCATGCTCGGCGCCGGCTCGAGAGCCTGGGCCCAGGACACCACGGCCGTGCGTGAGCTGAACGACAGCGTGACGATCCGCTTTGTCGAGGCCGACATCCGCGCCGTCATCCAGGCGCTGGGCCGATACCTGCCCAAGCCGGTCCTGACGGGCAACGTCCAGCCGGTCCGCATCACGTTCGAGACGCCGGGGCCGGTGCTCCGAGCGCAGGTGGGCCCCATCCTCCGGGGCCTGGTGGAAGCGCAGGGGGTCCAGTTCGCGGAGGACTCGGCCTTCTACCGGATCGGCGCCGTGCCGGCCGGCGGCCCGCCGCAGCCCGCCAGAGCGGGACCTCAGGCACCAGCTCCCGGCGTCCAGCTTTTTGTGATGCGCTTGAAGCACGCGCGCGCGGCGGACGTCGCGGCCACCGTCAATCAACTGTTCGGCGGCTCGGGGGCGTTTGCCGGGTCGCCCGGGCTCGGCACGGGAACGTTGTCGGATGAACTGCGCCGAACGGCGGAGCAGACGGTGGGTGAACGACCCCAACGGCCGGAGGGGCCACAGAGGCCGCAGGGACAGCCTCGCGCGGAGCTCACCGGACCGGTGACCATCATCCCGGACGAGCTCACCAACGCCCTCCTGATCCGCGCGAGCGAGGCGGACAACCAGGTGATCCAGCAAGCCGTGGAGCAGCTGGACGTGCGGCCCCTGCAAGTGCTGATCCAGGTGCTGATCGTGGAAGTCCGGCGGGATCGCGCGTTCAACCTGGGCGTGGACGTCACCGCCGAGAACCTGCCGGTGAAGGGAGACATCACGCTGGACGGGTTCCTGACCGGCGGTGGCCTGGGCAACCTGGTGCTCCAGGTGATGAACCTGGGGCCCTACGACGTGGACGCCGTCATCCGGGCGGCCATCTCCCGAGGGGACGCGCGGATCATCTCCCGGCCGGTGGTCGTGGCGTCAAACAACCGGGAGGCGCGGATCCTGGTAGGGGCCCAGCGGCCCTTCGTGCAGGTCAGCCGCAGTCTGCCGACGGAGACCCCCACGCGAGACCAGGTGGTGCAGTACCGGGACGTGGGCACCAAGCTCACGGTCATCCCAACCATCAACCAGGACGGCTACGTGGCCCTGTTCATCCGCCAGGAAGCCAACAGCGCCACCGCGGAGACTCAGTTTGACGCTCCCGTGATCGCGACCCGCGAGGCGGAAACACAGGTGCTCGTAAAGGATGGACAAACCGTGGTCTTGGGCGGCCTCCGTGAGCGGCAACAGGAGGTCACCAAGACGGGAATCCCGTTGTTGTCCTCTATCCCCCTCCTGGGTGGCTTATTCGGCTTTCAGAGCCGCCGCACCACCGAGACCGAGTTGTTCCTCTTCATCACGCCCATGGTTCTCCGCGACGACGCGAGCGCCGATTCGGCGGCCGCGGCCGCCTTGCGTGACGTGGAGCGCGCGGGCGTCAAGGTGAAGCGGCCGGAGGAGCGATGAGCGGCAACGACGACAACCTGCCCGGCATGATCGGCCGTGATCCTGCGATGCGGGACGTGTTCCAGCAAACGCGGCTGGCGGCGCGCGGCGACCTGCCGGTCCTGGTGGTCGGTGAAACGGGCACCGGCAAGGAGTTGGTCGCACGAGCGCTGCACAACCTGAGCGGCGCCTCGAAGGGACCCTTCATCGACGTCAACTGCGCCGCCCTACCGGAGAGCCTGGCCGAAGGGATGCTGTTTGGTTCCGAGCGCGGCGCGTTCACCGGGGCGATCCAACCCATCAAAGGGTTCCTCGACCTGGCTGATGGCGGGACACTCTTCCTGGACGAAGCGTGTAGCTTGAGCAGTCCTGTGCAGGCCAAGTTGCTCCGCGCCATCGAACTCCGTGAGTTCTGGAGCGTCGGGGGACGGGAGCGGCGCCGTTCCCGGTTCCGACTGGTAACGGCGGCTGCCTCGCCGGTGGCCATGCTCCTGGCGAGTGGGGCCTGGCAGCCCGCCTTCGCCCACCGGGTTGCCGGCTTCACCATTACCATCCCGCCGCTGCGTGCCCGACCGGGCGATCTCCCGGAACTCGCCAGGACCTTCTTGGAGGCCAGGCAGGACGGGCATCCACCGAAGCGCCTGGCTCCGGACGCTATAGAGCTACTGGTCCGCTACGACTGGCCGGGCAACGTGCGCGAGCTGAAAGCACTGATGGAGCGACTGCGGCTCGCGACGGACGGCCCAGTCATTCAAACCGCGACGTTGATGGAGGTTGTGCCGGGGTTGGGCAGCGCCCGCGGCCAGGACGCTACTCAGTTGTTCCGCGCCCTCGCCTGCAACGGATGGAACACGCGGAAGGCGGCGCGAGCCCTGGGCATCTCCCGCGCGACCCTCTATCGCCGGATCAAGGAGCGCGGGATCGAGTTGCTCGACAGGCGTTCGGCTCCCGTCTCATGAGACTGCGGAGAGTCTCATGAGACATGACCACGGATTCGGACGCCGGCTATCTGACTGTTTCGTAAGCATTTAGCCGCCATTCCGTGAACGGCACGCTTGGTGCTTGTGAGGTTCCTCGTCCTCCACGCCGAGCATCTCATGCTGGAAACCCGCCTGCCCGCCCTGGTCTCGATGGCTCTCTTGCTCTCGGTGACCCAGCTACTGGCGCAAGTTGAGGTCTACCCGAAGGGAGACCCTGCCACCGCACCGCCAAACACGTCGGGGAATCAGGTGACGTTCTCGGTGTTCAACAACACTGCGATGGCGGGAACATTCTCCTTCAGCTGCTGGCCCCCTCCCAGCGGCCAGGTCACGTCCTGCACGCCGCCGGGACCCGTGTGGATCGACGCCTGGGACGGGTGGATGGTATCGGCAATCTACAGCACCGGAGCCGTTGGGTCCGGGACGGTGAGTCTGCGGGCCAGCGCGACCGCCGGCACGGACGAGGGCTGGTACAACGTAACGGTGACGGAGTCCGTCCCACCCACCACGAGCCTCATGGAGCCCACTGGCGACGTGTCCCTGGAGTTCCCCACCATCAAGGTCGGCTGGTGCGACAACAACTCGCTCAACGCCGGGAGTCGCTGGATCAAGGTCAACGGCATCGACCGGACCTCGAGCTTCGACTACAACACGAACGATGGACCCGCCTGCACGGCGAAGGCGGCATCCACCACGAGCTCCGTCGCCCTGAACCTTGGCAGCAATTCCGTCGAGGCCCACATCTGCGACAACTCCGGCAACTGCGACACCGATACCTACTGGATCACGCGTCGCGACGCGGTTGCGCCCACTATCGCGCTGTTGTCGGCCACGACGGCTTACACCGAATTCCCACAGATCCAGCTCCAATGGTGCGACAACGAGTCGCTGGACGCCGGGAGCCGGTGGATCAAGGTGAACGGCGTGGACCAGACCGCGAGCTTCGACTACGTGACCGGAGGGGGCGGCTGCACGATCCGCGCAACTTCCACCACTACGTCCGTTTCCCTGATGCTCAACAACAACACCGTCGAAGGCCGCATCTGCGACAACTGGGGGAATTGCGCGCAGCAATCGTTCAACATCAACCGGGTCCCGGCTAACGCGCCGGCCGTCGCACTCCTCAACCACAACGGCGACAATCAGGATCGGGAGCTGTGTCTCACCGTGGCGGCCGGCGATGGCGCCGCAGTCCAGTGCGGTGACCTCGTTGCGTTTCATTCCATGCCCGCAGTCCGGACGCTGAACCAGGAGCGCTCGCCGACCCTGGTGTACAACTCGGCCACGGCGGAGCCCCGCCCGCGGGTCGCCGCCAACGTGACCATCCAGAGTGGCGTGGAGCAGCCGCAGAACATCTACGCCGAGCTGGTGGTGGGAGGCACCTGGCGTGCGCGGGCGACGTACTCAGCGTGGGCACCCGGGCAGACGCGCCAGATCGTGCTGGCCTTCGATGCCAGCTCCTTCGGCACCGGCGTGCACCCAATGACTCTGCTGGTGCGCGCGAATTATCCGGGGGCCGTGTACGACG
>DATECF010000328.1:0-2176 GCA_035287045.1 Gemmatimonadales bacterium | reverse complement strand
CCGCCCTCGCAGAGCCGGCGCAGGTAGGAATCGGCCGTCTCCCCCTCCGGCACCGGAAAGTGCGGCAGTCTGAGCCGCCCCATCTCGATCTCGATGTGGGCGCGCTCCGCGATCGCCAGCCCGCCGCGCAGGGCCTCCGGTACGTCGGCGAAGAGGTGCGCCATCTCCTCGCCGCTCTTCAGGTAGAACTCGGTCACGTTCCCCATGCGCGGTTTGTCGGTCTGATCCAGCCCGATGTTCATCTGGATGCACATCAGGGCGTCCTGCGCGTCCGCCTCGCCCTGACGCACGTAGTGCACGTCGTTGGTGGCGAGCAGCGGCAGGTTCAGGTCCCGCGCCAGCTGTACCATCCCCTTGATCACCCGGGCCTCGTCGGGGAGGCCGTGGTTCTGCACCTCCAGGAAGAAGTTGCCAGGGCCAAAGATGTCCCGGTAGGTGGCGGCGATCTCCCGCGCGCCGGCCATGTCCTCCCGCAGGATCGCCCGCGCCACCTCACCCTGCAGACAGGCGGAGGAACCGACCAGCCCCGTGCTGTGACGGGCCAGCACCTCGCGGTCGATGCGGGGCTTGTAGTAAAACCCCTCCAGGTGCGCCACCGTGGTCAGGGCGATGAGGTTGCGGTAACCCTCCGTGGAGGTGGCCAGCAGGATCAGGTGGGCGGGGTTGATGTCCAGCCGCGGGTCGCGGTCAGACAGCCCCCGTGGCGCGACGTAGGCCTCCACGCCGAGGATGGGGGTGAGGCCGTGCTCCTTCGCCGCCAGGTAGAACTCGATGGCGCCGTACATGGCGCCGTGATCGGTGAGGCCGATGGCGGGCATGCCCAGCCGCGCCGCCTCTTGCATCAGGGGGCGGATGCGGCTGTGACCGTCGAGCAGTGAATACTCCGTGTGCAGGTGACAGTGTACGAACGGGTCGGGCATCCGTGGGTCCTCGGGAAAAGTGTACTGCCTGAGGACGGTCTCTAGAAGAGCGTCAGAGGCCCGGCACCGCTACTCCCCTCCGGCCGCGACCAGCACCGCGGTGGCGCCGCGCTCCTGCACGGTCGCCAGCGACCGGTCGAGCGCCTGCAGCGCCTCCTCGAGGAGATCCTCCGGGATCACTAGCGGCATGAGAAAGCGGACCACGTTCCCGTAGACCCCGGCCCGCAGCAGCAGCACACCCTGCGAGAGCGCGTGCGCCAGCACCGCGGAGGTCTCCGCGGCGGCCGGTGATTTCGTCCGCCGGTCCTGCACCAGTTCGATGGCCACCATCGCCCCCAATCCGCGGACGTCGCCGATCAGCGGGTAGCGCCGCGCCATCGCCGTCAGGCGGTCGCGCAGCAGGACACCGAGCCGGACCGCCCGTTCCACGAGGCGCTCTTCCTTTATGACGTCCAGCACGGCCAGCGCGGCCGCGCAGGCGACGGGGTTCCCGGGATAGGTGCCGCCCAGCGCCCCCGCGTGCACCGGCACGAAGACCTCCCGCCGGCCGATCACCCCCGAGAGCGGGAGTCCGACCGCGAGCGACTTGCCGACGACCATGAGGTCCGCTTCAATCGCGGCATGCTCCGTGGCGAAGAACTTTCCGGTGCGGCCAAGACCCGTCTGCACTTCGTCCACGATCAGCAGCGCGCCGATCCGGTCGCACAGCGGGCGCAGGGCAGGAAGAAAGTCCGGCGGCGGTACGACGAACCCACCCTCCCCCAGCACCGGCTCCACGATGATCGCGGCGACCTGCGCGGGATCGACGTGCGTGGTGAGCATCGTCTCCAGCTGCCGCAGGGCGAAGGCCGTGGCGTCGGGCTCGGGAGAACGGTACGGATCAGGGTAGGGCGCGCGGTAAACATCGGACATGAACGGCCCCATCCGCCGCTTGTACGGATCCACCTTGCTCGTGAGGGAAAGCGCCATGTACGTCCGGCCGTGGAAGGCGCCCTCGAAGGCGATGATCGCCGGCCGCCCGGTGGCGAGGCGCGCCACCTTCACCGCGTTCTCCACCGCCTCGGCTCCCGAGTTGGAGAAGGCCACCTGTTTGGCACTGGGCCCCGGGGCCAGTACGGCCAGCCGCTCGGCCAGCGCGACGTACCCCTCGTAGGGGACGATCGTGAAGTCGGTGTGCGTGAAGCGGGCGGCCTGCTCCTGAATCGCCGCCACGACGCGCGGGTGGCTGTGTCCCACGTTGAGGCAGCCCACCCCGC
>DATECF010000327.1:0-5485 GCA_035287045.1 Gemmatimonadales bacterium | reverse complement strand
GCGATGCTGGACCTCGGCATCTCGCTGATCGACCTCTCGCTCTGGCTCACCGGCTGGCCAACTCCGCGGGTCGTGAGCTCGGTGCTCAAGCCGCAGCCGTCGCGCGACGAGGTGGAGGAGGCGGGCTGCGTATTGGTCGTGTGCGATCAAGATCTGTCCATCTTCGTGGACGTGGCGCGCCGCTACGTGGGCGACCATGAGCGGTTCTGGCTCGATGTGATGTGCTCCAAAGGCTCCGCCAGCGTGCATCCGCTTCGCATTTTCCGGGAGATGCACGGATCGCCGGTCAACGTCACGCCGACCGGTGCCGCCGGCCGGGAGGACGCGTTCACCACGTCGTACCGGTCCGAGTGGGCCCACTTCCTGGCTATTGCGCGGGGCTCCGTGCCGCGGCCGGACCTGTTCGACCAGGTGCTGCTCCACCGGACGATCGAGGCCGTCTATCACTCCGCGGGCCAGGGCCGCGACGTGACGTTGTGAGGGCGCTGGCCCTGCCGCGCCGCGACGCGCTCTTGGTCGTCGCCGGCTCCTTGCTGCTCGCGATCGCCTATCCGCCGTTCCATCTCTTCGTCCCATCCTTCGTATGCCTGGTGCCCGCCGTCTGGTTGATCGCCGGCGGAGAGGGGGACCCTCGCCCGCTCCGGCGGCACCTGGTACAGGGGTTCTGGTTCGGCCTGCTGAGCAACGCGCTGGTGCTGTACTGGATGGTCGTCGCCCTCTGGCACTTCACGCCGCTCTCGGCCCTGGGATACGCCGCGACGATCACCGTCCTGGGACTCTTCCACGCCGGGCTCTTTGCCGTGACGGGTTGGGTACGTCGGCGCACGGGCCTGGGGCTGCTGGTGATCTTCCCACTCCTCTGGACCGCCCTGGAATGGACCGTGGGACACCTGGGCGACGTCCGGTTCCCCTGGCTGGGGCTGGGGACGTCGCTCACCGGATTCCCGGTGGCGGTGCAGGTCGCGGATCTGATGGGCGCGCGCGGCGTGACCTACCTGCTGGCCCTCGCCAATACGGCACTGGCCCTGGCGTGGCTCGCCCGCCGGGAGCGGGCGCAGGTCGTGCGGCTCGCGGGCGGCGTGCTGGTGGGACTGGCGCTGGTCGTGGGCTACGGCGCGGTGCGGATGCGGACGCTCACGCTTCGACCGGTTGGCCGCGTCGCGGTGATCCAACCCAACGTTTCGTTCGACGAAAAGTGGCAGGCGGATGGGGACTCCCTGGTGGGCGAATTGCTGCGCCTGTCGGCCGAGGTCATTCGGGAGACGCGGCCCGGTCTGGCGGTCTGGCCCGAGGCCGCGGTCCCCGGGTACTTCATGCAGCATCCCCATTGGGAGCAACAGATCCAGGCGCACGCCGCCGAGGCGGGGATCCCTCTGGTGGTCGGCGGGCTGGATGCCCGGCAACGGGATGGTGGCTGGGACTACTACAACGCCGCATTTGTGTACCACGCGGCCGGCCGGCGGGCCCCCGAGCCGCCGTATCACAAGAACTACCTGGTCCCCATCGTGGAGCGTGTCCCCTTCGTGCCTCCGCGCTGGTTAGCCAAGCTGCGATGGTTCGGCGCCGCCGCTCCTGGAGAACGGGGACCGGTGTATCGACTGCCGCTCGGTTCCTTTGGGATCTTGATCTGCTACGAATCCGTGTTCGAAGACCTGTCGCGCCGGTACCGCCGCCTGGGCGCCGATTTTCTGGTGAACGTGACCAACGACGCCTGGTATGGGCGGACCAGCGCCTCGTACCAGCATCCCGCGCACCTGGTGATGCGGGCCATCGAGACCCGGGTGGGCATCGCGCGGGCGTCCAATGACGGGATCTCGGAATTCGTTGACCCGCTGGGACGGGAACACCTGCGGACGCCAAAGGAAGTGCAGACCACCGAGGCAGGCGACGTGTACACCACCGACGCTCGCACGGTGTACGTGCTCCTCGGCGACTGGGTGGGATGGCTCTCCCTGGTTGGCACGCTGGCGCTGGTGGGTGCCGCCTGGTGGAGGAAGCCGTGACGCGCTTGGGCGTGGACATCGGAGGCACGTTTACGGACCTGGTGGCACTCGAGCCGGACGGCGGGACCCGCGTGGTGAAGGTCGCCTCCACGCCGGACGACCCGGCCGTGGGGTTGTGGCGCGCGGTGGACGGGCTGGGGAAGCGAGGCCCCTCCGGCTCCATCGAAACGCTGGTTCACGGAACCACGGTCGCCACCAACGCCCTGCTGGAGCGGCGCGGTGCGGCGTTGGCGCTCGTGCTCACCGCCGGCTTCGAGGATCTGCTCTGGCTCAGGCGGCAGGACCGCGCGGCCCTGTACGATCTGGCGCGCGACCATCCGCCGCCGCTGGTCGCACGCGAGCACGTGATCGGCGTGGTCGAGCGCCTTGGAGCCACCGGCGTGGTGCAGGCGCTGGTTCCGGCAGAAATCCAGCGCGTCGTGCAGGAGGTGGCGATGCGGCGGCCGGCGGCCGTGGCGATTTGCCTCCTCTTCAGCTTCGCGAATCCAACCCACGAGCGCCTGCTGGCCGAGGCGCTCCGCACGGCACTTCCCGGCACGCCGGTGGTGGCGAGCCACGAGCTGCTGCCGGTGTTCCGGGAATACGAGCGGGCCAGCACCACCACCGTGGAGGCGTACCTCCGGCCGCTGGTGGGCGCGTATCTCGAGCGCGTGGCCGGCGAGGCGGCCGGTCGCGGGGTCCCGGAATTCCGGGTGATGGCCTCGCACGGAGGTACGCTGGCCGCGCGCCAGGCGCGGGAGCGGGCATCGGCGCTGGCGCTCTCCGGCCCGGTGGGAGGGGTGGAGGGCGCGAGGCTCCTGGGGATGCAGGTGGGGCGCCAGGATCTGCTCACCATCGACATGGGCGGCACCAGCGCGGACGCGAGCATTATTTTGGGCGGCGAGCCGCTGGTCCAGTCGGCTGGGGAGGTGGGGGGCATTCCGGTGGCGCTGCCGCACGTCCTGATCGAGACGGTCGGAGCGGGAGGTGGCAGCATCGCCTGGGTGGACCAGGGTGGCGCGCTCCGCGTGGGCCCCAGGAGCGCCGGCGCGGTGCCGGGCCCGGCGGGTTACGGCCTGGGCGGCCGGGACGCCACCGTGACGGATGCCGCCTTGGTGCTGGGCTGGCTCGACACCGCCCACCCGCTGGCGGCGGATCTCCGGCTGGACGCCGGGCTGGCCCGGGAAGCAGTTGCCGGCGTGGCGAAGGTCGCCGGGCTGGATCTGGAGCGCTGCGCCGAGGGCATCATCGAGATCGCCACGGCCACCATGGTGCGCGCCCTCCGCGGCGTGAGCGTGGAGCGGGGCGTGGACCCGCGAGGCACCACGCTGGTGGCGTTCGGGGGGGCCGGCCCACTGTTCGTGTGCCGGCTGGCGGACAGCCTGGGGGTGCGGCGGGCGCTGATTCCCCCGCACGCGGGCGCGCTGTCGGCGCTGGGGCTCGCGGCCGCGAAAGCGCGGGTGGAATTCACGGCGTCGCTGCACCGCCTCGCGGCGGACCTGGATCAGCGAGGCATCGAGCGGGCCTACGTGGACCTGGAGGCGCGGTGCCGCGAGGAGCTGCCGGGCGGTGAGCTGCGACGCGTGGCCGAATGCCGATACCCCGGGCAGGGCTACGAAGTGGCCGTGGCCGCCGGGAGCGACGGAGCCGCCACGGCCGCCGCGTTCCACCGGGCGCACCGGGCGCGGTTCGGCCACGCGGACGAGCGCCGGCCGGTGGAGATCGTCAACCTCCGCTCGATCGCCACCGGCCAGGCTGCCAGCGTGAACCTGGCCACGCGCGCGGCGGGCAAAGGGGCCATCCGCGGGAGACGCGCGCCGCTGGACGAGGTGCTGGCGGGGACGAGGCTCGAAGGGCCCCTCATGCTGGACGGCGGGGACGCGACGGGGCGCATCGAGGTCGGGTGGCAGGGCGTGGTGCACGAGACCGGTGCGGTGCTGCTGGAGCGGACCTGATGCTCGACGCCATTGGCCTGGAGGTGATGGCGCACGCGTTCGCCGGCATCGCCGAGGAGATGGGAGCGGTGCTGGTCGCCAGCTCGGTCTCGCCCAACGTGCGGGAACGCCGGGATTCGTCAGCAGCGCTGTTCGACGCGCCGGGCGAGATGATCGCGCAGGCGGCGCACATCCCGGTCCACCTGGGGGCGATGCCGGACGCGGTCGCGGCGGTGATGGCGTTGGGGCCCAACCCGGGGGATACGTTCATCATCAACGATCCCTTCACGGGCGGCACCCATCTGCCGGATATCACCATGGTGCACGCCATCGAGCTGGGCGGCGCGGTGGCCGGGTTCACGGTGGTGCGGGCCCACCACTCCGACGTGGGCGGGATGCGCCCGGGGAGCATGCCGCCGCACTCGACCGACATCTTCCAGGAAGGGATCATCCTGCCACCGGTGCGGTGGGCGGCGGGCGGCGTGGTGCAGGAAGATCTGCGCCGGCTGCTGCTGGCCAATGTCCGCACGCCGGAGATGCGCTCCCATGATCTTGCGGCCCAGCAGGCGGCGTGCGAGCGCGGCGCGCTGCGGTACCAGGAGCTGGCGGCACGCCACGGGACCGAGTACCTGGCGGGTGCGGTGCACGATCTCCTGGCGTACGCCGAGCGGCGGACCCGGGCGTCGCTGGCGGAGCGCGTGGGGCCGGGCGTGTTCCGGGCGGAGGACTGGTTGGAGAGCGACGGGGTGGAGGATCGGGACATCGCGATCCGGGTGGCGGTGGAGGTGACGGCCGATGGGCGCTTGCGATGCGACTTCACCGGTACCGACGCCGCGGTCAAGGGCAACGTGAACTGTCCGCTCTCGGTCACCCGGTCCGCGGTGTTGTTCCTGCTGCGGTGCCTGGTGGACGAGGATGTTCCCACCAACGGCGGCCTGCAGCGGGTCATCGAGATTACGGCGCCGGAAGGCACGTTGATCAACGCGGGGTGGCCGCACGCGGTGGCCGCGGGGAATGTGGAAACGTCCCAGCGCATCACCGACACCCTGCTCGCGGCCATGGCCGGCGTGGGCCGGATTCCCGCGCAGGGGCAGGGAACCATGAACAACGTGGTGTTCGGCGGCGCGGGCTGGACCTACTACGAAACGTTGGGGGGCGGCCAAGGGGCCTCACCGGGGGCGCCCGGTCCGTCGGGCGTGCACGTGGCCATGTCCAACACCCGGAACACGCCGGTCGAGGTGTTCGAGTTGGAGCATCCGCTGCGCATCCGGGCGTATGCCCTGCGCCGCGGAAGCGGGGGAGCGGGGCGGTGGCGCGGCGGTGAGGGGGTGGTGCGGGAGTATGAGGCGCTGGCGGAGATCGAGGCGTCGTTGCTCACCGAGCGGCGCCGTCACGCGCCGCGCGGTGCGAAGGGGGGCGGGAACGGCGCGCCGGGGAAGAACCTGCTCAACGGGAAGCCGCTCGGCGCGAGGGCGGCCGTAACGCTCCAACCTGGGGATGTGCTCCGCGTGGAGACCCCTGGCGGCGGTGGATATGGCAGAATAGGCGGATAGCGTGGCGGGTGCGTCT
>DATECF010000326.1:0-5716 GCA_035287045.1 Gemmatimonadales bacterium | reverse complement strand
AGCGCGCGTTGTGCTAGCGCACGAGGGGACCCACCCGCCCTCGCATCGCCCGTACCCATCGCGCCTAAGCGTCGAGTCCACCCCGCACCACTAGCGCCCGACGGAACCCCACCGCGTCCACACGGGCCCCTGCCGCTCCTGGCGCGCCGAACGGAAGATCCGCAGGGACTTGTGCAGAGATTCCCTAGAACACCTTCACGTTGACGTACCTTCCCGGCCGTTCCCGCACGTCATCCAGCAGCTTTCGCAGCGACATGAGCACTTCATGCAGGTCCCCGTGCAGCGTACTGTCGCTCACGGCTTTCCCGATCAATCCCTCGCCCCGGTCGACCTTCTCGAGAATCGAGCCCAGGGCGTTGGTGACCGACGACAGGCCCTCGGTCATCTCCCTGAGGCCTTGCGCCACCTCATCCATCTGGTCCAGCGATTTCCCCAGGTCCGGCCGCGCGAACGTCGAGTCCAGCCGGATCGCCAGCCGTTGCACCGACGCCAGGGTCTGCTGGGTCTGGCTGATGGTGGGTCCTTCGCCGATCCGCGAGACAACGTTCAGGGTGCGCTCCACCGCGACCAGCGTACGGTGAATGTCCTCCGCCGTCTGCTGGGAGAGCAGCGTCTGGACGCCGGCCAGGGCGTCGCTTGCGCGCGTGGTGAGGTTGGCGGCGGACTCCATCACCTCCACCGCTCGGGTGCCGGTGATGACCTGTCCGGCCCGGAGCAGCTCCGGGGAGCTCCCCGGCACGTAATCCACGAACTTGGCGCCGAAGAAATCCGCCGAGGCCACCATCGCCTGCGCGTCCACATGGGGGCGCTGCGCGCGATTCACTTCGAGGTAGACCATGACGTCGCCCACGCCCTGGAGCACCACGTTCGCCACCCGCCCCACCCGGACGCCCGAGGTCTGGACCGGGTCGCCCGGCCGGATCCCGCTCACGTTGGTGAATCGCACCGGCACGACCACGTTGCCCGACGGACCGAGGGTTCGCCCCGACAACCACATGAGCCCCAGCGTGAACACCGCCAGGGCCACGATGACCAGCAGGCCAACCTTGAGTTCTTGCTTGTAGGCGAGATCCATAGGTCCGCTCAGTGGTGCACGGGAACGGTGAGGTCGCGCTCCAGGAACTCCTGCACGGCGGTGTCGGTGCTGGCCCTGAGCTCGTCCGGGCTGCCCATCGCCCGGATTCGGCCGTCCATCAGCATGGCGATCCGATCGGCCACCCGGAACGCGCCGCGCACGTCGTGCGTCACCACCACGCTGGTGACGCCCAACTCGTCGTCCAGTTTCTCCACCAGCGAGTCAATGATATCCGCGTTCACCGGATCCAGGCCCGACGTCGGCTCGTCCCACAGGAGATAGGTGGGTTGTCCCGCGATGGCCCGCGCGATCCCCACCCGCTTCTTCATCCCCCCCGACAGCTCGGCCGGGTACTTCTCCGCCACCGCGGGATCGAGGTTGACCATCCCCAGACACTGCTCCGCCCGCGCCCGGCTGTAGGCCTCATCGGACGCGCTCGCCTGGTCGGTAATCCCCAGCTTGATGTTGTCCGCCACGGTCATCGAGTCGAACAACGCCCCGTATTGGAAGACGTAGCCGATCCGGCTGCGCAGTCGCGCCAGGTCTTTGCGCTTGAGCCGGATGACATTCTGGCCGTCCACCCACACCTCGCCCCGGTCCGGGTGGATCAGGCCGTTGATGTGCTTGAGCAAGACGCTCTTGCCCACGCCCGACGGTCCCAGCAGCGCCACGGTCTCGCCCTTGCGCACCGAGAAATCCACCCCGTCCAGCACCACCAGGTCGCCGAACCGCTTGGATACGCCGCGGAGCTCGATCATGACCTGGTCAAGAGCAGCTTGGCCAGCGTCGCGTCCAGGAACAGGATCAGCACCGAGGCGCTGACCACCGCCGTGGTCGTCGAGCGGCCCACGCCCTCTGCACCCTGCTTGGTGCTGAACCCCATGTAGCACGGCACCACGGTGATGGCCAGGCCGAAGCACAGCGCCTTGATCATCGAGTACCACAGGTCCCAGGGCCGGAAAAAGTACTGCGCCCCGTAGATGAAATCCGCATTGGTCATGTCCAGCGCGCCCTTGGCCGCAAACCAGCCCGATGCGATACCCACGACGTCCGCGAACACCACCAGGATGGGCAGCATGAGCGTGCCAGCGATCACCCGGGGTAACACCAGATGCGACACCGACGAGCGTCCCAGCGATTCCAGCGCGTCCACCTGTTCGGTAACCCGCATGGACCCGAGCTCGGCCGCAAACCGCGCCCCGATCCGCCCCGCCAGGACCATCGCCGTCAACACCGGAGCCAGCTCCAGGATGATGGATTCCACGATCACGCCGCCGTAAAAGTACGCCGGGATGCTGCCGGTGAACTGGTAGCCCGCCTGGAGCGACGTCACCGCCCCCGCGAACCCGGCCGTGAGCGCCACGATGAACAGCGACCCATACCCGATGTTCTGTGCCTGCTCGAAGGTGCGCGGCACCCACACCCGCCACTCGGACAGGCCGCGCAGCATCTCCAGAACCAGGTAGGACACCCGGCCGGCATGGCCCGCCGCCTGCAGGCTGAACCGGCCGACGATACGGCGGATGTCGAGCGTGATGGGCGGGCTGGTCACGGAACGCCCTTTCGATCCTCAGTCTCTATTCGCATGTTTGGCGCCATCCATGCCCCCTGGCAACGCCCTCTCCTTCAAACGACTCCTCCTGAAGTGGTTTCGCCACGCGGGGCGCAAGCTTCCCTGGCGCGCCACCCGTGATCCTTACCGCGTCCTGGTGTCCGAGTTCATGCTGCAGCAGACCCAGGCTTCTCGGGTGGCCGAATACTATCCACGGTTCCTCAAACGGTACCCAACAGTGCACGACCTCGCCAAGGCTCCGCCTGGCCGCGTGCGGGAAGCCTGGGAGGGCCTCGGTTACTACCAGCGCGCCGAGAACCTGCACCGGCTCGCTCAAGCGGTAGTCAAGCACTACGACGGACGGGTCCCCGACCGGCCCGAGGTGCTGCGCACCCTCCCCGGCGTGGGTCCCTACACCGCCGCCGCGGTCGCCACGTTTGCGTATGAACGGCTGGAAGCTCCGGTGGATACCAATGTGGCGCGGGTGCTGCGCCGCGCGTTTCGCCCCCGGCTCCAATCCGGGGCACGCGGGGAGCGGACGCTCCGGGAGCTGGCCCGGGCCGTGCTCCCGCGCCGGGGCCAAGCCGCGTGGGAGTTCAATCAGGCGCTGATGGACCTCGGGGCGACGGTGTGCAGAGCGAGGAGGCCGGATTGTCCACGGTGCCCCGTCAGGTCGGCGTGCAAGACGGGGCGGCTAGAACAACCTCGCCGCCACCAGCGCCAGGACCGCCAGCGCTCCGGCGATGGATGAGACGATCGCCTGCCGCTTCCGCAAGCGCTCGAAGACCGGCGGGAATCGGCCGGTCTGGTCAGGCTCGGCCACACGAGCCAATAGGTTTCCGGTGGGGAGTGCCACCAGCAACACCAGGATCCCGGCCACGATCCCCAGCCCCTGCATCACCGCCAGCCCGGGTTCCCCCAACTCGGCGCCCCGGCCGCGACGCGCCATAGTCATGGTGAGCCACAAGCCCGACAGCACCGTGATCAGCGCGCCCGGCGCGATCACCACGCCGTTCAGCCGTGCCAGCAGCCGGTAAACGCCGGCCTTGACCGCCGTGTCCTCGCCGCGCGAAGCGATCGCCAGGGTCATCGCCGCGAGGCCGCCGCCGATCCACAGCGCCTGCCCCAGCAGATGGAGAAACTGCGCGAACGCCACTAACCGGTAAGCTCGGGCACCAGCGCCCGCCGGCCCGCCACACCCGCGTCCACTTCATGCCAGTGCTGGATCTCCGATTCACCCAGCTTCCAGCAGAGGAAGATGTCGCGATCGGTGAGCTTGCTGCGGAAATCCACCAGGCCTTCTTCGAAGCCTTTGAACACGCACCCGACCAGCGAGAGCTCCTCAATGAAGCCATTGATGCGATGGGCCGAGTCGTCCACCGCGCGGCGGAGCCGCCCCTGCTCTTCGGTCTCGGGATCCTCGGCGCGGCGGCCGGCGGTAATCAACTCGTAGCGGTAAATATTCTCGCGCCAGTGCCGGTACTCGTCCACAATGTCCTGCACGATCCGGCTGACGAACGGCAGCGTGCGGTTGGCTTCATCGAGGGTGAAATACTTCGTGTCCACTGCGGGCTCCCGGGCGCGAAGGGCGGATGGGGACTAATTACGCGGCGATGGCCCAGTGCGTAAGGGGTGAGGGGTAAGGGGGACCCCTCACCCCTCACCCCTCACGCTGTTTCCACCCTTGACATCGCCTTGCCCCCACTCCACCAGCGCCTTGCTCGCCGCGCGATAGCCCTCCTCCACGTACCTGAGCGCATCTCCCACCTTGAACGTGGCGCGGGCGTCCACGTCGGGCCGGATCACCAGGAGGGGAGCGCGCGCGTTCCATCGGGCGATCGTGTCCTCAGCCTGGACCGCCATCATGATCCGCATGGCGGTGTCGTGCGCCGCGAGCAAGCCATGGGGCCCGGGCCGACCCTGCCGCTCCTGAACCACCTGCGGCCCCACGTACACCGCCACCACGAGATCGGCATCCAGCGCCGCCGCCGCGTCGAGCGGAAGGACCGCGCGGAGGCCGCCGTCCGCGTACGCGCGGCCGCCGATGACGGCGGCCGGATAGTACACGCTGAGCGCCGAGGACGCGTAGAGCGCGTCATGCAGCGGGACGTCCCATCGTCCTCCCGCGCCCAGCAGCACCAACTCGCTGGTCGCCAGATCCACGGTCGTCAGCGTGAGCGGCACGGCCAGATCGTCGAACCGCGTGGCGGGAACCAGCCGCGCAATGGTCTGGCGGAGCGGTCGTTCTTTGAGGATGCTCCGGCCCAGCGGCCCAAGCACCGCCCCCGGAGCCAGCTGAGCCACGTCCCTCCGCGAGAGGCCCGTGATCCGCTGCACCGCCGCCTCGTACGACAGCCCGCTGGCGAACATGGCGCCAATCATGGCTCCCATGGACGTGCCCACGAAGTGAGCCGGCGCGAGCCCCTGCTCTCCCATGGCCTTGACCGCGCCCACGTGGGCCGCCCCCTTGGCGCCACCGCCGGAGAGCACGCAGACGACGCGGGTGGGCTTCACGGCGCCCGGCCCTTCTCCTCGAGCCGGCGCCGGCGCCGCGCCTCGGCCGCCGCGAACCGGCGGCGCTCCTCCGCCGTCTCCGGCAGTACGGGCGGCACCGGGCTTGGGCTTCCGTGCTCGTCAATCGCCACGTAGGTGACGTAGCAGCTGTTGGTGTGGCGCCGCTGGCCGGTCAGCAGGTTCTCGGCCTCGATCCGAACCCCGACCTCCATGGACGTGCGCCCGGCGTAGTTCACGCTGGCCTGCGCCGTCACCAGTTCCCCCAAGAGGATGGGTAGCAGGAAATCCACTCGATCCACCGATACCGTGACGCACGGGCGGCGCGCGTGCCGGATCGCCGCCACCGCGGCCACCCGGTCCACCAGCGACAGGATCACCCCGCCGAACACATGGCCCAGGTTGTTGGCGTGGTGGGGCATCATGAGCTCGGACATCGTCGCTTGAGACGCGCGGACGGGGCGGGCGCTGGGATCCGAGTGGGCCACGGAGCTCTCTCTCGTCGGGCGGATAGGGCGGATAGAGCGGATAGAACGGATAGAGCGGATAGTCTCACGTCTGACCACTACCGCCCCAAC
>DATECF010000325.1:0-2993 GCA_035287045.1 Gemmatimonadales bacterium | reverse complement strand
ACCCGGAGATGCTGGCCGTGCTCCCCTACGAGCGGGACCGCGCCGGCCTGGCGCGGGCGCTAGCGAGCGCGGACCTCTACGTGGCGCCCTTCCCCATGGAGACCTTTGGCCTCGCGGCGGTGGAGGCCATGGCGTGCGGGTTGCCAGTCGTGGGGGTGAATTCGGGGGCGATGGCGGATCTCCTGACCGGGGCGTGCTGGGCGCGCCTGTCTCGACCGGGGAATGCGACCGACTTCGCGCGGGCCGTTCAGGACCTTCTGAGCCAGAACCTGGAGGCGCTCCGCGCCGACGCCCGAAAGACCGCCGAGCGCTACGCGTGGCATCGGACCTTTGGCGACCTGTTCCGAGCCTATCACTCCCTCAACTCAGTATCCCGTTGAAGATCCGCCACTTGACCTACTTTGCGGCGCAAAGTACATTGTCCCGCCGTGAACCAACAACTTGGGCAACGCCCAGGTGGAATGCCGCAACTCGTTGACGGACTGTAACTTACAACGCATGCGCCTATCCCGACCGAACCTCTGCCTTGCAGCCTGCCTGGTGTTCTTTGGGCCGACGCTCGCTCAAGCCCAGGTACCACCGCCGCCGACCCAAACCCAACAGATTCCGGGGCTCCCGCCGGGCCTCACGCCGCAGCAGGCGGCGCAACTTCTCCAGCAGCGTCCGGACCTCGGGCGCATGGTGCAGCAGCGGCTGCAAGCGTCGGGAATGACGCCCGAAGAGATCCGGACGCGCCTCCGTGCCGCCGGGTACCCCGGTAGCCTCCTGGACGCCTACCTCGGCGCGGATACCACCGGGCTGCCGTTGCCGAGCCAGCCGCTGGTCCAGGCGATCTCGTTGCTGGGCCTGGCACAGTTCTCGACCCGTGACTCGCTCCTCCTAACCGGCGACACCCTGGCGTATCGCTTCTACGCGGACTCCCTTCGGGCCGACTCCATCGCGCGGGAGGATTCGCTGGCGAGGACCGGCAAGGGGCTGGAGCTGTTTGGCCTCGATGTCTTCCGCCAGCCGACCACCCAGTTCCAGTCCGTGGTAAGCGGCCCGGTGGATGACGCGTACGTGCTGGGACCGGGGGACGCGCTGGTGCTGATCCTGACCGGCGCGGTGGAAGACGCGCAAACCCTCGAGGTTACGCGCGCCGGATTCGTAGTCATTCCGCGCGTGGGCCAGATCTATGTGAACAACGTCACGCTCGGGCAGCTGCGCGACGTGCTCTACGATCGACTGAGCCGCGTGTACTCGGGGGTGAGCCGGAGCCCCGACGCCAAGACCAAATTCCTGATCACCGTAGCGAACGTGCGGATGCTGACGGTCCGCGTGGTGGGTGAGGTGGGACGCCCGGGCTCCTACCAGGTGCCCGCGACGGGCTCCGTGCTGACGGCGTTGTACCAGGCCGGGGGACTCACGGAGCGCGCCGGGTTCCGCCGCCTCGAGGTGCGCCGCGGCGTGGACACGGTGGGCACCGTGGACCTCTACGACTACCTCACCCGTGGGATCACGCCGACCGGCGTTCACTTGAGCAGCGGCGACGTGATCTTCGTCCCGGTGCAGGGGGCGCGTGTCAAGCTCACCGGCGAGGTCAAGCGACCAGCGATCTACGAGAGCAAGCCGGGCGAGGGCCTCGCCGAACTAGTCCGCGTCGCTGGAGGCCTGACGCCTGAGGCGGCCACCGGCGCCGCCACCATCCACCGGATCCTGCCGCCCGGTGAGCGTCAGGAGTTCGCCCGGGCGCGTACCGTGCTCACCGTGAACCTGGGCAAGGTCTTGGCCGGCGATACAGCGGCGGTGCCGCTGGCGCCGGGAGACAGCATCACCATCTACCCGTTCCTCGCCGCCCGGCGGAACGCCGTGACCATCCGGGGCGCGGTGGCGGTGCCCGGGACCTACCGGGTGGATCATGGTATGCGGCTGTCCGACCTCATCGGGCTGGCCGGCGGGCTGCGCGAGGATACCTATACCGGCAGGGCGCAGATCCTGCGGACCCAGCCTGATTCGAGCCGGAGCATGATCGGCGTGGCCGTGCCGCTGGCCGGCGGCCAGGGGGACGACGACCCGGCCCTGGAGGAGCGCGACGAGGTGACGGTCTTCGCCCGATCCGATTTTCGGCCCGACCGCTACGTCGCCGTCTGGGGCGCCGTGCGGAAACCCGGGTACCTGTCCTACGCGGACTCGATGACGGCGAGGGACGCGGTGTTGTTGGCGGGTGGCTTGCGCGAGGAAGCTTCGCTGGATTCGATCCAGGTGTCGCGCTTCCGGGGCGGCGTGGAAGGTGGTGACTCGCTCCAGACGGTGTTCACCGTTCCGCTGGACGCCTCGTTCGTCGTGGGTCAGCCCAGCTATCCGCCGCAGCGCCCGGGCGTCAGCCGGGCGCCCGCGGTGGTCCTCCAGCCTTACGACCAGGTGCTGGTCCGCCGGCGGCCGGGGTGGGAAGCGCCCGGCACGGTCGTGATCACCGGCGAGGTGTTGTACGCGGGGCACTATGCGTTGCGGTCCAAGGACGAGCGGCTCCGTTCGCTGATCCACCAGGCCGGCGGGCTGACCGCGGCGGCCTACGCCAGCGGCATCCAGTTCTTCCGCCTGGGAGGCGGCGTGCGGCGAGAGCCCGGGAGAGCGGCGCCGGGAGAACGCGCCGACACGACGCTGCACGCCACTTGGAACGCCGCGACGGCCGGCAATCTCCGCGGGCCGGCAAACCGGCAGTGGGGCACGGCCGGCCGCATCGGCGTGGATCTGGAGCGGGTGCTGGGCAATCCGGCCTACCGGGACAACCTGATCCTCCAGCCTGGCGATTCGATACACATCCCGCCGTACATCCCGTACGTGCGGGTGGAAGGCAGTGTCGGCGCGCCGGGGACCAGCGTCCCCTACCGGCCGGGTGCCGGGGTGAAGGACTATGTGAACAGCGCCGGGGGATTCGCCCAGCTGGCGGACAAGAAGAGGACGTTCGTGCAGCAGCCCAACGGGCTGATTCAGAAAGGCGGCAACCCCAACCC
>DATECF010000324.1:0-20918 GCA_035287045.1 Gemmatimonadales bacterium | reverse complement strand
CTGGTCCACACCGCTCGGGTGCCGAGCTCAACCGCGTAGCTGACTCCGGGCGGCAGGCTGACCAGGTCGCCGCTGGTCCCGTTCCAGGCTGCCAGGGCGTAGCCGCCCGAGCCGTAGGCACCCACCCAGTCGCCCTGGGGGTTCACGCCAATCGAGACGGTAATCGTGTGGCGATTGCTCTGGCCAAGGGTGTCGTAAGCCACCGCAGACAGGTTGTACGAACCATCGGCGAGTCCCGAGGTCGACCACGTCGCCGACCAGCCGTCGGACGGATCCGCGTCATCACTCAGCGGCTCGCCATTCGCCTCGAAGGCGACGTGGGTCACGCCCGTGTTGTCCGACGCGTCCGCCTCGATGAGGACCGAGCCCGAAACGTTCGCGCCGTCGAGCGGCGCGGTGATCGTGACCGTGGGGAGTGGATCCCACGTGCCGGCCACAGATGTCGAGCGGAGGGCGTTGACAAGCGGTTCGGGATACCCATCCGGATCGCCGGCCCATTGCCCTTGTCCCGCGCAATCTGTGCTGGTGGTTCCGCCCTCCACCCAGGAGCCATCGGGGCACTCGCCGGCGTTCTTCAGCAAGGCATCAATGTCCTCGGGGGCCAGTGTTGTGTTTGCCGCCTTCACCAGGGCGACCACGCCGGCGACGTGCGGGGCGGCCATGCTGGTGCCGTCGCTCGTCTGGTACCCGCCATTCTTCCAGGTTGAGTACACCTGCACGCCGGGGGCGATCACATCAACAACGGCGCCGTGGTCGCTGAAGAAGGCGAAGCTGTCGTCGCAGTAGACGAAGAAATAGCAGCCAGCGGCACCACCGGGCTCGCCGTCCAGGTCGACCATCGCAGAGACCGTGATCACCTCTGGATATGCCGCAGGGACGAAGCCGCTGGCATCGATCGAGGAGTTGCCGGCGGCGACAACGTACGTCACGCCGGCCGCAACCGACTGGCAGATCGCCTGGTGCAGGCCGCCGTCAGTGCAATTGCCCGCTCCACCTTCCTCTCCCAGGCTCATGTTTGCGACCGCGATGTCGTTCGTCGGATCGCCATCGGTTGCGAGCTGGGTGAGGTAGTCAATGCCGCAGATCACGGTGGCATCGGTCCCGACCCCGGTGTCGTCCAGCACCTTGATGGGGACCACCACCGCGTCAGGCGCGACACCGACCACGCCGGCACCGTTCCTAGCGGCTGCCGCCGTGCCGGCAACGTGCGTGCCATGCCCGTGCCCGTCCTCGGGCGGCCCGGCTCCCATGCAGTTCAGGCCGCGGGCCAGATCCACGTTGAGGTCAGGGTGGTCCAGGTCGATCCCGGTGTCCAGTATGCCGATCGAGACCCCGGCGCCCGTGAACCCAGCTTCGTGGGCATCCGGCTGGGTCGGGTGGAGGGCGTCGATCCGCTTGACGCCCCAGGGGAGGGTCTCGCCCACGATGTGAAGTTCGCGGACGGCGACGACGTTGACCACGTTCGGATTGCGGGCAAGGGCCTCTGCGGCACCGGCTGACCCCTGGAAGGAGAAGCCGCGAAGGGCGTAGCGATAGACGTGCTCGACCTTGCCGCCCACGATCCGGGTCAGTTGGTCGCCTACCTCCTGCGGATCTTGGCCTGGGCGGAGTGTGACGATCCACTGATCCGCGGAATCTTGGCCGGCACTCGGCGCGCGTGGCGACGCGGCGGTTACGGTGCTCGTTGTGAGCATCAGCACCGTAAGCGCGAGGACGACGGGCGCACGCCTTGCGTTCATAAGCCGGACCCCATAGGTGCGCGACGACCGCAGTGTGAGTCTCACCGAGCACCAACGTCAATGGGAGAGCTGGGAGCGGCCGCCGCCTTCTTGGCCACGCCGCTTGTCATCCCGCACGCGAACCAACACGAGTTCGTGCTCGCCATGGTGGGCATCCTCCTTGCGGTGGCTGCGGTTCCGGAGCTGCGTCGTCGCCTAGCGACCTACGCCGTGGGACTGCACCCGGTCCCGTGGGTCGGCGTGGCGCTGGATGCACAGGCATCGGCCTGGTTGCAATTCGCAGCTGAGCTTGGCTGGCTTGGGGTGGTCGCCTGGCTGGCAGTGCGGCGCCCGCCGCACATCAGCTATCCGAACCGATGAGCTAGCCCGGTAGCACGTTAGTTTCAGCCTATCCCGGATTGACGGTGTATGCACACTCCATCCTGCTTGGTGTGGGGACGGGTGCGGGCTGTATTCGCCATGCGGGATGATGCCGTCGATGCCTGGCTGTTCCTGGCCATGGCGCTCGCCGGCGGGCTATGTGGGGATGATCGTGAACGTGCTCCTTCAGGCGTCAAGGTGGATCGCCTCCATCGTGGCGATCCTGGCCGCCCTGATCTTCATCGGGCTGGGCATCCAGAATGCTGGACGCCCCGAGGACGTGTACGGCTACCCGATGGCCGCCGAGCGCCTTGTCCATGGCGAGAGCATCTACGCCGATCCGCGTCCCCAAGATGACCGCCTGACCTACCGGCATGCCCCTTGGCTGGCCTGGCTGTGGGTGGGGCTGAACCGACTGCCCGCCCCGGTCCTGCTCTGGCAGCTCGCCAGCCTAGCGGCTGCCGTCTTCGTCATCGTCAGCCTGGCCCGGCTTCGAGGCCACGCCGGGCTGCTGTTGGCTGCCCTGGCGCTGCCCCTGCTGGGTGCCGTGCCGCACGCCAACGTCGGCATCCTGATGACCGCGCTGCTCGTCTGGCGACGAGCGGACCCGTGGTCAGTCGGCATCGCCGCCTCGCTGAAAATATACCCATTGCTGCTGTGCGTAGGCTACATCGCCGAACGACGGTGGCGGGATCTGGCGACCGCCGTCGGACTCGCTGGGCTCCTATGGCTACCAGCCCTGTGGTCCGGCATCGGCGACTGGGTGCCGCCGCCTGGCCTGCAGAGCCACCCGCTGTTCCCTGTCGCCGCCGCAGTGACGGTGGGGATCAGCCTGCTGCTGGCGCTGCGACGTTCACGCTGGACCTGGCTGGCAGTCGGCGCTGCGCTCCCGGTGTCGATCCCGCACTACGTCGGCATCGAGTACATCTGGGCTGCCGCGCGACGGCTGACGAGGCACTGATCCTCGCCGGAGTAGCCGCGATGGTGGCGGTGGTGCTACGGCTGTTGTGCGCTGAGGAGTTCGGTATCCGCAAGTCGAGCAGCGACGCGATCTCCTCGCAGGTCCAGACTTGCTGAGAGGTCAGGTGGCGCGTGCCTGATCTGCGGGCGCGGTACTTCCGTCCCGTTCCGGTGCATCCGGGCAACGACTAGACTCCCGGCGATGTCCGCCGATTCCTCGCGCGCGCCCGCCGCCACCCCTGCCGCGACTCCGCTCCGATGGCTGCCCGCGCCCGTGGCGATCCTGGCCATCGCCCTGGGTGGGGTGATGTTCGCCATCACGGTCACCAAGGGGGTTCAGGACCCCGACTTCTTCTGGCACATCACCACGGGGCAGCTGATCGCGGAGACCGGGATCGTCCCAACCACCGACCCGTTCAGCTTCACCTGGTTCGGGCAGCCGTGGACGCCGCATGAGTGGCTGTCCGAGCTATTCATCTACTGGCTCGTCACCGGCCTGGGTCGGATCGGCGCGCTGTTCGTCTTTGGCCTCTTCCCGGCCGCCATCTTCGCGGTGCTCGCCACGGCGCTCACCCGCCACGGAGGCGCTCGCGTGCTGTCGCTGGCGCTCCCGTTTGCGCTGGGCGCGTTCGTGCTGATCGGTTACGTCACGCTGCGTCCCCAGGCGATCAGCTGGCTGCTGCTCTCCCTCTTGGCCTGGTTCCTCCTCGCCGCCCTGCCCGATCGACCGGCCCGCTTCCTCCTGTTGATCCCGTTCTTTGTGCTGTGGGCCAACCTGCACGGGGTGTACGTCATCGGGCTGGGGGTGGTGGGCGTGTACACGTTCTTCACGCTGATCGGTCGCACTCCCATGTCGCCCGCCAGGGGCTGGGTGCTGGCCACCCTCGTGGGAGCCGTCGGTGCCTCCATGCTCACCCCGGCCGGACCGATCGGGATCCTCTACCCGCTGCGCTACGTCGAAGGCGGCGACTGGGGGCTCGCCAACATCGCGGAGTGGCAGTCGCCGAACTTCCACGAGCCGGCGCACATGGGCTTCCTGCTGATGATCGTGGCGCTCGGCCTGAACGGTGGACGATCAACGCCCGGCTGGCTGGTGACCCTGTCGTGGGTCGGTGTGGCTATGGGCCTGTTGGCCCTGCGGAACGCCCCCATCGCCGTGGTCTTCGCCATGCCCACCCTGGTGATGGGGCTCGAGGCGCGCCTGCGGGCGCGTGATGCGCGCCGAACGAAGGCCCGCAGACCGATAGCGCCCTCGGTTGCCCTCGGGCGCAGGATGATGGAACTGGCCACCGCGCTGGTCATTGCGGTCGGATCGATGGCGGTGCTCATCCCGCGCGACCTCGATGCGGCCATCGACGAGAACCTCGGCGAGCGCTTCCCGGTGGCGGGCGTGGAGCGGCTGCTCCAGCTGGCGCCGGACGCCAACGTCTTCGCCGAGTACGGCTGGGGCGGCTACGTCATCTGGCACATGCAGGAGACCGGCGGGCGCGTCTTCGTGGACGGCCGCAACGACATGTACAGCCAGCAGGTGCTCGAGGACTACACCGCCATCCGCGCCGCGGATCCGGGCTGGGAGGCGCTGGCCGACTCGTACGGCGTCGAGGCGATCCTGCTGCCGCCGGAGACGACCCTCACCCGCGGCCCCGCTGAGTCAGCAGGCTGGTGCGAGGTGCTCCGCGACGAGGTACAGGTGCTCTACCTGCGCGACTGCCTGCCCGACTGAGCCTGGCTCCCCTTGACGCGACGCGCCCAGTGCGCAATGCTGTGCGCATGAACGTGCGCACAAACCTCGTCCTGCCTCGCGAGTTGGTCGCGGAGGTTGACCGCATTGCTGGACCGCGAGGCCGCAGCCGCTTCGTGGCAGAGGCCCTCGAGCAGGCGGTTCGCCGCGAACGGCAGCGCGCGGCCATGCGCGCCGGGGTCGGAATGCTGGCCAACGAACCTGATCTTGAGCACTGGTCCACGCCGGACCGAGTGGTCGCGTGGGTGTACGAGCAGCGGTCGGGCGGGCGCGATCCGTGGCAGGAGTGACTGGCGGCCTCCTGCTCGACACCAGCTTCGTGATTGATTGCTGGCGGAACCTGAGTGAGGCCCTTGCTCGGCTGGAGCGACTGTTCGCTGATGGCCGCCCGCTCTACATCACCGAGGTGGTGGTTTGCGAACTGTACGCGGGGTTGCCTGAGGCGCGTCGCGACACCGCCCGGCGCTTCCTCGAGCCACTCGAGTTCATCCAGCCCGGCCCGGCGACCGCCGTGACGGCGGGCATCTGGCGTGCCGAGGCTCATACGCGCGGCGCCACCCTCCACCTCCCCGATGCCCTGATCGCGGCCGCCGCGGACGCCGTGGGTGCGACGGTCCTCACCCGCAACATCCGCGACTTCGCGCTTACACCGGTGCGGGTGGAAAGCTACTGACGCGAGGCTAGTCGCGCCGGCGCATGTGGAAGAGAACGCGCCGCGAGTCCTCGATGGGCGCCTCCTCGACGATCTCGAAACGCGCCTCAAAGGCTGCCCGGAACCCCTCGAGGGTGTAGCCGGGGAACACGTCCTCCCGGGCCGAAAGCAGGTGCTGGACCATCGTGTCCTCCCTGGGCACCCACTCGATGATCACGTGCGGCACCAGCCGGGCATGGAGCTCGGCGATCATCGGCAGCGGGACGTTGCGGCCGATCGCCAGGTGGTGCACCAGTGCGAGCGAAAGAGCCACGTCGGCGTTCGCTCGCTGGAGCAGCGAGGCGCGTTCGGTGTTGGCCCAGCCGATCCCCGGCGGGGGATCGGCAATGTCCGCGAGGAGCGGCATGATCCGGGTCTCGCCGGCGGCGCGCAGCGCGAGGTAGTCGCGCTCGACCGCCGCCCAGTCGCCGTCCACCGCGATCACCTCGAACCCGGCCGCAGCGGCGATGGCGCTGTAGCGTCCGGTGTTGGCGCCCACGTCCCAGGCCTGTCGGCCGCCCTCGGCAGCGACCGCCTCGAGCATGCGCTGCACGATCGCCTCCTTGGACGCGGTGCCCGCCGCCGAGTAACTGGTCTGGTCGGCGTAATCCGCCCACTGGGTCCCGTGCGCCGGCAGGTGCAGACCCTCCACCGTTCGACGCAGGTGGTCGAGCAGGGCCTTGCGGCGGCTGTCGCTCATGGTCACGCTCTTCGGGGCGGTACGCGTCGAAGCGTCGGTGTCGCCCGCGTGTCGTCGCTGCGCCCGCGCGTGGAGATGGACGTGCGCGGCCAACCCCGGCGAGAACCTCGTCCGCCGCGGCAGCAGTTCCGAGGCGAGATCGAGCGGGATGCCGTCGAACCAGGTCCGCAGCAACTGGCCCATCCGACCGTCGCGGTGAGCCATCAGCGCCAGTGGGGCCAGGAAGTGCTCGCAGAACTGGCGGTACGGCTTCCACGGCTCGCCGGCGCGTTCGCGCTCGAAGGAGAGCGTGTCGATCAGGATCGGCCGCGCTCGGTGAAATTGCACGTTGTAGGCGCTCGCATCACGCAGTGTCATGCCGTGCTCCTCGGCCATCGCCTGCGCGCGCAGGGTGAGCAGGGCGGCATCCTTCAACTGCGAGAAGGACCACTCAAACGGATGCGAGATGAACTCGATCTCATCGGGCCGAATGACGGTCACCGCACCCGCCTCGGAGGCCAGGTCGACGGGAACCGGGTGATCGGCGATCAGGACGCCCGCAGCCACCAGCGCCGCGTGCAGGCCGGACGACTCGAATGCAGCCCAGTCATCGGCGAAGACCGCGTTGACCTGGCGATAGAGGACGCCGTCGCGACGGAAGACGAAGCCGCTGGGGTCGCGATAGGAGCCTGGCTCGCGCTCCGCGGCCGGGCGGTCGATCACTCGGCATCGGTGGGCGTGGCGCCCGAATCCTCGGGGGTGATGCTCCCACTCGCGCCGCCGGGCCCACCTGAGGGCCTGCGCCGCAGCCGCCCGATGGTCGAACGGATGGCGTTGCGGAAGAAGAACGGCACCGACACGACGGCGGCGATGAGGGCCTGGATGATCAGGCTCCCCGCGCCGGGGTCGATGTATGCGAAGACCAGCCTCACGACGACTCCCTGACCGATGTCCCGCCCGGCGACGCCGAGCGGGCTGTTCCGCTGAGTGTACGACTCGCGATTCGATCACGCGTTCCGTGCAGGCCAACCAGAACGTACGCTGCATCCGGGAGCCAGACCCGCGGCACGGACAACGGGATGGCTGCCCCGGCTGCCAGCCAGGTCCACGGCGAGCGACGCACGGCAAGGACGATCACGACGCCGGCGCAGGCAACGGCGATGGGCAACCAGAGGAGGGGCGACACACTGAACAGTGACACTCCGCCAACGTAGAACGACGGGCCGCCGATCTGTGTGTAGAGCAGCACGTCGAAGGCGAGGATGTTCAGCCAGAGCATGGAGGCCGTACCGATGGCCACCGCCGCGTGTAGCCAGCGCCGCTCGGCCACATAGCCTGCCACCAGCAGCAGCGGAAAGAGCTTCAGCGATCCTGCCAGGCCAAGCAAGATCGGGCCGACGCGGGACTGCAGTCCGACCACGAGGATGCCGACCATCAGCGGCGTCGCGTTGGCTGCCGGCAGCCCGCTGATCAGTAGCCCGCCCATCAGCACTGCCAGCGTCAACGACGCCGGGGTCGGCCGGCGCACCAGCGGCCAGACCGAGGCGAGCATGGCCGCAAGCAGGGTGGCCCGCCACAGTGCGAACGCCGTGTCGTGACCGAAGTAGGTGAGCGGGACCCAGGCGAACGCGAACCAGGGGGCATAGCGGTAGATCTCGGTCTCGTCCCCTTGCGGTCCACCGTACAGCGCGAGCCCGTCGCGCAGCCGATTGGCGGCAAGCCAGTAGGCCTCAGCATCGGGATGAACATCGACGCTCCACGCGGCCCCGATGAGCAGGACCGCGCCCATGACCGCCGCCGCGAGCGCGATCAGTCGGGCCACGCGCTCAATCCTGGCGAGCATCGCCGCCAATCCGGTCGAGACCGCCGTTGAGCAGCCCCACCACGAGGTAGGTGGCGTAGGTGACATGGGTCCGCGGCGCCAGGAGCATCACCGCGATCGCGCAGGCCACGTAGACGTAGGGAGAGCGGCGCACCGCCAGCAGCAGCGCGACCAGGGTCGCGGTGCCAGCGGCCGCCGCCCAGGCCATTGGTGAAACGTAGTAGTAGAGGGAGAAGGACCGACCGGGGTCAGTCTGGTACCCGGACAGGTCGTAGAGGAGGAGCGGGGCCAGGAGGATGGCCGCAGCTACGACCATCAGCCCGATCCGCATCCATTCACGACGCGCCAGGTAGACCAGGCCGAAGAGCAGCGGCACGCCCTTCAGGGATGCTGCGATCCCGATCCAGAGCGGTCCGCTCCGCCGTGAGATGCCGAAGGCAAGCATGGCCACGACCAGCGGTTGGATGTTCCCCACTTGGACGAGTGAGAGCAGCCACGGCGTCAGCACGAAGGCGAGTGCCCAGGCGGCCGGCTGTCGCAGCTGCGCCAGGCGGAGGAGGATAACGGCCGAGGCACCCGCCAGGATGGCACCCCAGCCCCACGTGACGAGTGCCTTTGGCAGGTAGCTGAGTGGGACCCATATCCAGGCGAACCAAGGTGCATACCGGAAGACGCGGTAGCTGTCGGGATCGATGTTGCCGGCATACAGGGGTTCGCCGTCGCGCAAGCGGTGCGCCGCACCCAGGTATGCGTTGACATCCTCGAAGCCCCACTCGTTCCAGATGAGCACCACCCGGATCAGCATGGTGGCAAACAGCAGGCCGATCAGAAAGCGCTCGATCGCCCGCTGGCGGCTCCGGGCGGCGCTCGCTGCTGGATCGACGGGATGGCTCTTGGGCAGCACGATCGACAGAGTATCGTCTCCGGCGGCATGAGCAGAACGCAGCAGCTCCCGTCATCGGTCCCCGGCTGGATCTTCTTCGTCGCCGCTACGCTGCTCTTCGCGCTGATGTGCTACGCCCTTTCGACCTATGCGCTCTCCCGCGAGGTCGGCGCCGACGTCGCAGCCTACTGGGAGGCAGCGGAGCGCATCCGCGCCGGTGAGCCGCTGTACGTTGCCGGGGCTGCCAACGCGTCGGACCTGTACCGATACGCCCCGTGGTTCGCGTTCGCCTGGGTGCCGCTCACCTTCCTCCCCCGGGAGGCGGTGACCGCGGCGTGGGTGGGGCTGATGATCGTCGCGGCAATCGTGTCGACCGCTCCCCTCGTCCGCCACGGCCTGGCCGGGACGGCCGCCTTCTCGCTCTTCGCGCCGATCCAGCTCGAGGCCGCCGTCTTCGGGAACGTCCAGCCGCTCTTGGTCCTGATGCTGATGTGGAGCGTCGAACGCCGCTCCGGCCCGCTCTGGATCGCACTGGGCGCTTCACTCAAGGCCGTTCCCCTCCTGCTGGCCGTGGTCTACGCGGGTCGCGGCGAGTGGCGCCGCGCCGGCCTGGCGGTGCTCTTCACCGCGGTGCTGGTCGCTCCTGCGCTGCTCTACGACCTCTCGGCCTACTCCACGGATCCGGGGCCGGGGCAGATCAGCCTGACCGCAGTGGCGGGCCAGCTCTACCTGGCGGTGGCCATCACCCTGGTGGGGCTGACCTTCGCCGCCGCGCGGGCACGGTCGCGCTTCGCCTGGCTCGCCGGGGCGGGGGCCATGATGGCCGCGCTGCCACGGCTGCTCCCATACGAGATCGGCCTTCTGCTGGTGGGTCTCGCGGAACCGCGCCGGGCCGAAGATCCGGTCGAGCGCACCGCGGAACCCCGTCCGGCTCATTAGTGCCAGCGACGCCGCCTCGCCGCGGCCCACAATCCGCGAAGTGGCCCTCATCATTGTCCTGACCCTGCTGGCCGGAGCCCTGCTGGCTCCGGGGCTGCCGATCGGTCCGTCGCTCGACGCGGCGGTCTTCAGCCACGTGGGCGGCCGTATCCTGGACGGCGTCGCTCCGTACGTCGGTGCCTGGGATCACAAGCCGCCGGGGATCTATCTCGCCACCGCGGCAGCGCAGGCGCTCCTGGGCTGGCTGGGACCGTGGACCGCGGACTGGCTGCTCTCCCTCGCGGCGACGGTGGGCCTCGGCGCTGCGGTCGCGGCGGTGCTCGCGCGCCTGCAAGTGACCGGGTGGCCGCGCACGCTTGGTGCGGTCGGAGCGACGATCCTGGCGAGCCATTACCTCCTGGCGCTGGGTGGCGGCCTCACCGAACCGCCCGCCACCGCCCTGGTCGCGTGGGCACTCGTACTGGCGCTGGGCGCCGGACCATCTACCGGCCCTCGCCTGGCCGGGATCGGCGTGCTCGTGGGCCTGTCGGTCCTGCTCTCCATTCAACTGCTGCCCGCCGGGCTGGTGGTCCTCGCGCTCGCCTTCTTCCTGCAACCGTCCGGCGGGCGCTCAGCAAGCGCACTCGCCGTGGCGCTCGGTTTCGCGGCGCCGCTGGCGCTCGTCGCTGCCTGGCTGGCGGTGATCGGGGTGCTGCCGGAGGCGGCCGAGGCCATCGTCAGCTACTCGGCGGCGTATCGGACCTCCAGCGGCGAGTACGGCCCCACCCTGGCGGCACCCGTCGCCGCCTGGACCGTGCTCGTTTCGCTCTTCCTTGTGGCGCCGGCGCTTCTTGGCGCGGCGTCATTGGCGAGGGCTGCCCAACCGCAGCGCGGCGTGGTGATCGCGTCGCTGCTGTGGATCGGCGCCTCGCTGGCGCTCTTCGTGGCGCAGGGCCGCTTCTACGCCCACTACGCCATTCCGCTGGCGGTTCCACTCGGCGTCCTCGCGGGCGTCGGCTTCCAGCGGGTCGGCGTGTCACTCAGGCAGGTGCAGTCCGCGGTGGGCAGGAGTGCCATTCTTCTCCCCCTGGGGGCCACCCTTGCGATCTCCGCGGTGACCGGCCTCCTCTCGGCGGCGATGCAGATCGCCCCGGTGGCCGATCGATCCGCGCGGATGGAAGCCGTGGCGGAACGAATCGAGCATCTCCCCGGCGCAACGCTGCTGGTCTGGGGGAACGAACCGCGCCTGTACGACCTGTCCGGCCGCGTGCCGACGACGCGCTTCTCGTATATCTATCCACTCACCACGCCGGGCTATTCCACCGCCGCCATGGTCGAGGAGGTAGCCCGCCAGCTCGCAGAGGATCCACCCGCCGTGGTGGTCGACGCCGGCTCGACTGCTCCCGGACAGCCGGGGTTCCTGCCGCTCCTGATCGACCGTCCAATCACGACCGACGGGCGCGACCTCGACCTGCTCGACCCACTGCGCGCGTTTGTGGCCGAGCATTACGTCCTGATCGACACGGTTGCCGGCTGGCCGATCTACGTGCTGCGGGACGATATGCTAGCATATCCATATGAAGCGAACCACGATCATGCTTGACCCGGGCCTCATCGCCGAACTGGAGCGCCTCGCGCGCCGCACCGGTCGGCCGACGGCGCATGTCATCCGCGAGGCCATGGAGCGCTACGTGGCCGAGCAGCGCGGGCTTGCAACCGAGCGGCTGCCGGCATTCATAGGCATTGGCACTGGGCCTGGCGGGGTGTCGCGCCGGGACGAGGAGATCCTCCGGCGCGAGATGCCGTCCACCCTTCTGGCGTATCCCAAGCGCTGACGTGGCAGTTGTTGTCGACACGAGCTTTCTGTATGCGCTGACCGACCGTACCGAGGCTGACTACGCGGCCTGCGTGGCGGCACTCGCCGCGGAGCCCGACGCGGTGATCGTTCCGCAATCAGTGTTGCCGGAGATCTGCTATCTCATCAGCTCCCGCCTGGGACCCGATACCGAGTTGGCCTTCCTCCGGGGTCTCAGCGCCTCGGACTGGCGGATCGCGCCCATGACGGCCGCCGACATGGCTCGCTCCATGGACCTGCTGGAGACGTACCGCGCCGCCGACATTGGCTTCGTCGATGCGTCGGTGATTGCGGTCGCGGAGCGCCTCGGTGTCGTCCGCATCTACACCCTTGATCGACGCGACTTTGGCATCATGCGGCCCGCGCACGCCGAGGCCTTCGAGCTGCTGCCGTGACCCGCACCGCCGTCCTGGGAGCCGGCGCCCTGGGCCTGACCGTCGCATTGCGCCTGGCGCAGCGCGGCGACGAGGTGATCGTCCTCGAGCGCGAGCCGCTCCCCGGCGGGCTGGCCGCGGGCTTCGAGATCGAGCCGGGGATCTGGCTCGATCGGTTCTATCACCACCTGTTCGAGTCGGACCGCCACGCCATCGGGCTGATCAACGAGCTGGGCCTGGGCGACGAGCTGCTTTGGCGCCGCCCCCTGACCGTGACGCTCCACGACGGCAGGCCCCACCAGCTGGACTCCCCGGCATCGCTCCTGCGCTTCCGCCCACTCCCGCTGACCGATCGGCTGCGCATGGGTGCAGCTCTGGTCTACCTGCGCGCGCTGGGCAGCGCGGATCGGCTGGAGGGCCACACCGCCGCCGGATGGATCCGCCGCCGGATGGGCGCCCGGGCCTACGACGTGGTCTGGGGTCCGCTCCTGTGCGGCAAGTTCGGGGCGCTCGCCGACCTGGTCGCCATGCCCTGGTTCTGGGCGCGCGTTCACGACCGAACCGCGCAACTGGGCTACCTGCGCGGCGGCTTCCAGCGGTTGTACGATCGGCTGGCGGAGCGGATCACGCAGGCCGGCGGCACCCTCCGGCTGGGCACCGAGGTGCGCGAGATCCGCAGCGACCCGTCCGGCGGGCTGCGCGTCGAGACCGCCACCGGCGAGTCGCTGACCGTTGACCGCGTGGTCTCCACGCTCGCGGTACGGCTCACCTGCCGGCTGACCCCGGAGCTGCCCGATGACTATCGGTCCAGGCATGAGTGGGGGACCGCCTATGGAGCCCACTGTTTGGTGCTGGCCCTCGACCGGCCGCTGACGCAGTCGTACTGGATGAACGTGACCGATCCGGGCTACCCGTTCATGGCGCTGGTGGAGCACACCAACTACATGGATCGCGCCGACTACGGTGGGCGACACCTGGTCTACCTGGGCAACTATCGACCGATGGACGACCCGCTCCTGCGCGCGTCCACCCCCGAGGTGGTCGCGCAGTTCACCCCCCACCTGGCGCGCATCAATCCGGAGTTCCGGCCCGACTGGGTGACCGCTGCCTGGTCGTTCGCGGCCCCCTTCGCCCAACCGATCGTGACCGCCGACTACCGCGACCACATCCCGCCGTTCGAGACGCCGATCCCGGGGCTGTGGGCGGCGAGCATGTTCCAGGTCTACCCGCACGACCGCGGGCAGAACTACTCGATCGAGCTGGCCGAGCGGCTGGTGGCGCGGATCACCGGGTAGGGCGCGCGCTGCTCGGCATCCGAGCACTGGAACAGGGATACGGTCGATTCCCGGCCGGATTCTCCGCATCCGAGCAGGACAGCCGGGATTCAGCCTCTCTCGGGCCCGATGGTGGTCGCAGCGCTCCGATACGGAGCGGCCGCACGCTCATCCCGCGGCCGCACGAGCTCCAGGCCCAGCATCTGCACCCAGTACGGGAGCAGGTACGGTGAGATCGCCATGCTGGCCCAGCCGATGCGCCCGCGCAGGGTCAGCCACACGCCCAGCGGAATGCCGACCAGCAACCACCACGGCCCCACGAAGCGCGACGGCGACAGGTTGAAGTCGTTGGCGATGTCCTTCACTCCGGACGCGGTGAATGACGCCACCCAGTCGCCCAGGTAGCCGGTCGGCACGGCGCTGGCGACAACGAGCGCCACGATTCCCACGAACGGCCAGCGCCAGGCGGGGCGCTGCCACAGGATCCAGGCCAGCAGCGGGAGCATGATCGGCCGCGGGATGAGCGCGCATAGCACCAGGTAGGCCGCGACCGCGATCGCGTTGCCGCGCAGGGCCCAGGCCGCGGCGAGGAACACGAACATCATGAGGTTGCCGGCGTTGACGTCGAACCAGAACGGGTAGGAGACGAGCAGGAGCAGGGCGAGCTTCCGCGATGGCAGAAGGGCAAGCGCCACGAAGTGGGCCAGGCGCCAGATCGTGATGCCGGCCGCGGTCAACACGCCCAGGACCGGCGCCAGTTGCGGCGCGTAGTGGTAGCCATAGGGGTACTGCCAGTCGTAGAGGGTCCCCAGCGGGAATCGTCGCGCGGCCTCGACGTAGTTGTCCCAGTCAAATGCCCGCTGGTGGTCGATGACGATGGTGGCAAGTCCAACCACGTTGACCGCCAACGCCAGGACGACGGCCGCGACGATGAACGCCCTGCGAACCAGCGCCAGCGCCTGCCCAGCGCTCATGCGACCGGTGGTCGGCGCTCGACCCGTACGACACCGACGACCAGGTAGGTCACGTCGTAGACGAAGAGGCGGGGCAGTGAGATCACCACCGTGATGGCGGCGGCGAGCCACGCGAAGCGGGTGCGCGCCAGCCGGAGCGTGACGACCACGCCCGCGGCCACCACCAGCGCCCATAGCAGCGGCACGACATACAGCGAGGCCGCTTGGCCGGCATCGGTGGCGTATCCGCGCAGGTCGTAGAGGAGCGCTGGGGCCCAGAGCAGCGCGGCCACCGCCAGCGAGAGAGCGGCTCGCCCCCACTCGCGCCTTCCCACGTAGACCGCGGCGAACAGGATCGGGAAGATCTTCAACGATGCTGCCAGGCCGATCGTCAACGGTCCGCCGCGCCGATCAACGCCCCACACCAGCGCGGCCACCAACAGCGGCTGGACGTTTCCGACGGCGCTGATCCCAATGAGGATCGGGGCGAACAAAGCGACGAGCAGCCAGGCCCGCGCCCGCACCAGCGGCACCAGCGCCACTGCGCTCGCGGCAAGCAGGACCAGCGACCACAACGCCCCGGCGAGCTGCACCGGCAAGAAGATAAACGGTACGGTCGCCCAGGCGAACCACGGGGCGTATCGGTATACCTCCGAGGCGTCCACGTTGGTCAGCAGCGGGTAGAGCGCCTCACCCTCGCGGAGTCGGAGGGCGGCATTCCAGTAGGCGGCGGCATCGGACAGGGTCCAGTTGGCGGCCGCCTGGAACAGGTTGAACAGCCCGATGCCGATGATGACCGCCAGCGCCACCGTTCGGGCCAGGCGCACTCCCGTGAGCTTCGACTGCGGCATGTGCGCGCAGTCTAGGGCTCACAATGCCCGGCATCGTGATCGGCACTCGTATCTTCGCCCTCCTCGAGCGCATCGCGCGCGACCTGGCTGTCGCGCTGATCATCGGCGTGGGGATCGGGCTGACGCTCACGTATGTGGGGGTCGGTGAAGCGCTGGGCCTGGTCCCCAGCTCGCCCGAGCAGGACTGGCAGGCGTACCTGGGAGCCGCCGAGCGGCTGCGCGCCGGCGCGCCCCTCTACCCGCAGGTCGCCGATCCCGGCGCGGCATCTGTCTATCGCTACGCGCCGTGGTTCGCTGCCGCGTGGGTGCCGCTCACCTTCCTGCCCCGCGATGCCGTGAGCGTGGGCTGGGTGCTGGCCATGTTCGCCGCCAGCGGGGTCGCCCTGTGGCCTCTCATCACCAGCCGGCGCTGGGGCCTCGTCCTGCTCGGCGGGCTGCTGGCGCCGTTTCTGGCGGGCGCCTCGATCCATGGCAACGTGCAGCCGCTGATCGTGCTGGCCCTCGTCCGCACCGTCGATGGTCGGGCAGGACCCGTCGCCGTTGGCGTCTCGGCGTCACTCAAGGGCTTTCCGCTGCTCTACGCGGCACACTACGCGGCGCTCGGGGAGTGGCGTCGCTGCCTGGTGGCGGTGGCGGTGGCGCTGGTGCTGACCGCGCCGATGCTGCTGTTCGACCTCAGCCACTACCCGCTGTCGCCCGGTCCGCTCGCCGGCCTGTGGCTCATCTCGCCCATCGCCTGGGCTGCCGGGGCTCTGGTGGGCCTCGCGGTCCTGGTGCGCTTCGCGCGCGGACCCGCGGGCTGGTTCTCCGCCTCGCTGGCGGTGGTCATGGCGATGCCGCGGTTGCTCTACTACGACATGACCTTCCTGCTCGTCACCGGCCGCGAGCTGCTGGAAGGCCAACCGCCCTCAGCGCCTACAGGCGACCACCGAGGCCGCATGAAACCCAATCAGCCCAGAGTCTCCATGAAACCCAGGGCGATTCAGTGGCCGGCGCAGAAGTTCTTGGGTCGGCGAATAGCGCCCGGCCGTAGGCGACCGATGGATCCGGTCGAGCGCACGACCGACGCCATTGGCTCCTTCCCTATGCTGCCGCTGTGAAGATGGAGCGCATCGCCCAACGAATCGTCGCGGCGTTCATCATCGGACTCTCGATCGCATGGGTCATCTGGTCCATCAACGGCTTCTCGCTCTCCGACTCGCAGGCCTACCGCGCCGCCGCAGAGCGCCTGCTGGCCGGCCAGGACCTCTACGTGCAAGCCGAAACGCAGGACGAGGCGTTCCGCTACGCCCCGTGGTTCGCCGCTGCCTGGGTGCCGCTCAACGCCCTGCCACACCTTCTCGGCGACGCCCTGTGGGCGGCAGCACTGTTCGCCGCGAGTGTCGCCGCAGTTGTCCCACTCGCCCGCCAGGAGCGGTTAGCTGCGCGTCTGCTTGCACTCCTCGGTGGCGCGATGCTCCTCTGGACTGCGGCGCGAGGCAACGTCCATCCGCTGGTGCTGGTCGCCCTGATCCACGGCATCGACCGCCGATCCGGCCCGCTGTGGGTTGCGGCTGCAGCGTCACTGAAAGCCGTCCCGATCCTCTTCGTCCTGATCTACGTGGCCAGAAGGGACTGGACTAAGGTGGCTCTTACGGTGGCGCTCACGGCCGCCCTGGTCCTGCCAATGCCGCTGTTCGGCTGGGAGCTCGGGAGTGTGGATGCAGGCGATAGCCTGAGCGTCTATTCGTTGTTTGGCCCCGTCGTATGGGCCGCCGCCGCGGGCCTCTTCGCGCTGCTGGCGGTCGCAGCCGCCCTGCTCAGGCCACGCATCGTCGCGCCCGCCACCGGCTTGGCAGCCATCGCGGCCCTCCCGCGCCTGCTGATATACGACCTGACCTACCTGCTGGTTGGCGCCAACGAAGGCCGCCTCACCCGACCCGGCGGTCCCAGAGGTTGGCGACGAGACTCAGTCCGGCGAGAATGGCTAGGCCAGAAGGTTAAGCCCGGCTAGGCCGGCGATCCCCGCCCCAACACGACCGCGAGCCGGCACGGCGAGGAGCAGGAGGCCGACGATCGAACCTCCCCAGGCCGCGCCCATGCCGCTGTTCGGCTTGGAGGCGGCCACAGTGCAGCCTGGCGCGAGCCTGAGTCTGTACTACTTGGTGCTCCCCCATGTGGGCGGTCGGCGCTTTGGCGATCGTCAGTCTGGCTCTGACCGCAGCAGGAACTTCGGTTAGCCGCCTCGCCACGTTTCCTTCCATACGACGTCACCTACCTTTCTGGTGGTCGGCGACCAGCTTCCGCCGTGCAGCCGGCAAGTCCGGACGCCGGCGCCGCCCGACGTGCCGCCTCGAACGGATCTCTAAGCCACTCGCTGAGGCCCCGGGATGCGAGCGGAGCCGTGCTCCCATCGGGATGGGGCAGCGGCGACCTCCGGTATGCATGACGGTCCTGAACGCCGCCGGAGTACCAGTCTCCTGCCCCTAGTCTCGCGTCGACAATCGGTTGTAACTCGGGGATGCGTACGAATGCAAGTACCTCGGATCGACGGTCGTGTTTCCCATTTGCCCGCTCGACCAGAAGACGGATCGGCCAATAGCCCGGCGCTGTTCCCTCGCGGCGTTCGACAGACACAATCGTGTTCAGCGCATCGCCCAGGCGGCATTCGAAGAGGAGGGTTAGTGCCTCCGCCGACCCAGTGAGTCCACCGGCGGATTCCATCGCCGATGCCCGCTCATCGGCCAAACCACCCATCGCGACCAGCAACGCCGGGGAAATGCTGCGTCCGACTCCCACCTCTCTCCATCTGCGAACTGCGCCCTCGATCGCACTTTTGGCGGATTCCTCGGGCCACTCCGGCGCCGCAGTGATCCACGGCGCCAAGAGGACAACTGCGGAAAGGGCACTCGCCCCCTCCTCATGGAGGCCCAATGCTTCCGCTGCCTCGGCAAGCACCAGCTGATTGAGGTAATCAGCGGCATCGCGGGTGACCGCGATCCGCGCCGCACTGGCGGACATTTCAGCATCCCCCCCGCGCCCGTAGGCAATAGCCAGAACACGCCAAGTGGCGTCATCAGCAGAATTCATGACCACTGCACGTTGAAGCGGAGCGATGGCCCCGCGCGCGTCACCGGCGAGTAGCCGAAGGATCCCGAGCTCTCGCTGGTATAGAGCCATACCCGGATCCAGCGCCGCAGCTTCCTCGATCGCCTCAATGGCAGCCGGGTAGTCACGCTTGGCGGCCGCGGCAGCGGCGCGCTCATATGCAAATGATCCTAGGGACAGCACGAGTACTGCAGCCCCAACGAGCGCTGTGAGCATGAGATTTGCGTGTCGTAAGGACCGGAGCCGACCCGTAGTCGACCCGATCATCCGCATCGGAGGCGTGGCCAACGCCGCCCAGATGATGATTGGGGCAATGAAGTAGCCGTGGTCCGTCGGATTGGCGCCGAACGCGGCGATGGCGGCAACCAACAGTGCCCAAAGGGGCGCCCCCTGGAATCGCCCGGCGCGGCGTATGCCTACAAGCAGCGCCGCCACCGATAGGCCCGCGGCGCCGAGACCGAGTATCCCGGCCTCGGCCACCAGCTGTATCAGCGCATTGTCCGGGTGGCGGCTCACAAACACGTGGTCGTCGTAGTGACCGGTCAGGCGCAGCAAGAATGGGAAGGAGCCGGGTCCCCATCCCTGCAGCGGATTCTGCACCCAGAGCGCGAGCGAATCGGTCCATTGGTCGATTCGTGCGACTAAGGAATCGAACCCCATCAGACGCCGCAGCACCGCTGCAGCCGCGCCAACCTGCACAGCAGCGGCGGCCAGTAAGCCCAGCGCGACAGCGACCGCGAGAGCCACGCGGCGAGATGGAGTGCCAACGCGCCGGATATGCAATGCGATTGCCGCCACCAACCCGACCCCTACCGCCACCCACACGTTTCGCGAACCCTCAAGGAAGACGATGAGGGCGATCAGAGCCAGCACCGGCAAAGCCGCGATAGCCAGGGCTCTTCGGCTGCGGATAGTCCAGATGGCCGGTGCAAGGAGGGCCAGTAAGAGCGCGACATCATGCGGGTGAGACCAAGGGCCTTGCGGGAGGTACAGATCCAGCGGCGGGACCCACGTCCAGTCCGTCCAGATAAGCCATGTCAGCCACACGGATCCCCACACCAGGCCCATGACCACGGCCAGCGCGGCGCCCATCAGCGCAAGCAGGGTAATCGCCAGCGCGCGACTCTGGGCGTCCGTCAACTCGTGTCGCACCACCGAAAAGGCGGCTGCGTAGCCGACCGCTGCAAGGGCAGCGTCCAGCGACTGGCGTGGGAAAGCTGAGAAGACCGACGCCAAGGCGAATAATGCCGCGGCCACCGCCACGAGGCCATCGACAAGGTCCGCGTCGTGTGCGCGAACGATCCAGAGGATCAGAAAGGCACCGGCGACGGCCGCATTCAGCGCACGAATGGCGGGCACGAGTTCCCCCGGCACCGTCCCGCCAATGAGGACGAAGTAGACCAGCGCGGCACCGAACAGTATCCGTCGAGTACTCCACGGCCGGCGCTGATCAAGAACTGCGCTCCTCACACACGCGCTCACGCCGACGCACGCGGGAACTGCGACAGGGCTGCCGCGACCAGAAAAGCGCAGAGGCCGACGAGAGCAATCTCGTCAATCCGATCCCTCTCACTCGGCATTCTGCGGATCCAGAACCAGATCAGGATGCCGCCAAGCGCTGCGTTGAGAGCACGGAATGGAGCGAGGACATGACCTGCTTCGGTGCCGCCCAAGAGAATCCAGTAGATGGCTAGCGCAACGGCCGCCACACCGGCGACGCCGATTCTTGGCCGCGGTCCTGAGGGACTGGTGCCCAGCCGAATCACACGGCCCATTTGGGGTCCAGCTCCGGTCGATCACCGCTGATGTTCACCAGTGACAGAAGGAAGTGCGGCAGCGCTCGGATCGGGCTGGTGTGCCGACCGCGAGGGATGATTGGACCCGGTTTCGTCATCGGTGCCTCATGAGCCGCTTCACCACGAGATACCCAACAACGGCAAACACCACGCCCCCCAGCACGTCGACCACGTAGTGATGCCCCAGGTAGACCGTCGCGAACCAGATCGCGCCGGTCACCGATGCCCACGCCAGCGCCCACCTCCATGACCGCTCACGGAGGAAGAGCAGGACGAGAAACGGGTACCCCGCATGCATCGAGGGGAAGGCTGCCACCGGGTTGCCGATCAGGTTGTGGTACATCCAGGCCGGCACGTCCCAGTCCACCGATTGGGCAACCGCGGCCATGATGTCGGTGACCGGCAGCGCCTCGCCGTACTGGAATGCCAGCCGCGGCGGCGCGACCGGCAGCAGCAGGAAGGTGAGGAACGCGGCGAAGCTGACTCCCAGCAGGGTGATCACGAACCGGTAGTAGGTGCGCCGATCCCCCCGCCACAGCAGGTAGGCAAACGCCAGCGGGAAGACGAAATGCGAGGCGTACAGGACGGTCAGGGCGTAGTCGTGCAGCCGTACGGTTCCATCGAAGAAGATCCCCTGGAGCTCGACGCTGGGGACGCCGCCTCCGAAGAGCGCCCGCTCGATCGCAATCACCGAGTCGGATCGCACCGTCTGGCCGAAGGAGTTGGCGACGTCCCGCATCCCCTCCCAGGCGATGAGGATCACGAGGAACGGCCCCCAGTCACGGATGAAGGCGTTCTCGCGGCCGATGACCAAGACCCCCATCGTCACCAGCACCGCAACCAGGTCCCAGCCCGGGCTGACCCGGAGGGCGATCATCAGGACGAAGATGGCGACGAAGTAGCCACCGATCAGCCAGTTCGCCGTTCGACTCAGA
>DATECF010000323.1:0-2891 GCA_035287045.1 Gemmatimonadales bacterium | reverse complement strand
GGAGGTGCGCACGTATTACGAGGACGTGATGCTCATCCAGGAGGCGCTCAGCGAGGATATGATCCGCCGGCTGGACATCTTCGTCTACGACCCCAAGGAGAAGAAGAAGTCCTACGACGTGCAGCGCGTGCGGGACATGCTTATCGAGCAGAAGCAGTTCAAGGGCCAGCCCCACGTGGAGGTCGAGTTGGGGGGGAACCACCGCGACCTGACCCTCGTGCACAAGGACGAGGAGCGAAAACTGGAGCCGAAGCGCATCGCCCTCTTCCTCAAAGCCGTGCACTCGTTGTGGCGCAACCCGGTGCGCCTACGCGCCAACGGCAAGGTCTACACCTACGACCGGCGGGGATTCTCCTCGACGTAGACGACCCTGAGGGGAGCGCTCGGTCCGGGAAGTCTAGCGGCAGCCGGGTGCGCCTTCCCGGATGGTGATCGCGCGGTCCGCGGCGACCGCGCTGCAGGCGAGGACCCACTGGGTCGATCCGGGCCAGCGCACCCAGACCGCGTCGATCTGTCGCGCCAGACCCAGCCCAAAGTGCGGGTCCATCTGCGACTGGGAGAGGTACCCGTCCAGCACGTGGACGTGCCGGTATTGGAAGCGGTCCCCCACCCGGATCTTCACCGCGGCGCCGACCGCGTCCCGCAGCCGCGCCCCGACCAGGTGCACGCGCAGGTGGTGCCCTACCGGCCCGTCGTTGCGGAAGAGGCGGTTCGGCCCCTTCAGGTTCGGCACGAACCAGTCCAGGTCGCCGTCGCTGTCCGCGTCCGCCCAGGCGCTGCCACGCGTAGCCCCCAGATCCGCCACGCCGGCCTGGTGGGTGACGTCGACGAAGGTCGGCCGGCCCGTTTCCACGAGTTGGTTCCGGTAGAGGAAGTTGGGCATGGCGGCGGCAAAGCCGGAACTGCCGACGGGCGGGATCATCATCTCGTTGCGAGACGCCCACGCCGAGAGGTGGGCGGAGTGGGGCAAGACGGCGGACACCGTCCGCCGCAAGGCGGTCACCAGGGGGATCTTCGCCCGCTTGCCGAAGGTGCGCTGGAACTCCACGTTCCCCGCTACCACGACCAGGTCCAGGTCGCCGTCATTGTCGTAGTCGACGAAATGGGTGCTCCACTCCACGACCCCCGTGGGCACCAGGCCGGCCTCGCGGGTGACATCGGCGAAGGTCCCGTTGCACCTGTTGCGGAAGAGGCGGCTGGGGAGATCCGTGCCCTCTTTCCGCGCGCTGGTGGTCCCGCTGAGATTCATCCCCGTGATGAAGAAGTCGACGCAGCCGTCGTTGTTGTAGTCTCCCACCGCCACTCCCATCGGGTTGTTAGGCGGGGCTCCCGGCGTGGCGTCGGTGGCCGATGGTAACCCCTCGAGGGTGACGCGCCGGAACGCGCCCTCGTCCTGGCGGTAGAGTTCCACGCCCCACCAGTCGATGGCCAGGAGCAGATCCAGGTCCCCGTCGCCGTCGTAGTCGACCCACGCGCCCAGGTGGGTGTTTTGCGGCCCGACGGGGTCGGCCAGACCCAGGGCCGCGGCCACGTTCTCGAAGACGAATGGCCGCACTTGGTGGAGGAGCGCGTTCGGCCGCGGCCGGTTCGCCGACCAGCGGCCCGCCACAAAACCATCGTAGTCGCCATCCCCGTCATAGTCGGCCCAGTCGGAGGAGGCCGCGCCGATGTCGGGCATGCGCACGCCCGCTGTGGCGCTCACGTCCGAAAACCGCCCCCGCCCGTCGTTGCGCAGCACTCGGTTCGACGCTTCGCGGTCGTCGCGCCCGGTGAGGAACAGATCGAGGTCTCCGTCGTTGTCCAGATCCACGAAGGCGCACCCCATGGGCTCCCGGACGGCCGCGCTGACCCCGGCGCCGGTTCCGACCTCGGTGAAGCCGGTATGTCCGTCATTGCGCCAGAGGCGGCTCGGCCCGCTGCTGTTGGCGACGAAGAGATCCTGGTCCCCGTCGCCGTCGCCATCCGCCCAGCAGGCGCTCTGCGCCAGGTGCTCGGGCTCGGCCATCGCCCGCGGGGCAATGTTGGAGAACTGCTGCGGGCCGCGGGGGGCGAGGTAGACCGGATCGACCACGAACCGGAGGATGGCGTACAGGAGGAAGCAGGCCGCCAGGAACGCCAATCCCGCGGCCTTCCAGCCTTTCCGTGACCCCCCGCACCGCATCTCGATAGTCCCGGGTCCTGCCGCCGCAGGGCGGGGCGAGGTGCTAGGCGGTAGCTCGAGCGGGCTGCAGATTGGCCTGGCGCGTTCCCCTGTAGATCCCCACAATGAGGATCAGCACGAAAAGGTTCAGGAAGAAGTGCAGCCAGATGAGCGGGACGACGAAGCCCAAGATGCCCTTGGGTCCCACCGTGATCCCCAGGGCGTAGTACTGGTACATCTTCACGATGTGCTCCACCACGTGATAGCCCTGCAGAAGCATCCCGGCGCGCAGCGCGAAAAAGAGCGGGCCGGACGCCGCCCGCCGGTGCCAGATGTAGACGGCCACCAGCGCGGTGTAGAGGACGGTGTTGTAGACGAAGTGCACCCACTCCAGGTCGAAGATCGAGCCGAGCACCCCGTGCGCGGCGGGCATATGGAGGATGAACTTCTGGGTCACCTGGGCGACGTGCTCCACCATGTGCGCCGCCTGCACCAGCAGGATGGCGGCGGCACCGGTCGCCGCTAACTGGACATAGCGCTGACCTGTCCCCGACACCGCGCTCATCGGATGACCACCCCTCCGCCCACCGGTCCGCGTGCACCCCGACAGCGTGGCGGCCACGTAGTTTCAACGCCTGGATTAGTCTTAAAGGTACGGCAGGCGCCCCGGGCGGTCGATACGGCGGAAGATAGATTGTGACGCCCCCAGACGCGCAAACTCTCGTCCTGGCGGGGAAACGCCAGGAACCTC
>DATECF010000322.1:0-2833 GCA_035287045.1 Gemmatimonadales bacterium | reverse complement strand
CCGGGCTGCCTACTGCCAGCACGATGACCATCGCCCTCACCACGGAGCGAGCCACCCATGGGAGCGGTGGCAGGAGCGGCCCCGGGCGGGGCACGCGCCGGGGCGCAGCCGGTCGGCGTGTACCGCCCGCGCCAGCCCCGGGCCTCGCCGCTCTATCGCCTGCTCGACGAGCACTTCCGGGCCTTCGCCACGGTCTACGACGAGCGGTTCGCGCCCCGCTGGGGGCCCTGGCGGCGCGTCGTCGCCCAGGTGGTCGAGAAGTTCCTGGCCTGCGGCATCCTGGAGCACGGGTTCGCCCGGGTGCGCTGTGGCGGCTGCCGGCACGAGTACCTGCTCGCCTTCTCCTGCAAGTGCCGCTACTTCTGTCCCAGTTGCCACGCCAAGCGCCTGGCGCGGTGGAGTCTCTGGCTGGAGGAGACCCTGCTTGCCCCGGTGCCGCACCGCCAGGTGGTGCTCGCCGTGCCCAAGCGCCTGCGGCCGTACTTCCTCTATGACCGAGCCCTGCTCGGGGACCTCTCCCGGGTCGCGGCGCGCACGCTCACCGCCTTCATTCGGGCCACCACCGGCGAGCAGAATCTCTCGGTCGGCCTCGTCGCCTCGATCCAGACCCACGGCTCGCTCGCCAACTGGCACCCCCATCTTCAGCTGCTGGTGACCGATGGCCGCTTCCGCCCGGACGGCACCTTCGTGCCCCTGCCGCTGCACGACGTAGCCACCCTGACCGAAGCGTTCCGCCGCGCGGTGCTCCGGCGGTTCGTGCGCCGGGGGCTGCTGGAGGAAGAGACCGCCCTCGGCATGCTCGCCTGGCCGCACTCGGGGTTTCACGTGCACGACGGCGTGTGGGTGCCGCCGGAGGATCGGGCGTTCGCCGCCCGGCTGGCCCGCTACTGCGCCCGGCACCCGGTGGCGCTCGGCCGGCTGACGTACCGGGCGGAGACCGGCACGGTCACCTATCAGTCCGACAAGGGGAGCGGCCCCACGGCGGGGGCGGAGACCGTGGACGCCCTGGAGTTCCTGGCGCGGGTGGTGAGCCACATTCCCAACCAGGGGCAGGTGCTCCAGCGCGACTACGGCTGGTATGCCAACCGGACCCGCGGCATCCGGCGCCGGGCAGGCGTCCCCGAGCCGGCCCCGGCCGGGGAGGCCGAGGCGGTGCCACCCGCGCTCCACGAAGCCCGCCGGCGCTGGGCGGAGCTGCTGCGCCGGCTCTTCGAGGTCGATCCGCTCCGCTGTCCGCGGTGCGGCGACGCGATGCGTATCGCCGGGTTCATTACCCAGCCGCACGTGATCGACCGGATCCTCACTCACCGGCGCCGCCATCCGGCCCCCGCCCGCCGGGCGCGCGCGCGGCCGCGGCGCCGGGCGCCTGCCCGCCCCGCCCCCTCGGCGTAAGCCGCTCGCGCCCCCGCCTCTGGATCCTGGGTTCGGGGGGGTTCGGGCTGCGCCCGGGTTGGCTTGAGGGCCTGCTCGGGCCGGATCCCGACCCCGGACGCGCTGGCGGCGGCCCCGTCGGCCCGCGGAGGAGCCGGCCGCCAGCAGCGGCTCGACCCCCCCGTAGCCTCGCTGCAGCCTCCCGGGACGGTTCATTCACCCAGCCGTAGTTTGGGAGGGCCGATTGAAATTCCTATTCCGCCGATTGAAATTCCTATTCCGACGTCGTTTGACGCTTCGGCCGAGACCCTTGCCGAGCTCAGGCGGAATAGTGCAGCTACGTTATGATCCGCACTGCGTCCCGGCCTTCGATCGGGACTCCAGTGATGGTGTTACCTCTCAGTATCCCTTCAGTATCCCCATCCCTGAATCCGGTCTTCCCGTTCTCGAAGTGACACACGAGGTCCAGCCGGCCGTCGCCGTTCACGTCCTCGGCGCTGTTGGTGCAGAAGGCGAGCGACTCCTCGTCCCCGGTGCGGCCGAACGTCAAAGACGAGCGATCAACTTGTGCCACCGCGTCAAAGTCCGCCGTACTGAGGATCGCCACGGGAGTGGTCCCCTGTCGTTTAAGGTTGATGGAATTGGGGTCGCTGCCAGGCTTGATGTCGATCCGCACTGATCGCACCGCTGGACCGCTGCACAGCGTCTCGACGGTGGCGTCCGTTTCCGTTATGCCGACGCCCGTCCCTAAAGCTCGTGCGGACCCTTGCTGAATGATGGCCGGCGAGTCCTGGGTTACGGCGCTAGTAGGCAGGGCAGCACCGTCGGTGCTGGCGCCAAGGGAGGCCGGGCATGAGTTGGAGATCGATCCATCAGGCTGCAGTCTGAGGACCAGGAATTCGCGGGGCCCGGGTGAAGGTGGTACACATCCAGCGCACGGACCCGTGCCTCCAACCGCAGCGATGTACCCACCGTCACTGATCTGCCGCACTTCTTCAAGCTGCAAGTCCACGGCTCCGGTGTCATAGCGTCTCTGCCATTCAACGGTACCTCCAGCCGTCAGTTTCAGAATCCAGGGATCTAAACCCGTCGCCCCAAACGAGCCGGTGGCGGCCATCACCACGAATCCGCCGTCGGAGGTCTGCTGCACATCCAGCGCAACGTCAGCCTGTGTGCCACCGTAGGTTTGCTGCCAGACCAGAGCGCCTTCTGCATCCAGCCTGAGGAGCCATACGTCGTAGTGGCCTGTGCCGAAGGACGACGTACCAGCTGCTACGATGAATCCACCATCCGCGGTCTGCCACACCGCTGTGGCTTGGTCGCCATTACCGCCTCCGAAGGTTTTCTGCCACTGAATCTCGCCATCGGCATCGAGCTTGAGGACCCAGGCGTCCTCGCGCCCAGCCCCGAAGGATCGGGTCCAACCGGCGACGACGAATCCGCCATCGCTGGTCTGCTGAAC
>DATECF010000321.1:0-41186 GCA_035287045.1 Gemmatimonadales bacterium | reverse complement strand
GGACGCAGCGGGCAACCAGGTAGCCGGCCACGGTCTCCGTCCCAGTCACGGCCACGCGGGTAAACGGCCCCAGCAGCTCACGGAAGCCGGCCTCGGGCCAGGGATCGGTGAACAGGTGGCGCTCGATCTGCGCCAACTGCGGCAGATCAGCCGGTTGCGCCAGGCGGATGCGATAAGGGGCGTCCGTGTGCGCGCTCCCAGCGAGCCTGGGCCTCGGCCAGGCGCCCGTACGTCGGTTCGACGGCTCCGGGGTCTTCCACCAGCGTGGTGGCCCCCGGCATCGCCAGCAATTCCAGCAGGGCCCCGGCGCGAGGCACGCCGGCAGGCGGCCCCACCGGAGGGCGCCCGGTCCATTCTACCATCATCGATGCGTGGGCCGCCGCGCCGTCGCCGACCGCGACCACCGGCGGCGGCAGCGTCCGGACCAGCTCGAGCGGCGGGACCAGGCAGGGGGCCAACCTGGTCTCCAGGCTGCCTTCGCCAAACGCGTACACCGCCGCAAACACGTCCCCTCGCAGGGCGTCGTACAGGGCGGCCACGGGTCCCCCGGTGAACGGCCTCGCGCCCCAGGCCAGCGCCAACAGGGACGGAGCGAGACGGAGGGAGACGGCCGGATGCTCGTGCAGAATCCCTTTGGCCGTGGCAAAGCCAATCCGCAAGCCGGTGAAGCTGCCCGGTCCGTCGGCGAGCACCACGCCTTCCAGATCGGCGAACCCGGCACCCGCGAGTCGCAGGACCTCCGCGGCCGCCGGCAGGGTCGCGGCGGCATGGCGCCGGGGCCCCACGGACACCTCCGCGATGACCCCCTCGCTGGTGCCCACGGCGACGCTGCCATACGGCGTCGCGGTATCCAGCGCCAGGTACAGTCTCACGGGACCTGCTCCACCGCGCGACGATCCGGCCGCTCCACGTGCTCGAGCCGGAGGTGCAGCTGCGGCGCCGGCGCGTACCCGCCCGCGCGCTCCGGCCATTCAATCACGAGGAGCCGCGCCCGACGAGCCAACGCCGCGAGGTCGAGATCCAGCGCCTCCTCGGGACGGCGCAGGCGATAGCAATCCACGTGCACCAGGGGCCCTTCCGGAGACGGATATTCATGCACCAGCGCGAACGACGGGCTGCGCGCCGGCTCCGCGCCGGCGGCGCGAGCCAGCGCCTGTACCAGCGCGGTCTTACCGGCGCCCAGATCGCCGCTCAGCCAGATCACGCTCCCCGCCGCAAGGGTGCACCACCAGCGTGCCGCCGCCTCCTCCAGCTCCGACAGGGTGTACTCAGGCACGGCGGCGCCGGCGCGCCCCCCCCCGCCTCCCTACCCCGGCGGCAGAGGCCGGAGCAGCGGCAGAGGCGGCAGACTCGCCTGCCGCGGGGGCGGCGGGGTGGCCGGGAGCAGCCGCCCGCAGTTCGAAAACCTGATCTCTCAACTGCGCGGCCAGCTCGAAGTCCAGCTCCGCCGCCGCCTCACGCATCTGTTGCTCCAGCACCTCGATCAGGCTCTCCCGATCCAGGTGTCTGGGCATCGCCTCCCGCACCGCCTCCGGGCGCTCGGCCCGCGCGTCGGCCACCCGCGTCACCAGGCGCACTTGATCCACCGACTTCCGAATAGAGACGGGCGTAATGCCATGCTCGGCGTTGTACGCCAGCTGCGCGGCGCGCCGGCGGTCCATCTCCTGCATGGCCCGCTCCATGGAGCCGGTGACTCGGTCGGCATAGAGAATGGCGCGTCCGGCCAGGTTGCGCGCGGCACGGCCCACCGTCTGAATCAACGACCGGTCCGAGCGGAGGAAGCCCTCCTGGTCCGCGTCCAGGATCGCCACCAGCGCCACTTCCGGGAGATCGAGACCCTCCCGCAGGAGGTTGATGCCCACCAGCACGTCGAACTCGCCCAGCCGCAGGCCCCGCACGATCTCCATCCGCTCGATGACGTCAATGTCCGAGTGCATGTAGCGGACTCGGACTCCCAGCTGCTGCAGGTAGTCGGTCAGATCTTCAGCCATGCGCTTGGTGAGCGTGGTCACGAGCACCCGTTCGCCCCCCGAGGCACAGCGGCGGATCTCCGCCAGCAGATCGTCCACCTGGCCCGCCACCGGCCGCACGTCGACCCGGGGATCCACCAGACCCGTGGGCCGGATGATCTGCTCCACCGCCTCGCCGCCCGACAGCCGCAGCTCCAGGTCGCCCGGCGTGGCGGACACGAACACGATCGTGGGCACCAGGCTCATGAACTCGTGGTGGTTGAGGGGCCGGTTGTCCAGCGCGGAGGGCAGCCGGAAGCCATACTCCACGAGGGTGCTCTTTCGGGACCGGTCGCCCTCGTACATGCCGCCCAGCTGGGGCAGCGTGACGTGTGATTCGTCGATGATGGTGAGGAACTCCGCCGGGAAGTAGTCGAGCAGGCAGGCGGGCCGCTCGCCCGGCCGGCGGCCGCTGAGATGGCGGCTGTAGTTCTCGATCCCGGCACAGGTCCCGATCTCGATCATCATGTCCAGATCGAAATGCGTGCGGGATTCGAGGCGCTGCGCCTCCAGGAGCCTTCCCGCGGCACGCAGGTCCGCGAGGCGCTCGGCCAGCTCCGCGCGAATGGCCTTGACCGCCGCTTCCAGCGCGGGGCGGCGCACCACGTAGTGCGTGGCCGGATAGATGGCGCAGCGTTCCAGCGTCGCGATCAGGTTGCCGGTCACCGCGTGGATCTTGGCGATCCGCTCGACCGTATCGCCCCATAACTCGATCCGGACCGCCTGCTCCTCATAGGCCGGGAACACCTCGATGGTATCCCCCCGCACGCGGAAGGCGCCCCGCTCCAGCGACGCATCGTTGCGGCGGTAATGAATGCGGACCAGGGCCTCCAGGATGGCGTCGCGCGAGCGCTCTTCGCCCACCGACACCGTGGCCATCAACGCGCGGTACTCGGCCGGGTCGCCCAAGCCGTAGATCGCCGAGACGGTGGCCACGATCACCACGTCCTCCCGCTCCATCAGGCTGGATGTGGCCCGGAGGCGGAGCGCCTCGATGTCTTCGTTGATCGACGCGTCCTTGGCGATATAGGTGTCCGTGGCCGGGACGTAGGCCTCGGGCTGATAGTAGTCGTAATAGGAGATGAAGTACTCGACGGCGTTCCGCGGGAAGAACGACTTGAGCTCCCCGTAGAGCTGCGCCGCCAGGGTCTTGTTGTGCGACAGCACCAGCGTGGGCCGGCCCAGGCGCGCGATCACGCTGGCCATGGTGACCGTCTTGCCGGAGCCGGTCACCCCCAGCAGGGTCTGGTAGGGCCGGCGGCCCTGCAGCGCTTCCGTGAGGCGGGCGACGGCCTGGGGCTGGTCACCCGCTAGGGCAAAGGGGAGTTGGAGATCGAAGGCGCTCAGGAACTCCGCTCCGTGCGACTGGCCGGTTCGCGGCGGTCCACCGAGGTGACGCCCTTCACCCGGTGCATCGCCCGCATGACCTTGGTCAGGTGGGCCTGGTTCTCGACCTCCACCAGCACGGTGCCGAACATGGCGCCGTCTTTGGTGTTGAGGTCCGCCTTCTTGATGTTGGTGCCGGTCCCCGAGACGGCGGTCATCAGGTCGGCATACAGACCTCGTCGGTCTTCACCGCTCACGCCCAGGCATACCACGAAGACCTCGCCGCTCTGGTGCTGCCAGTCGATTTCCACCCGCCGCTCGCCGCCGTCGGGCACGGTGAGCAGGTTGGGACAGTCGGCGCGGTGAATGGAGATGCCCCGTCCCCGGGTCACGTAGCCCACCACGCCGTCGCCGGGCACCGGCTGGCAGCACTGCGCGTACCGCACCATCAGGCCGTCCACGCCCTGGATGCGAACCCCCCGGCCCAGCCGGAAGCGGTCCAGCACCCGGCCCACCACCGTGGGTTTGGGGGGCTGCAATTCCTCGACCGCCTGGTTCGGGAAGAGCGCCCGGATCACCTGCCCCATGGGCACGTCGCCGGAGCCCACGGCACGATACAATCCGTCCGCCCCGCCCACCGACAGCGTCGCGGCGGCGCGTTCCACCACCTCGTCGCCGGGGAGCGCCAGCCGCCGGCGCCGCAGTTCCCGTTCCACGATCTCGTGTCCCAGGCTGATGGAGCGTTCGGCCTCCTCCTGCCGGATCCACCGGTGGATCTGGTTCCTCGCCCGCGCGGTGCGGACGTGAATCAACCAGTCCTTGCTGGGGCGGGCCTGCGGCGAGGTGAGGATTTCGACCGTGTCGCCGTTCTTGAGCGGCCGGTGCAGCGGGGCGATGCGGCCGTTCACCTTGGCGCCCTGACAGTGGAGGCCCACTTCCGTATGGACGGCGAATGCGAAGTCGATGGCGGTGGCGCCCTGGGGGAGCCGCTTGACGTCCCCTTTGGGCGTAAACACGAAGATCTCGTCCTGGTACAGGTCCACCTTCAGGAATTCGAGGAATTCCTGGGGGCTCCGGGCATCCTGTTGCAGCTCCAGCAGCTGGCGGAACCACGCGAACCGCGTGTCCAGCGCGTCGCTCCGCTTGCCTTCTTTGTACACCCAGTGGGCGGCGATCCCGAACTCCGCCGTCCGGTGCATCTCCCGGGTGCGGATCTGAATCTCGTAGAGCTGTCCACCAGGACCGAAGACGGTGGTGTGCAGGGATTGGTACGCGTTGGACTTGGGTGAAGCGATGTAGTCCTTGATCCGCTCCTGCAACGGCGTCCAGTGGTGGTGAATCACGCCCAGCACGTGGTAGCAGTCCGCCACGCTGTGCACCAGCACCCGCACCGCCATGAGGTCGTAAATCTCCTCGAACGGCTTGTTCCGCTGGCGCATTTTCTTATAGATGGACCACAGGTGCTTGGGACGGCCGGTGACCTCGACGTCCGCGATCCCGGAGCGCTTCAGGGCCTCCTCCAGCGGCACTTTGAGCCGGTCCACCATCTCCTCGCGCTGGGCGCGCCGGGCCTGGATCTTCTTCACCAGCGACCGGTAGTCGTCCTCTTCGAGGAACTTGAAGGCCAGGTCCTCCAGCTCCGCCTTGATGCCGGCCATGCCGAAGCGGTGTGCCAGCGGGGCGTAGATCTCGCGGGTCTCCACGGCGATCCGATGCTGCGCCTCCCGCGGGAGGTGCTCCAGGGTCCGCATGTTGTGGAGCCGGTCCGCCAGCTTGACCATGATGACGCGGGCATCCCGGGCGATCGACAGCAGCAGCTTCCGGTAGTTTTCGACCTGTTCTTCTTCGTTGGAGCGGAAGGTCAGGCTGGAGATCTTGGTGAGCCCGTCCACGATCCCGCCCACCTCGTCGCCGAACGCCTCGCGGATCCCGTTGACGGAAACGTCGGCGTCTTCGGCCACGTCGTGCAGCAGGGCGGCCGCGATGGTCACCGAATCCAGGTATTGATCCACCAGGATCTTGGCGACCTCCACCGAATGCGAGATGAAATCGTCGCCGGAGAGGCGTTTTTGTCCCCGGTGCGCCGCGGCGCTGAACTCGAAGGCGCGCTCGATGAGCCCGAGGTCGAGCCGGTCCTTCCGGTCGGCCAGCGCCTTGGCGAATCCCGCGTCAACCCCTGCCAGCGCACTCGTCACAACAATCCCGCCTCCGCGAAGCTGAAGTAGCGGTCCGCGCCCACGATCAGGTGATCGTACACCGGCACATCCAGCAGGCGCCCCGCTTCCACCAGTTGCCGGGTCACCGCCCGGTCCTCGGCCGAGGGCGTGGGGTCCCCGCTGGGGTGGTTGTGCACCACGATCACCCCCGCCGCCGCCTCCGCGATCGCCTGCCGGAACACCTCCCGGGGGTGCACCAGCGAGCTGGTCAGGGTCCCCCGCGTCACCAAGAGGTCCCGGGTGATCCGGTGCTGGGCATCCAGGGTCAGCAAGCGAAACTCCTCGACGACCAGATCGCACAGGGCGGCGCGGCACCAGCGGTACACGTCAGCCGGGCAGCGGACCGGCACCTCGGGCTCGCGGTCTTCCGCCAGCAGCCGCCGGGCCAGCTCCAGGGTGGCCGTGACCCGGGCGGCCTTGGCCCGTCCCACGCCGGAGATCGCCGCCAGGGCGCCCGCCGGTTGCCGGGCCAGCCCCCGCAGGGTCCCGCCGGCGGCGCCCAGCAGCTGTTCGGCCACGGCCCGGGCATCCGCCCGAGACGTTCCCGTCCCTATGACAATGGCGAGGAGCTCCACCAAGGTCAACGCGGAGGGGCCCAGACCGAGGAGCCGTTCGCGGGGCCGCTCGGCCGGCCGGGATTCGGCCAGGCGCATTGGGGAAGCTTGATGCCGAGGAATCTCCAGCACCCACCGAAACTACGCGGAACGGACCGGAGGAGTGCGGGCGGACAGGCGGACAGGCGGACAGGCGGTCGGGCGGTCAGACGGTCAGGCGATCAGGCGATCACCCCAGCTCTCACGCCCCCGCCCCGTGGCACTTCTTGTACTTCTTGCCGCTACCACAGGGGCAGGGGTCGTTTCGCCCCACCTTAGGCACGGCGCGGGCCTGAGCCAGCCGCTCTGCGGGCTGGGCCACGCTGCCGTCCGGATTGCGGTTGGTGGCCAGGGCGGCCGGCGCCCGGCTCCGGGCGGCGCCCGGCACCATCAGATCCGCATCATCCGGCAGGCGTTCCTTGCCTCCCTCCACCCGCGGGCGGCGCGCCGGCGCCCCGCCTCCGCTCGGACCTCGGGGCGGCGGACCCGCCGGGCCCGGCGTCAACTGCACCTGCAGCTTGAAAAACCGCTCCGTAAACGTGGACCGGATGTCGTGCATCAGGTCCACGAACATCTCAAACGCCTCTTTCTTGTACTCGACCAGCGGGTCCTTCTGACCCCAGGCCCGGTAGTGGATGGCGTTGCGCAACTGGTCAATGTCGTAGAGGTGGTCCTTCCACTTTTCGTCCAGCACCCGGAGCATCACGTCGGCCAGCAATCGCTCCGAGAGGTGCTCCAGCCCGTAGCGGCGGCCCAGTTCATCCCAGGACGACAGCTTGGCCTCGAACGCCTCGTGACCCACCCGGCGCAGCAGCGCCCGCAGCTCATGGGCGCCCGGGACCTTGGCAGGATCTTCCACGTCCGGCGCCGAGATCAGGTAGCGCATGACCAGATCGGTGGCGATCAGCTTCCGATCCCATTCGCCCGGCTCGCCCTCGGTATGCTCCTCCGCGAACCGCGTGAGCGAGGTCTCGATCATCCGCACCGCTTCGGCCTTGAGGTCTTCCCCCCCCTCCAACGCGAACAGGCGCAGCGAGTAGACCACTTCCCGCTGCTGATTCATGACGTCGTCGTAGTCGAGGAGGCGCTTGCGCGACTGGAAATTCTGGTACTCCACCCGCTTCTGCGCGTTGCCGATGGCCCGCGTGACCAGGGGGTGGGTGATGACCTCGCCCTCCTCCGCCCCGGTCTTGTCCATCCAGCGCGCGATGCGGTCCGAGCCGAACAAGCGCATCAGGTCGTCTTCCAGCGCCAGGAAGAAGATGCTGCCGCCCGGGTCGCCCTGGCGCCCCGAGCGGCCGCGCAGCTGGCGGTCAATGCGCCGGGACTCGTGGCGCTCCGTGCCGATGATCACCAGCCCGCACGGTGGGTCCTCGTTGCAGCCCAGCTCCTTGATCTTGGCGTCGGTGAGATCCGGCTTCTCCATCTGCTGGCCGAACGGCGCCAGGCGGGACTTGATGCCGCACACCTGACACTTCTTGACGCCGGGCCCGAGCTTAATGTCGGTCCCGCGGCCGGCCATGTTGGTGGCAATGGTGATCGCCCCGGGCCGGCCCGCAAACATCACGATCTCGGCCTCGCGCTGGTGCTGCTTGGCGTTCAGCACCTCGTGCTTCAATCCCCGACGCTTGAGCATGCGCGCCAGGGTCTCCGACACCTCCACGCTCACCGTGCCCACCAGCACCGGCAGGCCGCGTTCGTGATGGCGGACCACCTCGTCAATGATCGCGTTGTACTTCTCGCGCCGGGTCTTGTAGATGAGGTCGTGGTTGTCCACCCGCCGGACCGGCCGGTTGGTGGGAATGACCATGACCTCCAACCCATAGATCTGGTAGAACTCGTTCTCTTCCGTTTCGGCCGTGCCGGTCATCCCGGCCAGCTTCTCGTACATGCGGAAGTAGTTCTGGATGGTGATGGTGGCCATGGTCTGCGTTTCACCACGCACCGTCACGGCTTCCTTGGCCTCCACCGCCTGGTGCAGCCCGTCCGACCACCGCCGCCCGTGCATGATCCGCCCGGTGAACTCGTCCACGATGAAAACCTGGCCGTCCTGGATGACGTAGTCCACGTCTTTCTCGTACAGGGCGTGCGCCTGGAGCAGCTTGTGAATGATGTGCAGCTTCTCGCTCTTGGCGGCGTATTCGGCCTCGAGCGTGCGGCGCCGCTCCAGCTTCTCCTCGGGCGACAGCGCCTCGTCGTGATCGATCCGCCCGAACTCCTCCGAGATGTCGGGGATCACGAACAGCGTCGGGTCGTCGGGGCTCATCGTCTCGACGCCCATGTCCGTGAGGTGCACGGCGTGGCCCCGCTCGTCCATCACGAAGTAGAGGCCTTCCTCCAGATGGCGCAGGCGCTGCTCCCGGGCGGGAAGCTTGCGGTCCGCGATGACGTCCAGCTCGACCCGCTGCACCAGCTGCTTCACGCCGGTCTCCTGCAGCAGCTTCATCAGGCGCTTGTTCTTGGGGCTCCCCTTTTGCGCCTGGAACAGCTTGACCGCCGCGTCGTATTGGGTTTCCTCCGTTTCCAGCAGCGGCTCGGCTTCCGCGATCAGCTGGTTCACCACCGCGGTCTGCTTGCGCACCAGGTGGATCACCTGCTGGTTGAACTCGGCGTACTTGGCGTCCACTTCGTTGCCCACCGCCCCGGAGATGATCAGCGGCGTGCGGGCTTCGTCGATCAGGATGCTGTCAACTTCGTCGATGATGGCGTAGTAGTGCCCGCGCTGCACCCGCTGTTCCAGGGTGAACACCATGTTGTCGCGCAGGTAATCGAACCCGAACTCATTGTTGGTCCCGTACACCACGTCGCAGAGATACGCGGCCCGCCGCTCCGGCGTGGATGGCTCGGTGTCGTCAATGCAGCCCACCGTGAGGCCCAGCCACCGGAACAGGTGCCCCATCCACTGGGAGTCGCGCCGGGCCAGGTAGTTGTTGACCGTCACCAGGTGGGTGCCGCGGCCGGCCAGCGCGTTGACGTACAGCGGAAGCGTGGCGACCAGCGTCTTCCCTTCGCCGGTGGCCATCTCAGCGATCCGGCCCTGGTGCAGCACGATGCCCCCGATCAACTGCACGTCGTATGGCACCATGTCCCACGGCATTTCATGACCGGTCACCACCAACGTGCTGCCCAGCAGCCGGCGGCACGCCTCGCGAACCGTCGCGAAGGCTTCCGGCAGCAGCTCTTCCAGTACCAGGTCGGTTTCGGTCTTGAGCGCGCGCTCGAGGGTCACAATCTCCTTGTCGAGGCGTTCGCGCTCCGCCGCATCGGCGCATCGCCGCTTGGCCTCGCGCTGCTGCGCCAGCCGCTCCTCCGTCTCGCCCACGCGCGCCTTGAGCAGGCCCTTGAGCCTGGCGGTCTGCGCCTGGATCTCGGCGTCGCTGAGGTCCTTCAGGCGACGTTCGTGCTCGTGGATGCGATCCACGATGGGGCGGATGCGCTTCACCTCCCGATCGAAGCGCGTGCCCACGACCGATGTCACCAGCTTCCTAAGCATGCGTCTCAGTCACGATACAACCCGTGTGTCCGGATGTAGTCCTCGACGGCGGTGGGCACGAGGTAGCGGATCGATGCGCCGCACCGCACGGCGTCCCGGACCGCCGTCGCCGAGATGTCGATGCCCGGCACCTCGAGGATGCGTCCGATCAGCGGGTGCGCCGGAGCGGCCGCGCCGGGCCGGGTCAGCATCACGATGACCGCGACCGCGGCGACGGCGTCCACGTCGCGCCAGGCTGGCAGCTCCCGGGCCGCGTCCGCGCCAATCAGCAAGAATAACGAGTCCCCCGGCGCTTCGGTGCGCAGCTGGCGGAGCGTGTCCACCATGTAGGACGGTCCCGCGCGCTGCGCTTCGCGCGGGTCCAGCAAGAACCGCGGGTTGCCGCGGATCGCCAGGTCCACCATGGCCACGCGGTGGTCGGGCGAGGCGTGATGTCCCGTTTTGAACGGGTGCCGGCCGGCCGGCACGAAGCGGACCTGATCCAGCTCGAGCTGCTCCGCCGCGCCCTCGGCCGCCACCAGGTGCCCGAGGTGCACCGGGTCGAACGAACCTCCGAAGACGCCGACCTTCAACGCGCGCCCGTGGTATCCGCCGGCGGAGGACAGACCCGGGCGATCCCTCCGGTCTGCGGGTAGTACCGATGCAGGTGCTCGCAGGTCTCGCGCCGCTCGTCGGCGTACTCCAGGAGGCGGTAGATGTCCACCAGCCTGAGCAGGGCCTGGGCCGCGAACCGCGACTGCGGGTACTCGGCGACCACGCTCCGGAAGTACAGAATCGCCGAGTCGTACGCTTTGTGCCGCAAATAGAAGCGCCCGTTCCGGTACTCCTTATCCGCGAACATGTCCATGAGCCGGAGCGCCTTGGCACGAGCCCGCGCCGCCGCGCGGCTGTCGGGGAAGCGCGCCACCAACTCCTGGTAGGTCGTGACCGCGGCGCGACCGTACTCGGGGTCGAGCTCGGCGTCGGTCCAGAGCGCGGCCTGCGCGTCGCCCGCGCGGAGCAGCGCGTCAGCCGCCAGCGGGTGGGACCCGTACTCGTCGGCGACCCGCCGGAACTGCCGGGCCGCCTCCAGGTACAGGCCATCGGCGAAATCACATTCCGCCAGGTAGTACCTGACCTGCGCCAGGGTGGGGGCGCTCGCTGGCAGCCCCCCTTCCAGCAGGCGGAAGGCGTCCCGCGCACCGGTGCAATCGCCGCGCCGGTAGTGCTGCATCGCCTGGACCAGGAGCGTATCCACCGCCACCATGGGGACCGGATCGGGCGATCCCCCGCCACAGGCGCACAGCAGCGCCACCCCAAGGACCACCACCGGTGTGCGCCCTCGGGACCACACCCCCGCCGCGGTCATCGGATCACCGCGCCCGCGTTGGCCACCTGGTTCAACTTGTCGGCGGCGATCTGCGCCAGCGAATCACCCGGCGCCGCGTCGGCCAGTGCCCGCTGGTAGGCCTCCGCCGCTTCGGCATAGGCTCCGCGGGCGAACAACACGTCGCCAATCCCGATGTACGCCGCCCGCGCCAACGCATCCCGCTCATCGCCCGCCGCCGCCCGCCGGAACCATTCCTCAGCCCGTTCCGCCTTGCCGGAGTCCAGGGCCTGCCGGCCCAGGGCCAAGGCACAGCTCGTCAGGCGCCGTCGCGCGGGCGCCGTGACCGCGGGCTCCCGTTTCCGGCGCGCGACCGCTTCGAAGACCGGCACCGCTTGCTCGCAGCGACCGAAGCGCTCCAGGGCCGAGGCATACACGAACATGAGGGAATCCTCGCGCCGCGCGTCGCCGGCCGCGGCCGCGGCATAGGGAAGGACGTTCAGCGCCTCGGCGCTCCGGGGCTCCGTCCCCGCCGTCTGGGCCAGTTGCCGGGCGAACGCGCCCAAGGCCCGGCCCGGCGCGACCTCCCGGAGCCCGGTCAACGCGGCGGCCAACCCCGCCCGGTCGTCGTGTTCCACCGCGGCTTTGGCCACCAGCTCCAGCCCATCGGCACCCTCGGTGACCCGCTGCGGCCCGCCTTCTTCCGCCAGTGCGCGGTATTCCTCGGCGGCGGCGACCAGGTCACCCACGTGGAGCGCGGCGGCCCCGGCCTTGGCCCGAAGGAGCGCCGTGGAGCCCTGTTTCACAGCCAGCCGGTACTCCACCAGCGCATCCGCGAAATGGCCTTCGGCATAGGCGCGGTCGCCCAGCCGTTCGTGGTCCGCCGCCGCCCCGGTGCACCCCGCCAGAAGCACCACCGCCGTCGCCACCCAGGCGCCCCGGACCACCCGCATCATTTCGTCCCGCGCTTCAGCATGCTGAGGTAGGCCTTCACCCGCGTGTCCCCGGGCCGTTCCTTGGCCAACGCGGTCCAGATGTCCCGGGCGGCCGTCACGTCGCCGGCCAGATAGCAGGCCAGGCCCAGCGCGGCTCGCCCCTCGACGGACTGGGGGCGCGCGCCGACCAGCGTCTCCAGCTCTCCGCGGGCCTCGGGCGCCCTCCCGGCTTCCAGCAGTAGTTGCGCCAGGCGGTAGCGAAGGTCCTGGAACGACGGCCCCAGACGCAGCGCCGTCTGATATTGCCCGATCGCTTCCCCTGGCACCCCCGCCGCCGCGTAGGCCTCTCCCAGCGCGGCATGCTGGTTCGCCAGCTGGGAGGCGTGGTGCGCCGGCATCCCACCTCGATCCCCGCCTCCCGCGGCGCGGGCGGCCTCAAACGCCTGGTCCGCTTCCTGGGCGCGCCCCAGCGCGCTCAGGATGACGCCGCGGTGCATCAACGCTTCCAGGTATCGCGGGTTGAGTTTGAGCGCATCGTCCACCGAGCCCAGGGCTTTCTCCGCCTGGCCCACCAAGAAATACGACAACGCCAACAAATGATGGGCATCCGCGTACGCGCGACCGGTTCCCACCAGCTCCTCGAGCAGGTGGACGCAGCCGTAGTAGTCTTCGAGCGCGAAACGCTCTTTCGCCTGGTCAAGTAACTGCGACGGGCTCACGTCCATAGACCACCTCGTACCAGCGGACGAACTCAGGGATCCCCACTTCCAACGATACCGTGGGCGTCCAGCCCAAGATGCGCCGCGCCCGGGAGATGTCCGCTCGGGTCCGGGGCGCATCGGCCGGGTGCACCCGCCCGGGCGCCACCGCCGGCTGCGTGCCCAGCGCCTTGGCCAGCAGCGACACCAGCTGACTCAACCGCGTGGCGCGACCGCTGCCGATGTTGAACGGCTCCGCCCCCGCCGCCACGGCCCCGGTCCAGCGCACCGCGGCCTCCACGGCCTCCGCCGCGTCACCGACATAAGTGTAATCCCGCTCCGAGGACCCATCGCCAAAGAGCGGCAGCGATCCGCCCTGGGTGGCCCGTCGCGCAAACCGGTGTAACACCTGATCCGGACGCTGACCGGGGCCATAGACGCTGAAGAACCGCAGGATCGCCGCGCGCAGGCCGCGAGCGGCGGCGAACTCGCGGCAGAGCTCCTCACCTTCCCGCTTGCTCGCCGCGTACGGCGACGCCGCCGGTGGCAACCCGGCATGCTCCGTGAACGGAGGCGTCGTGGCGCCGTACACCGATGAAGAGGACGCGTACACCAGGCGCCGCACCCCGGCCCGAGCGCACGCATCCAGGACCGTCCGGGTCCCGCCGACGTTGAGATCCCGGTACGCCGCCGCCCGACCCACACTCTCGCGCACGCCGGCGCGCGCGGCCAGATGCACCACCGCCGTGGCGCCTTCCAGACACCCGGCCACCGCCGTCGGATCGCGCACGTCCGCCTCCACGAACTGGAATGCCGGCGACGCCAGCAAGGGCCGCAGAGCCAGCTCCTTGAGCCAGCGGGGATAGCAGGGATCGAAGTTGTCCAGTCCGACCACGCGCCACCCCGCCCTGAGCAGCACCGCGCAGGCGTGCGATCCGATGAACCCGGCCGCGCCGGTGACCACCACCAGTGGCGTCACGCCACGACCTCCCGGAAGTGCTCGATGGTGCGGCCCAGTCCATCCTCCAGCTCCACCGCGGGCTCCCACCCCAGCACCCGTTTGGCCCGGGAGATGTCCGGCCGGCGCTGCTTGGGGTCGTCCTCGGGAAGCGGCCGGAACATGACGGGCGCCTTGGTGCCGGTGAGCCGGACCACCAGGTCCGCCAGCTCGCGCACCGTGAATTCTCCGGGGTTTCCCAGGTTCACGGGGTCCGATCCGGCGCGCTCGAACGCCAGGACGATGCCCTGGACCAGGTCATCCACGTAGCAGAACGAGCGGGTCTGGGAGCCGTCGCCGTAGATCGTGAGCGGCTCGCCCTGCAGCGCCTGCACGATGAAGTTGGACACCACCCGTCCGTCCTGAGGCCGCATCCGGGGACCGTAGGTGTTGAAGATGCGGACGATGCGGGTGTCGAGCCCGTGACTTCGGTGATAGGCCATCGTCAGCGCCTCCGCGAAGCGCTTGGCTTCGTCGTACACGCCCCGGGGGCCGATGGGGTTGACGTGCCCCCAGTACGCCTCCTGCTGGGGATGCTCTTGCGGGTCGCCGTACACCTCGGACGTGCTCGCCAGGAGAAACCTGGCCCCTTTGGCCTTGGCCAGACCCAGGGCGTTGTGGGTCCCCAGGGAGCCCACCTTGAGCGTCTGAATGGGGAACTTGAGGTAGTCCACCGGACTCGCCGGAGACGCGAAATGCAGCACGCCGTCCAGGGGGCCGTCCACGGTAATGTAGCGGCTCACGTCGTGCGCGATCCAGGTCACGGCCGGGTGGCCGGTGAGATGCGCAACGTTCCGGGCATTCCCGGTGATGAGGTTGTCCATCCCCACCACCGAGTGCCCCAGCGCGATCAGGCGGTCACATAAGTGGGAGCCGAGGAAGCCCGCCGCTCCCGTGACCAGGATCCGCATCAGGCGGGCACCCGCCCGATACAGGTGTACGAGAACCCGAGCGACCGCATCTTCTCGGCATCGTACAGGTTGCGGCCGTCCACAATCACCGGCCGCCGCAACAGGGCCTTGATCCGCGGGAAGTCGGGATTCCGGAACTGCAGCCATTCGGTGACGATGACCAGGGCGTCGGCGCCTTTGAGGGCGTCGTACTGGTGCTCGAAGTAGCAGATCCGATCGCCGAACACCTGCTTCGCCTGCCCGATGGCCGCCGGGTCATGCACATTGACCGTCGCCCCGGCGTCCAGCAGGCCGGCAATCAGGTGGATCGCGGGGCTCTCCCGCATGTCGTCGGTTTCCGCCTTGAAGGCCAGCCCCCACACGGCGACGGTACTGGTGGCGAGGTCCGGTCCCAGCAGCTGTGTCAGCTTCTCGAGCAGCCGCCGCTTCTGCCGCGTGTTCACCGCCTCGACCGCTTTGAGGAGGTCGAAGGGCACGCCGCTGTCGTCGGCCGTCTTGATGAGCGCCTTCACGTCCTTGGGAAAACAGGAACCGCCATACCCCGGCCCCGGGAACAGGAAGGCGGAGCCGATCCGCCGATCGCTGCCGATGCCCTTGCGCACCAGCGTCACGTCGGCGCCCACGCGCTCGCACAACTCCGCGATCTGATTCATGAACGAGATCCGGGTAGCCAGCATGGCGTTGGCCGCGTACTTGGTGAGCTCCGCGGAGGCGACGTCCATGAAGAGCAGCGGGTTGCCGGTACGCACGAACGGCGCGTACAACTCGCTCAGCACCTGGGCCGCCTCATCCGAGTCCACGCCGATGACCACGCGGTCCGGTTTCATGAAGTCCTCGACCGCCGCGCCCTCCTTGAGGAACTCCGGGTTGGAGCACACGTGGAACGGCTCCGACGTGTGCTGCGCGATGGCCTCGCGGACTGTTGTGGCCGTCCCCACCGGGACCGTGCTCTTGGTGATGACCACCTTGGGCCCATGCATATGCCGGCCGATCGTGTGAGCTACCTCCAGCACATGCTGCAGATCCGCCGACCCGTCTTCGCCCGGCGGCGTGCCCACGGCGATGAAGATCACCTCCGCCGCGCGGACCGCGGCGCCCACATCCGTGGTGAAATGCAGGCGGCCTTCGGCCTGGTTGCGGACCACCAGCGGCTCCAGGCCGGGTTCGTAGATCGGGAGCTGATTGCGCTTGAGCTGCGCGATCTTCCCTTCGCTCACGTCGGCGCAGACGACGTCGTTGCCGGTCTCCGCCAGGCAGGCCCCCACCACCAGGCCCACGTACCCGGTCCCCACAACGGCGACTTTCACGCGCGGGTGTACGCGCTCAGCACGTGGCGCGTATCCACGATGGCGCGGGCTTCACGGCACAGCATCCGGTAATCCACGCCGGTGTGGTCCGTAACCACCACCACGCAGTCAGCCGCACGCACGGTCTCAGGGCTCAGGGGAATGGACGTGAGCCGGTGGCCGTCCTCATGGAACTCGGCCACGTGCGGATCGTGATAGCTGACGTCCGCACCCTGCGCGAGCAACAACCGAATCACGTCCAGCGCCGGGCTTTCACGCAGATCGTCAATGTCCTTCTTGTAGGCCACACCCAACACCAGAATCCGGGAGCCGCGGACCGGCTTGGAGTCCTGGTTCAGCCGCTCGGCCACCTTCCGGACCCAGAAGGCCGGCATCTCGGAGTTGACTTCGGCCGCGACTTCGATGAAGCGGGTCTTGTAATTCAGGCCGCGCATTTTCCACGCCAGGTAATGCGGGTCAATGGGAATACAGTGACCGCCCAGCCCCGGTCCGGGCGTGAACTTCATGAACCCGAACGGCTTGGTCGCCGCCGCCTCGATGACCTCCCACACGTCCACGCTCAGCTTGTCGCACACGATGGCCATCTCGTTCGCCAGGCCGATGTTCACGCTGCGGAAGGTGTTCTCCAGCAGTTTGGTCAGCTCGGCGGCCTCGGGCGAGGATACCGGGACCAGTCGCTCGAACACCGGCCGGTAGAGCGCCATCACCACCCGCAAGCAGGCCTCCGTCAGGCCGCCCACCACCTTGGGGGTGTTGCGCGTCTGCCAGGTGGGATTCCCCGGGTCTACCCGCTCGGGACTGAAGGCGAGGAACCCGTCCACGCCCACCTTGAGGCCCGCGTGCTCGAACACCGGCTGGAACAGCTCCCGCGTGGTACCCGGGTACGTGGTGCTCTCCAGGATCACCACTTGTCCGGCGCGGACCACGCCCCGCAGCGACTGGGCCGCGGCCATGACGTAGGAAATGTCCGGGTCCTTGGTCTTGGAAAGCGGCGTGGGCACGCAGATGGACACCACGTCCGCTTCGGCCAGGCGGTTCGCGTCGGCGGTGGCCGCGATCCTCCCGGTCTGCGCCAATGGCGCCAGCCGCTCCGACGGCACATCCATAATGTGCGAGCGGCCGGCGTTGATGCCGTCCACCACCTGGCGGCTGAGGTCGAACCCGATCACCCGGTAACCGGCGCTCGCCACCTCCACCGCCAGCGGCAACCCCACGTAGCCCAGGCCGATAATGCCGAAGACGGCCTGCCGGGACTCCGCCTTTGCGATCAGATCTTGCTCGGCACTCACGATCACACCGCCTTCGCCACGTTGAGCGCAACCGGCCGGCCACCCTGGGCAAGCGATTGCGTAGCCGCAGCCAACACCCGAACCACCTCGACGCCGCTCTCCGGGCCGGATCGCGGCGGCTGCTCCCCTCGCGCGACCGCCAGGAAGTGCCTCAGCTCCGCCGTGAGTGGCTCCACGTTAGGGATCCGCGGGAGGAAGATGTCCCCCTCCCGGATGGACAGGCTCTCCCCGTAGGAGGCGTATTCCGGGGGGCGGTCCACGCCCTTGTCGTACACTTTGAGCTTCTCACGCGGTTGCATGTCGTCGAACACCACCATGCGCTTCGAGCCCACCACCGTGAGCCGGCGCTCCTTGTGCGGGTCCAACCAGGACATCTGCACGTGCGCCATGACGCCGGACTCGAACTCCATGGTCAGGAACACCACGTCCTCGATCCCGGGTTGCAGGTAGCTGTGACCCTGGGCGGCCACCCGCGCGGGCGGACCGTCCACCAGGTGCAAGGCCACCGAGACGTCGTGGGGGCCAAAGCTCCAGAGGGCGTTCTCGTCCGGGCGCACCTGTCCCAGATTCACCCGCTGACCGTAGAGGTAGTACAATCGGCCCAGCTCCCCCCCGGCGAGCATGGCTCGCAGCCGTTCGACCACCGGGTGGAACAGCAGCAGATGGCCGACGACCACCGGTACGCGCAGCGCGTCTGCCCGCGAGGCAATCTCCTCGGCATCGGCCACCGACAGCGTGAATGGTTTCTCCACCAGGACCGGCAAGCGCCGCTCGATGACGGCCCGGCACAGCTCCGCATGGCTGCCCGCCGACGTGGCAATCACCACCGCCTCCGCCCCCCGCAGGGCCGCTTCCAGGTGGTCGGTCACCAGCACGCCCGGATACTGCCGTTTCATATCCTCGCGGCGGGCCGGGCTCAGATCACACACCGCCACCAGGTCCGCTTCGCTCAACCCGGCCAGGGTACGCACGTGATTCCGGCCCCAGGCGCCCGCTCCCAGGACTGCCACCTTGACCTTGCTCATGCGTAGAAGCTCCCCACGGCGTCCACCACCTGGTCCTGGAGCCCGTCGGCAAGCTCCGGATACACCGGCAGCGACAACACCTCACCGGCCGCGCATTCCGCCTGGGGAAACCGGCCCGGCCGGTATCCCAGGTGGCTGAAGCACGGCTGGAGGTGGAGCGGTACCGGATAGTACACGGCACATCCGATGCTCAGCGTGCCAAGGTGCGCCTTGAGCGCATCCCGCCGCTGCGCCCGGATCGTGTATTGGTGATAGATATGCTCGTTGTCGGGATCCACGACGGGCGTGCGGAGGCCGTCCACGCCGGCCAACGCCTCGTCGTAGCGGGCGGCCCGCTGGCGGCGGCCCTCGCTCCAGGCCGCCAGGTGCGGCAGCTTGGCAAGGAGCACCGCGGCTTGGAGCGTGTCGAGCCGGCTGTTGGTGCCGATTTCGTCGTGGTGGTACTGCTTGGCGCCGCCGTGGGTGCGCAGCCTGCGCAGTCGCTCGGCCAGCGTCGCATCCTGGGTGACGATCAGGCCGCCGTCCCCCCACGCCCCGAGGTTCTTGCTGGGGAAGAACGAGAAGGCGCCGGTCGTGCCCAGCTCACCGGCCATCTTCCACGCGCCCTCAACCCGCCGCCGCGCGCCGATCGCCTGGGCCGCGTCCTCGATGACGGCGAGGCCGTGCCGCTCGGCGAGCGCCATCAGCCGCTCCACGGGCGCCATCTGGCCGAACAGGTGGACCGGAACCACGGCCCGGGTCCGGGGGGTGATCGCCGACTCGACCTGTGCGACGTCGAGGGTATACGTGTCCGGGGCAATGTCCACGAACACGGGCCTGCCGCCCGCATTCCAGATGGCACCCGCGGTGGCAAAGAACGTGAAGGGGCTGGTGATGACTTCGTCACCGGGTTGTAGGTCGAGCGCTTTGAGCGACAACAGCAGAGCGTCGGTTCCGCTGGCGCAGGCAATGCCATGACGGGCGCCGGACAGGCCGGCAATGGCTTGCTCCAGTTGGCCCACCTCGTCCCCCATGATGAACTGCTGCCGCTCCACCACGGACAGGAGGGACGGGAGGACTTCATCACGAATGGCGTCGAACTGGGCCCGAAGGTCGAGAAGCGGGACCGGCAAAGCGGCTCCAAGTCCAAGAAGCAGAGAAGCTTAGCGTACCCCTACGGGTGGGTCAACTCGGCCGGAGAACGCTCGGCCGGAGAACGCCCTCACGCTCCTCATACGCCGAGTCGCAGCGTTCACAGCGCCCTTTGCCCCCCGTCACGTGCAGGCGCTCGCCGCACTGACACATCCAGCCCACACGGCGGGCGGGCACGCCCACCATGAGGGCGTAGGCCGGGACGTCCGACGTGACCACCGCCCCGGCGCCGACGAAGGCGAATTCGCCCAGCGTCACGCCGCACACGATGGTGGCGTTGGCGCCGATGGAGCCACCGCGCTTCACCAAGGTCTGCCGGTACTCGTCCTTGCGGGACACGTGGCTTCGCGGGTTGAGGACGTTGGTGAACACGCAGGACGGTCCGCAAAAGACATCGTCTTCGAGGACCACGCCCTCGTAGATCGACACGTTGTTCTGGATCTTCACGTTGTTGCCGATCCTGGTGCCCGGCATGACCACTACGTTCTGCCCCAGGCTGCACCGCTCCCCGATTGCTGCGCCCGGCATGATATGGCAGAAATGCCAGATCTTGGTGCCCCGGCCGATCCTGGCGCCGTCGTCGATGTACGAGCTTTCGTGCGCGAAATAGTCAGCCATACCCGTCCTGCCCGGTAAAGAGCAACCCCAACCCTCACGGTGACCCGGGGATGGAAGACGATGGAGGACGATGGACGGGGATGACGCGGTCGCGTTTCGCATCCCCCTCCATCCCCATCCATCGCCTTCCATCCCCGGTTGCCTGCTGGTACCACTCCTGGAGGCAGCGCACCGAGCCTCGGCGGCTCCTCAGCGCCAGCACCGCGTCGCAGGCGGCGCTCGCGGCGGACATGGTGGTGGTGTACGGCACGCGATGCTGCAACGCCGTCCGGCGGATGAAGTAATCGTCCCGCTGGGTCAGTTTGCCGAGCGGGGTGTTGATGAGGAGCTGGACTTCGCCGGACACAATGAGATCCGCGGGGTGAGGACGGCCTTCGGACACCTTGAGGACCCGCTCGGCCGGAATGCCGCGCGCGTTCAGGTAGCGCGCCGTACCATCGGTCGCGAGAATCCGGAACCCCATTTCGTGGAACCGGCGCACGATGGGCGCCACGGTCGGCTTGTCGTGGTCGTTCACCGTCACCAGGATCCCTCCTTCGAGCGGTAGCGCGCCGTCCGCGCCGATCTGCGCCTTGGCGAACGCCATCCCGAACGAATCCGCGATCCCCATCACCTCCCCGGTGGACCGCATTTCCGGGCCCAGCAGGGTGTCCACGTTGGGAAGTTTGGCGAACGGAAACACCGCCTCCTTGACGGCGACATACGGCATGGGGACTTCGTCCGGCACGGCCAGCTCGTCCAGCGACTTCCCCACCATCACGGCCGCCGCCAGCTTGGCGAGCGGCACGCCGGTGGCCTTGCTCACGAACGGGACCGTCCGCGACCCGCGCGGATTGACTTCGAGCACGTACACCACGCCGTCCTTGACGGCGTACTGCACGTTAATGAGACCCACGACACCGAGCGACAGCGCGAACTGGCGAGTGTGCTCGCGCATCCTGACCACCGCCGTCTCTTCAATCAGATACGGCGGCAAGACGCACGCCGAATCTCCCGAATGGATGCCGGCGTCCTCGATGTGTTGCATGACGCCTCCGATCACGCACCGGCGGCCGTCGCAGAGGGCATCCACGTCGGCCTCGAAGGCATCCTCGAGGAACCGGTCAATCAGCACGGGGTGCTTGGGCGAGACCCGCGCGGCCGTCTCGAAATACGTCCGGAGCGACCCCTCGTCGTACACGATCTCCATGGCCCGGCCACCCAACACGTACGACGGCCTCACCAGCACGGGGTAGCCGATGCGGCTGGCGACCGCCACCGCCTGATCTTCGCTCATGGCCGTCCCGGCCGCCGGCTGGGCGACGCCGAGCGACCGCGACAGCTCCTCGAAGCGGCGGCGGTCTTCCGCGATATCGATGGCCTCCGGGGTGGTTCCCAGGATGGGGACGCCCGCCGCCTCCAGCGCCTTGGCCATCTTGAGCGGCGTCTGCCCGCCCAGCTGGATCACAACGCCCTTGGGCCGCTCCAGCCGGACGATCTCCAGCACGTCCTCCAGCGTGAGCGGTTCGAAGTAGAGCTTGTCGGAGATGTCGAAATCGGTGGAGACGGTCTCCGGATTGCAGTTGATCATGATGGTCCGATAGCCCAGCTCCCGGAACGCCAGGCCCGCCCGGACGCAGCAGTAATCGAACTCCACGCCCTGGCCGATCCGGTTGGGCCCGCTCCCCAGGATCACGATCCCCTGTTCGCCCAGCGGCTCGGACTCGTTCTCGTCGTCATAGGACGAGTAGAGATACGGGGTGCTCGAGGGGAACTCCCCGGCGCAGGTATCCACCATCTTGTAGCTGGGATGGATGCCCATGGCCCACCGCTGGGAGCGGAACTCGTCCTCGCCGATCCCCCGGAGGTCGGCCAGCTGCCGGTCGGAGAACCCCATGCGTTTCATTCGCCGCACGGCCGCCGCGTCCGGCTCCGGCAAGGCGGCAAACGCTCGCTCGGCCACGACCAGCTCGGACAACTGGCTCAGGAACCAGGGGTCAATGGCGGTGCACTCGGCGATCTCAGGCACGCCGAGGCCGGCGAGCATGGCCCGCTTGGTCTGGAAGATCCGTTCCGGCGTGGGGGTCCGGAGCGCGGCCTTGAGACTCGCGGCATCCTCGCTTTCCAGCCGGTCGTCTCTCAGGGCGGCGCCGATCACCCAGCCGGGCCGATCAATCTCCAGCGCGCGGATCCCCTTCTGGAACGCTTCCTTGAAGGTCCGGCCGATGGCCATGGACTCGCCCACCGATTTCATCTGGGTGGTGAGCGTGACGTCCGCCATGGGGAACTTCTCGAACGCGAACCGGGGGAACTTGACCACCACATAGTCCAGCACCGGCTCGAACGAGGCCGGCGTGGTCTTGGTGATATCGTTGGGCAGCTCATCCAGGGTGTACCCCACCGCGAGCTTGGCGCCGATCCGGGCGATGGGAAACCCCGTGGCTTTGGACGCGAGGGCCGACGAGCGAGAGACCCGGGGGTTCATCTCGATGACCAGCATCTCGCCGTTGGTGGGGTTCACGGCGAACTGGATGTTGCAGCCGCCGGCGGCGACGCCGATCTCGCGGATGATCCCGATGGCGGCGTCCCGCATCACCTGGTATTCGCGGTCGGTCAGCGTCATGGCCGGAGCCACCGTGATCGAGTCGCCGGTGTGCACGCCCATGGGGTCGAAGTTCTCGATGGAGCAGATCACCACGACGTTGTCGCGGCAATCCCGCATCACTTCCAGCTCGAACTCCTTCCACCCCAGCACCGACTGCTCGACCAGGGCCGCGTGGGTCGGTGAAAGATCCAGCGCGCGACCGATCCGCTCCTCGTACTCCGCGCGGTTGTAGGCCACGCCGCCGCCGGTGCCGCCCAGCGTAAACGACGGCCGGAGAATCGCCGGGTAGCCGATCGCCTCGATCGCCTCGATCGCCTGGTCCAAGGACCCCACCACGATCCCCTGCGGCACGCGAAGGCCAATGCGCTGCATCGCCAGGCCGAACTCCTTGCGGTCCTCCGCCATGCGAATGGCCCGCTGGTCCGCCCCGATCAGCTCCACGCCGTACTGGGCCAGCGTTCCATTCTCGGCCAGCGCCATCGCCACGTTCAACGCGGTCTGCCCGCCCATGGTGGGCAGCACGGCGTCGGGACGTTCCCGCTCGATCACCCGCGCCACCCACTCCGGCGTCACCGGCTCGATGTAGGTGCGGTCGGCCAGCTCCGGATCCGTCATGATGGTTGCCGGATTGGAGTTGACCAGGACGACGCGATAGCCCTCTTCCTTGAGCGCTTTGACCGCCTGCGTCCCCGAGTAGTCGAACTCGGCGGCCTGGCCAATGACGATCGGCCCCGAACCGATGATGAGGATGGTCTCGAGATCAGTTCGCTTGGGCATCCACGACCTCGGCCAACACGTCCTCCAGCGACACCTGCGGTAACCAGCCCGTGGCCGCGCGGAGCTTGGCGGCGTCCCCCACCAGGTAGGGGATGTCGGCGGGCCGCACCAGCTCGGGATCCGGCTCGGCGATCACCCGATAACCCACGACGTCCATGAGGCGCTCGAGCAGGTCACTCAGCGCAATGCCTCGGCCGTTCGCCACGTTATAGACCTCCCCGGGGCGCCCACCGGCGAGCAACCGGCAGTAGGCATCCACCACATCGGAAACGTGCATGAATTCGCGCACCGGGTCGAGGTTCCCGACCTTGATCGCGGGCGCGCGCGCGCGCTTGGCGATCAGCAGTCGCCGGGCGAGCGCCGGAATCACGAAACGCTGGTTTTGGCCCCGGCCCGTGTGGGCGAAGGCCCGCGCCACGATCACGCGCAACCCGGTCCGCCGGTGCACTTCGAAGGCCGCGATCTCGGCGGCCAGCTTGGAGGCGGCGTACGCCGAAACCGGCCGGATGGGATCGGACTCCACCCGTGGGGTGCTCGGCCCGGGGCCGTACACCTCCGCGGTGGACACCACCACCAGTAGCGGGTTCCCCCTCCCCGCGCTGACCACGCGGCCCAACTCCTCCGCCAACCCGGCCGTCCCCACGGCGTTCACCTGCCAGGCCGAGCCCGGATCGCGCCGCGCGTCGGTTCCGGATGCCACGGCGGCCAGGTGTAATACCACATCCGGGCCCGTGGCGACCGCGGCACGGATGGAATCGGGATCACCGAGCTCCAGGGGCAGGCTCGGTACGCCGGGCGCCAGCCCCACCTCGCCGGCGGACCCCGGGGGCGGGCGTAACGCCGCGACGACCGCGTGGCCTTCCCGCTGGAGCCGCGGGATCAACCAGGACCCCACGAATCCGTCGGCCCCCGTGACCAGGACCTTCAACGCCGGTGGGAAAGCCGCTGGAGGTCGGCTTCAACCATCATCACCACCAGTTGTTCGAACGAGACCTCCGGATTCCATCCGAGCGCGCGCCTTGCCTTGCTCGGGTCGGCCTGAAGGACATCCACCTCCGCCGGCCGAACCAGTGCCGGATCCACCTTCACATACTTCTGCCAGTCCAACCCCACGTGCCGGAAGGCGAGATCCACCAGCTCGCGGACCGCATGCGTGCGGCCGGTCCCGATCACGTAGTCGTCCGGCTCCGGCTGTTGGAGCATCAGCCACATGGCGCGCACGTAATCGCCGGCAAACCCCCAGTCGCGGCGCGCGTCCAGGTTGCCGAGCTTCAGCTCGTTGGCCAGCCCCAGCTTGATGCGGGCGACGCCGTCGGAGACCCGCCGGGTGACGAACTCGAGGCCGCGGCGCGGCGATTCGTGGTTGAACAGGATCCCACTCACCGCGTACAACTCATACGACTCCCGGTAGTTCACGGTGATCCAGTGCCCGTACACCTTGGCCACGCCGTAGGGGGATCGGGGGTAGAACGGCGTCCCCTCGTCTTGCGGCACGCGCTGCGCCTTGCCGAACATCTCGGACGAGCTGGCCTGATAGAACCGGGCGCCCGGATGTGCCAGTCGCAGCGCCTCCAGAATCCGGGTGACGCCGAGGGCGGTGAACTCTCCGGTGAGCACCGGCTGGGTCCAGCTGGTCGGAACGAAACTCTGGGCCGCGAGGTTGTACACTTCATCCGGCCGGACGTCGCGGATCACGCTGGTGAGCGAGTGTTGGTCCAGCAGGTCCGCAGGGACGATCTCCACCCGGTCCAGCAGGTGGCCAATGCGCTCGTAGGAATCGTGCGACGTCCGCCGCACCACGCCCACCACGCGGTAGCCCTTGGCCAGCAGAAACTCGGCCAGGTAGGAGCCGTCCTGTCCGGTGATGCCGGTGATCAGGGCGCTAGGCATGGTCGCGCAGCTTGTCGTCAGCCGCCAGGCCCGCTACGTTTAGCATCTTCGATTCCCCGACAGAGAGTGGTCGCTGATGGCTCGAGTCTGCGATATCTGTGGCAAAGGGCCGAGGTTCGGTCACAACGTCAGCCACGCGAACAATAAGACCGGACGGCGGTGGTACCCCAACCTCCAGCGCCTCCGCGTCCTGGTGGACGGCAAGCCCAAGCGCATCCGGGCCTGCACCCAGTGTATCAAGTCCAACCGGGTTCAGAAAGCGCCTCGCGGGGCCGCCCTGGCCCAGGTCGGGTAAAAAAAACGGGGACCCGAGGGTCCCCGTGGTCGTTTCTGGGCGTCTCCTTCGCCGTCACTCCGCCACCAACTCGATCCGGGCCATCTCGGCGCCGTCGCCGAGGCGGTGTCCGATCTTGACGATCCGGGTGTAGCCGCCGGGCCGCGCCGCGAACCGTGGGCCCAGCTCCTTGAACAACCGGCCGGAGACCGCGCGGCTCTTGATCCGGCGCTCCACCTGCCGGCGGGCATGGAGCCCGCCCCGGCGCGCCAGGGTGATCAGCCGCTCCACGTAGGGCCGCAGCTCTTTGGCCTTGGCCTCGGTGGTCACGATGCGATCGTGCTCGAGGAGCGAGGTCGCCAGGTTCGCGAGGGTGGCCCGCTTGTGGCTCGCCGTCCGCGAGAGCTGTCTGCCGCGCGCGCGGTGGCGCATCAGCTCTCCTCGCCCGCTCCCGCGTGGGCCGTCGGCGCCGCGCCGGGATTGGTCACGACCAGGTTGCCTTCGCTCTCTTCGAACGCCATGCCGAAATTGAGGCCTTCACGCCGCAACAGCTCGGCGATCTCCCCCAGCGCCTTCTCGCCCACGTTCTTGACCTTGAGCATGTCCTCTTCGCTGTACCGCACCAGGTCTCCCAACGTGTTGATGGAGGAGTTCTTCAGCGAATTGATGGACCGGACCGAGAGGCCGCACTCGTCAATCGGCTTGGCCAGGAGATCGCGCAGGCGGGCCGCGTCGGGCCCCGCGTCGCCATTGCCCTGCGCCACGACCATGGGCACCCGGCCGAAGTCCACGAAGTAGCGGAAGTGCTCCTGGAGCAACGCGGCGCCGTAGGCCACCGCGTCTTCCGGGGTAATGGCGCCGTTGGTCTCCACCGTGAGCGTCAGCCGGTCGAAGTCGGTGCGCTGACCCACCCGGGTCTCGGTCACGGTGAAGTTGGCGCGGCGCACCGGATTGTAGATGGCGTCGATCCGCACCAGGTCCACCGGCAGCGACCGGTCCACCGGGTGCTGGGAGGCTTCGACGTACCCCCGGCCTTTGTTGACGTGCAGCTCGCCGTTGATGTCGCGGTCTTCCTGCAGCGTGAACAGCACGTAATCCGGCTGCAGCACCTGCACCGAGCCGTGCGGCCCGATGTCCCGGGCACGTACCGGACCCGCTTTGGACGCCTTGATGTGGAGCACCACCTCGTCCACGTCCTCCGCCAGCACCAGGGTCAGCGCCTTGAGACGGGCGATGATCTGGTGAATGTCCTCGACCACGCCGGGGACGGTCTGGTGCTCGTGCACCACGCCGTCCAGCCGGAAGGCCCACACGGCTCCCCCGCGCAACGAGGAGAGCAACATGCGCCGCAGCGCGTTGCCCAGCGTGTAGCCGTAGCCGCGCTCGAGCGGCTGGAGCCGGAACTCCGCGGCAAAGGGGTTGTCCTCCCGCTTGGTCATCTCCACCAGCTGCGGTCGGACCAGTCCAGTCAGATCAATAGGCATAGGTTACTTGGAGTACAGTTCGACGATCAGCTGTTCCTGCGCGGCGACCGGAATCGCGTCGCGCGTGGGCCGCTCGGTGATTTTCCCCGTCGCCTTCTCGGTGTCCACCGCGATCCAGGACACCGGGGCCGCGCGGGACAGCGCGGCGAGCGACGATTGCACGCTGGCCAGCTCCCGGCTCGCCGGCGCGACCCGGACTTCGTCGCCCGGGTTCAGCCGATACGAGGGGATGTCCACCGTCCGGCCGTTGACCTGCACGTGCCGGTGCCGGGCCAGCTGCCGCGCGGCCTGCCGGCTGGCGGCGAATCCCATGCGATGGACCACGTTGTCCAGCCGCAGCTCCAGCTCGATCAACAGGTTCTCGCCGGTCACCCCGGGCTCGTGGGCCACGCGCTCGAAGATGTTCCGGAACTGCCGCTCGGTCAGCCCGTAGATGCGCTTGACCTTCTGTTTCTCGCGCAGCTGCTTGGAGTATTCCGACTGTTTGCGCCGCCGTCCCGAGGATTGGCCGTGCTGCCCGGGCGCGTAGGCGCGGCGGTCCACGGCGCACTTCTCCGTCAGGCAGCGTGAGCCCTTGAGAAACAACTTGGTGCCCTCTCGCCGGCACAGCTTGCAGACCGGCCCGGTATAGCGCGCCATGGCGTTACACCCGCCGCTTCTTGGGTGGCCGGCACCCGTTATGCGGAATGGGCGTCACGTCCTTGATGGACAGGATATGGAGCCCCGCGCTGGAGAGGGCCTGGATGGCGGACTCGCGGCCGGCCCCGGGACCCTGCACCCGCACGTGCACCCGCCGGACCCCGAGATTGAGCGCCTCGCGGGCGCAGGTCTCGGCCGCCACCGTGGCGGCGAACGACGTGGATTTCTTGGAGCCCTTGAACCCCGACTTGCCGGCCGACCCCCACACGATGGCGTTGCCTTTGCTGTCCGTGATGGTCACCAGCGTGTTGTTGAACGTGGCCGTGATATGCACGATGCCCTCGGCCTCGACCACGCGCTTGGCACGCTTGGCCGCGGGCGCGGCAGCCGGCTTCGAGTCGGCCGGGGCCGGCGGCTTCACCTCGGGGGCGGGTTCGGGAGCTTGGGGTTGGGTCATGGGCTACTTCTTGGCCATCACTTTCTTTTTGCCGGCAATGGCCCGGCGTGGACCCTTCTTGGTCCTGGCGTTGGTGTGGGTGCGCTGCCCGCGCACCGGCAGCCCGCGCTTGTGGCGGCCGCCGCGGTAGCTCCCGATGTCCATCAGGCGCTTGATGTTCATCGCGATTTCGGTGCGCAGGGCCCCTTCCACCTTCACCTCGCGCTCGATGACCTGCCGCAGGCGGGCCACTTCCGCGTCCGAGAGGTCCCGGACCCGGGTATCCGGACTCACGCCGGTCTTGTCCAGGATCCGCTGCGAGGTCGGCACGCCGACCCCGTAGATGTAGGTCAGGGCGATCTCGACCCGCTTTTCCCGCGGGAGGTCAACGCCGGCGATGCGGGCCATGTGCGCTTAGCCTTGCCGCTGCTTGTGCTTGGGATTCCGCTTGCAGATGACGCGGGTGACACCGCGACGACGGACGACCTTACAGTGCTCGCAGATGACGCGGACGCTGGAACGGACTTTCAAACGGACGGCCTCCCCACAGCATGATTTTTTCGTATCGAGTCTGATAATATAGAGGGGGCCTAACTACGCCGCAAGTGAGGGGTTAGGGGACGATTCGCACCTCCCGCACCCGCCATTGGCCTCCCTTCTGCCGGAAGCCCACGTACACGGTCTCCTGGCGTTCTTCCGACGTCCCCGTCACCACGTACCGGCGGCGCCCCTCCGCATACCCATGGTCCGCCTCGGCCAGACGCACGCCCTGGAGCTCAAAGCCAATCTCCCGCGCCGTCTCCAAGTAGCGATTCAGCAACCGGGCCGCCTGGGCCGGGCCCAGGGCCGAGGAGAAGCCCATCCCGGGAAGTTGCAGCCGGATGGTGTCGCTGCCCGAGACCAGTCCCGCAACATCGTGCTCCAACCACTGCGCGCGAGCCCGTTCCGCGGCCTCCTCCAGGGTGCCTTGCGCCGCGACGGGCGCCACCAGCAGCGCCATCCAGCAGAACATGCTCCCGAACGCCGAGCCCCTTAGCCGATAGCCTCGCATATCCTCTGATACACCTCTCGGGGCTCCCGGGCCCCGGTGATGGGCCTCCCCACCACCAGGTGGGTGGCCCCAGCCGACACCGCCGCCTTTGGCTCCGCGCTCCGGTGCTGGTCCCCGGCGTCGCTGCCGGCCGGGCGGATGCCCGGCACCACAATCCAACGCTCCGGCCCCGCCACCGCGCGAACCACGGTAATCTCGTACGGCGAGGTCACAATGGCATCTACCCCCGCGCCCACCAGCAGACGGGCCAGCCGTTCCACCTCATCCCCGAGCTCCACGCTGGGCTTGCCGACCGCGTGGCGGAAGCTCTCCGCCGTGTGCGACGTCAGCACCGAGACTCCGGCCACCCTCATGCTGCCGCGCGCCTCCACCGCCGCCCGAACCATCGCGTCGCCGCCCAACCCATGCACCGTTGCCAGCTCCACGCCCAACGCCGACGCGGCGCGCACCGCGCCGGCCACGGCATACGGAATGTCGTGCCACTTGAGGTCCAGGAACACGCGCACCTCGCGCTCCCGACATTCCCGCACCAGGGCCGGCCCCCCCACCAGGAACAACATGGGGCCGATCTTGGCCCAGCGAAGGCCGGGTAGCCGGTCCAGCAGCCGCCGGGCATCGTCCGCCGATAGCACGTCGAGCGCGACAATCAGCTCCGCCAATGCCGGCTCCACCACGCCGCCAGACGCTCCGGCACCCGCGGGTCCGCCAGGGCGGCGGTCCCGACGGCCACCAGCGCCGCCCCGGCGTCCAGGTATTGCTCTACATCCTCAGGGGTCCGTATACCCCCGACCCCGATCACCGGCTTGCCGGTTCCCTCGCGGACCCGCCTGGTGGCCAGCACCCCCACTGCGAGCAGTGCCGGGCCGCTCACCCCACCCTGCCCGTGGCCCAGTCGCGGCGTCCGGTGCCCGTCGGCCTTCTGCGACAGGGTTCCCGGGATGGTATTGACCACCGTGAAGCCGTCCGCCCCGGCCTCACCCGCCGCTCTCGCGGTCCGCGCGATATCCGGCAGTGTCGGGGCCAGCTTCGCGATGAGGGGCTTGGGCGTGGCGTCGCGACAGCGCCGCATCAGATCGCCGAGCACCGCGTCGTCGGCGCCGAATTCCTCGCCCCCTCGGGACGTATTGGGACAGGAGACGTTCAGCTCGAACGCGCTGATGATCGGGACCGCCGACAAACCGTTCACCACCGTCACGTAGTCGTCCACCACCGAGCCGACCACGTTCACGATCACCCGGGCGCGAGCCAGGTGCCGGGCGAGCCAGGGCAGCTCGGTCTCCCGCACGGCCTCCAAGCCGGGGTTCGCCAGCCCCACGGCGTTGAGCATCCCACCGTCGAACTCCGCCACCCGTGGGCCGGGGTGCCCGCGGCGGCGCTCCGGACTCACCGCCTTGGTCACCAATCCGCCCAACGCCTCGAGCGCGATGACGCCGGCCACTTCGCGGCCAAAGCCCGCGGTGCCGGACGCCAATAAAATCGGGTTTTGAAAGGTGGTGCTGAAGACGGCGATGGGCGATGGCGCGGTGCCCACCGCGGTCATTGGGGGCTGGAGAGGTCGATCTTGCGCTCGTACTGCACCAGGTACGCCACGATCCCATCCGCGATCGCTCGGGCCAACCGGCCCTGCCCCTCCAGAGACGCCAGGAATCGGGCATCCTCCCGGTTGGTGCCAAAGCCGGTTTCCACCAGGATGGCCGGGCGCCTGGCGGTGCTCAGCACGATAAAGCGCGCCTGGGACACGCCGCGGTCGTCGCCAGGATGCACCCGCGCCCCGGTCTTCTGCACCGCCTCGGCCAGCGCCGCCGACTCCCGCAGGTACTCGTTGGTCTGGAGGTCCTTGAGGATGAACGCGAACTGGTTGTCGCGGCTCGGGTCGTACCCGGTGTCGTACCGCAGGGCCTCGTTCTCCATGGCGGCCACTCGCTGCGCCTCGGCGGTCCGCGCCTCGTTCAAGAAGTAGGTCTCGAACCCGCTGACCTGCTGGTAGCCGCGTCGTGGCAGGAGGCTGTTGACGTGGATGCTGACGAACAAGTCGCACTCGCCGGAACACGCGCGGGCCCGTTCCTGGAGATCGATGAGGACGTCGGCCGTGCGCGTGAGCAGGACCCGGACACCGCGCCGCTCCAACTCCTCCTTGAGCGCCTTGCTGATCGCGAGCGTCACGTGTTTTTCCTGCACGCCTCGCGGCAGCGCCAGGCCGGGATTCCCCGCGTCTCTCCCGCCGTGACCCGGGTCCACCACCACCGTATGCACCGCGTTCAGTGGACTCCCGGGGGGCAACGTCGGCCGTGGCACCGCGGCCCTGGGTGCGACCACCGGGGGCTGGGGAACCGTTCGGATCAACGGAGCCAGGTGAGTTTCCTCAAAGCGGAACGCCAGGGGGTCGTATCGATACGCTTCACGGAACACGCGGGGCACGTAGTCGGTCAACCACTGCAGCGGCAGGAACACGGTGTCCTGGCGCAGGTACGCCCCGCCCACCAGGGGCACCGCCAGGTCGCCGTCCAGGAAGAGCGCCGCGTCGAGCAGAAACCGGAACCGCTGCCCACCGAAGGTGACCACGGCCCAGCCGGGACTGGTTTCGAGGTGGAGCGGCAGGAGTTGTGCCAGCCGTACGGCCGCCAGCGCTGGATGCCCGTGATCCGACCGCACCGGCACCATGCCCTCGCCACGTGCGGTCGCGACGGTGAGGGCGGACGGGGCGAGCGAACCCGCCGGCCGGCCCGGGGCCCCGCCGCCAACCAGCAGCAGCAGCAGCAGCGACAGGGTCATCGGCGGGGGCTCATCTCACGCGCCAGCTCACGCTCGGCATCGCGACGCTTGAGGTCTTCCCGGCGGTCATGAAGCTTCTTACCCCGTGCCAGGGCCAGGGTGACTTTGGCCCGGCCGTCGGACAGGTGGAGATCCAGCGGGACCAGGGTGAGGCCCTTCTGCTCGACCGCGCCAATGAGGCGCCGGACCTCCCGTTTGTGCAGCAGCAACTTACGGCGCCGCACGGGATCCTGGGGCGCATAGCCGGAGAACTGGTAGGGCGTGACATGCATGCTCTCGAGCCACACTTCACCATTCCGGACCGTCCCGTAGGCTTCCTTCAGGCTCACCTTTCGATTCCGAACAGACTTTATCTCGCTCCCGGTTAGCACCAGGCCCGCCTCCCACGTCTCTAGTATGTGGTAGTCATGGCGGGCCTTCGGGTTCCGGGCCACGATGGTGCCGGACTCTCCCGGCCGACGTTGGGCAGACACGAGCTAAGTGCAAGATAGGTAATCGTTTCCGAGCGGTCAAGGAACAGGGTTGACGGGCCGTCCCGGGGGCGCGAGTTTTCGCAGCCCGCGTGAGTGGGCGACTGGGCCGAAGTGGTGGAACTGGTAGACGCGCTGCGTTCAGGGCGCAGTGGGCAATAGCCCGTGGGGGTTCGAATCCCCCCTTCGGCATGGAACAGTGGGAAGGGCAAACTTGGCCCCTTACGCAGTCGCAGTCCCCGCCTCTCAGTATCGCGCCATCGCGGGATCTATCTCCACCGCCCACGCATCCACCCCACCCTGGAGGCTTCGTACCCGGCCGAAGCCCGCACCCTTCAAAATGTCCCGCGCCGTGAGCGAGCGGTTCCCCCGGTGACACAGGGTCACGATCTCTCGGCGTGGGTCTAAGTCGCCCAGCCGGCCGGGTAACTCACGCAGCGGGATGTGGAGGGCCCCTTCGAGGCCACAGATCCCCAGCTCGAACGGTTCCCGCACATCGACCAGCAGGACGTCGGCCTCCGGCAGCCGTGCCGCCAACTCTCGGGGCGTGATTTCGGCTTCGGTCATGGCCTGCTCCCCCCCCAATCCGCAGAAGGCCTCGTAGTCAATCAGCTCGCGCACCGTCGGGTGTTCGCCGCACACCGGACACGCGGGGTCTTTCCGCAGCGCCAGCTCACGGAACCGGAGCGTGAGGCCGTCCACCAGGACCAGACGGCCAACCAACGACTCGCCGACACCCAGAACCAGCTTGAGGGCCTCCAGCGCCTGCAGTGAGCCCACGATGCCGGGAAGCACTCCCAGGACGCCCCCCTCGGCGCACGAGGGCACCAGCCCCGGCGGCGGGGGCTCGGGGTAGAGACAGCGGTAGCACGGCCCCAGGGTGGCGTGGAACACTGACGCCTGCCCCTCGAAGCGGAAGACCGCGCCGTACACGTTGGGTTTGCCCAACAACACGCAGGCGTCGTTGACCAGGTAGCGCGTGGGGAAGTTGTCGCTGCCATCCAGGATCACGTCGAAATCCCGCAGGATCTCGAGCGCATTCGCGGATGTGAGGCGAGCCTCGAAGGCCTCGACCCGCACGTGCGGGTTCAAATCCCTGAGGCGCGCCGCGGCGGATTCCAGCTTGGATCGCCCCACGCCGGATGTGCCGTGCAGAATCTGGCGCTGGAGATTGCTGAGGTCCACCGAGTCCGAGTCCACCAGGCCCAACGTGCCCACGCCCGCGGCGGCGAGATACAGGGCGGCCGGTGACCCCAGTCCTCCGGCGCCGATCACCAGCATCCGCGCTGCCCGCAGCCGCGCCTGGCCGTCCGGACCCACTTCCGGCAGCAACAGGTGCCGCGAGTACCGGACCGCTTCCTCGTGCGTGAGGTCGGTGGGATTTCCGAGTGTTTTGTTCGCCATTGTTCACAGAACGACAGGACGCAACCTACCGCGCCGCGTCAGACGGATTGGCCCACCAGTTCTTCGACCGCCGCCTCGCCACGCGCCAGGTCCGCCAGCGACACACTGTCCAGCAGTTGGTCAATCCGAACCTGGAGCGCGCGCCAGACCGGACGGATGGCACAGTCCGCGTCTGGAGCGCAGCGGTTGGCGTGGACCTGATGGGTGTCGCAGTTGACCTGGAAGGTCCGGCGCTCGGCGGCTTCGATCACATCCCGTACGGACACACGCTCTGGCGCACGGGCCAGCGTGTACCCTCCCCGCGCCCCGCGCGCACTGCGCACAATGCCAGCACGGCGGAGTTTGAGCAGAATCTGCTCCACGTAGTCCGCCGGTAATCCTTCTTGACCCGCCAGCTCGCGCGCCGGCACCGGGATCTCCGAACCCCGCCGCGCCAGGTGCGCCGCCACGATCAATCCGTATTCAGCCCAGGTGGTTACCCGCACAACTACCTCCCGTTGGGCGCAATATCCGGGTCGCCCGCTACGAAATCAAGCATGTCGCGCGCCCGGTACTCCGATCTCCGTCATCGCGACGAGATCGAGCACTTCGTCAAGCTCTTTCCCTTTTAAGATCCCTTTATCCATGACCAGCTGGCGGACGGTGAGATTCTTGGCGACCGCTTCCTTCGCCAGCTTCGCCGCTTCGGCATATCCGATCCTGGGCGCCAGCGCCGTCACCAACGCCGGACTGCGCTCCAGCCAATACGCGCATTGTTCCGCGTTCGCTACGATGCCCTCCACGCACCGCTCGGCCAGCACCCCACACGCATTCGCCAGGATTCCCATACTGAAGATCAGATTGTGCGCGATCACGGGCATCATGACGTTCAACTCGAGCTGGCCGGCTTCGGCGGCCGCCGCAATGGTGAGGTCGTTCCCGATGACCTGGTAGCACACCATGTTGACCATCTCGGCGATGCTCGGGTTGACCTTCCCGGGCATGATGCTCGAGCCGGGCTGCACCGCCGGCAGCAGGACCTCGTTCAAGCCGGTCCTGGGACCCGAGGCCAGCAGGCGGAGATCGTTGGCGATCTTGTTGAGGTCCAGGGCGAAGGTGCGCAGCACCGCGCTGAAGGCCGCCGCATCGCCCATGGACTGCATCAACTGCACGCGGTCCGTACCCACCCGAAGCTTGAACCCGGTCATCGCGTTCAGGTGCTTCACCATCAGCTCCGGGTAGCGTGGCTCGGCGTTGAGCCCCGTGCCAACGGCCGTGCCGCCGATCCCGACGTCCCTCAGGTCGTCCGCCGCGCGGCGGATCCGCTCGAGATGCCGTTCCACGGTGTGACCGTAGGCGGTGAATTCCTGGCCCAACCGGATGGGGGTGGCGTCCTGGAGGTGGGTGCGCCCCGATTTCACGATCCCGTCGAACGCCTTCCCCTTCGCCAGGAAGGCGCCCGCCAGTCTGGTGAGCGCCGCCTCGACCTGGGGAACCATCGCCAGCGCCCCCAGCCGGATGGCGGTGGGGATGGTGTCGTTGGTGCTCTGCGCCATGTTGACGTGATCGTTGGGATGCACCGGCTGATACTCGCCGCGCTTCCCTCCCAGCATCTCATTGGCGCGGTTCGCGAGCACCTCGTTCGCGTTCATGTTGTGGCTGGTGCCCGCACCCGCCTGGTAGGGATCCACCACGAATTGGTCCCGATGCTGTCCCTGCAACACCTCGTCGGCCGCCCGGATAATCGCGTCGGCCAGCTTGGCCTCCAGGCGCTTGGTTTCCTGGTGCGTGAGCGCCGCGGCCTTCTTGATCCAGACCATGGCGTCCACGAACGCGGGCAAGGGGGTCAAGCCGGAAATGGGGAAGTTCTGGCGCGCCCGCTCGGTCTGCACGCCGTACAGCGCCCGCGCCGGTACGGCCAGCTCGCCAAGGGGATCGCGTTCGCTGCGGGTCTCGGACATGGGATCTACCCGTCCTTCGAGTGGTCCGTCGGTTGCCAGCCAGGAATCTTGCATCACCTAGTCTGAACAATCGCCCAGTGGATAGATGAACCCGCAGTTAGGACACGGGTTCTTGCAGCCCCAGGGCTTGGGCCTGACGACGAAGCCGCACCGCTGACACCGCGGCTCCTGGCCCGCGAGCGGTGGACGATGGGCCGGGGGGTGGGGGACCTGGTCCCGCCGGGCAACGGCCGGCGTCCGACCCTTCCCACCCCGCCTACCGCTCACCGCTCACCCCACAATCCGCGCCGCGCCGGTCAGGAACGGATTGCCCCGCCGTTCCGCACCGATGGTGGTTGCCGGACCGTGACCGGGATACACGATGGTGCCGTCGGGCAGCGTGAGCAGCTGCTCTCGGATGCTGGTGAGCAGCGTTTCGGCATCGCCGCCGGGAAGGTCGGTGCGGCCAATGGAGCCGGCGAACAGGGCGTCCCCCACCACCGCCACCCCGTGTCCCACGAACGCGACGTGGCCCGGCGAGTGCCCCGGTACGTGCCGCACTTCGAAGGTGAGCCCGCCGAGCGACAGCCGGATCCCGTGGGCCAGCACCTGGTCCGGCGGAGGCGGCACGTTGGGCGTGAGCCCCAGCCAGGCGCTTTGCTGCGGCAGGGCGTCGTACAACGGCCGGTCATCGGGATGCAAATAGAGCGGCACGCCGGTCGTCTCCACCACGTGGGCGACTCCCAGGATGTGATCGGCGTGGCTGTGCGTGAGCCACACGGCCTTGAGGGTGACGCGCTCCGTGGCGATGCGGCGGAGAAACAGGTCGGCTTCTTCCCCGGGATCGACGATGACCGCGTCTCGCGCGTCACGGTCTACCAGGATGTAGCAGTTCTGCGCGAACGCGCCGTTGGTCAGGGTGATGACGTCAAGACGCGCCAACGGCCGCCTGCTCCCGGCGTTCCGCAAGGTACTTCTCCACCGCGATCGCGGCGGTGGTGGCGTCGCCCACGGCCGTGGTGATCTGGCGGGTGAGCTGCACCCGGACGTCCCCGGCCGCAAACAGGCCCGGAATCGACGTCATCATGTTGTTGTCGGTCACGATGTAACCCTGGGCGTCGTGCTCGAAGTGCTCCTTGACGATGCCGGTGTTGGGCCGGAACCCGATGAACACGAACACGCCGCCCACGGGCAGCTTCGAGACCTCGCCCGTGACCGTGTCGCGGAGCCTGAGCTGGGTAACGCCCCGGGCTTCACCCTCGATCTCCTCCACCACCTTGTTCCAGACCAACTCGATCTTGGGGTTGTTCCGCGCCCGCTCTTGAAGGATGGCGGACGCCCGCAACTGATCGCGGCGGTGCACGATGTACACCTTGGACGCGTAGCGCGTGAGATAGTCGGCTTCTTCCACCGCCGCGTCTCCGCCGCCCACCACGGCCAGCACCTCGCCCTTGAAGAACGCGCAGTCGCACACCGCGCAGTACGACACGCCGCGTCCCGCGTATTCCTGCTCGCCGGGCACGCCCAGCTTGGTGGGGGTGCCACCCGCCGTCACGATGACGGCCGGGGCGCGGTACGTCTTCTCCAGCTCGGTCCGCACCGCGAAGGTGCCGTCCGGCTCGCGCTCCACGACGGACACCGTGTCGGTCACGATTTCGGCGCCGAACTTCTGGGCGTGCTTGGTCATTTTCTCGGCCAGGTCCCGCCCCAGGATGTGCTCGAAGCCGATGTAATCTTCGATCACCTCGGTATTGAGCAGCTCCCCGCCCGGCAGGCCCCGCTCGACGAGCAGGCTCTTCAGCATGCCGCGTCCGGCGTACATGGCGGCGCACAGGCCCGCGGGCCCGCCGCCCACGATGATCACGTCGTACCGGCCATTGGTCTCAACCATCAGTCCGTCCTCAGTCGCAGTTGGGGCGCCGGACCTGCCTGTCGCAGCGCCACAGCCAATTCCGCGCACAGGCGTTCGGTGTCGAACTCCACCGCCTGGTGCTGCGGCCCGGCGAGCTTGTCCAACGCCGCCTCTCCAACAACGCGCACCCCGTGAGAGTTCCCGCGCTTCCGGTGGAATAAGGCGGCGGCGGCCTGAATCAATCCTTGAAGCACCTTGGCTTCGCCTTCATCCGGGACCGAGCGCCAGATCTGCTCCAGCGCTTCGTGCGCGTCCCAGAACTTCGCCTGATTGAACAACTCCACGGCGCGACGGGCGCAGGCTGGCCGGTCAATCGGGTCTGGCCGCACGCGCCGCGCGGGCCGCTTCTCGGGTTTGCGAAACATAACCGTTAGGAGCGCACCGCCTCGGTGCGGTTGCGCGCCAGCTGGCCGCCGTCCACCACGGCCGTGGTGCCCGTCACATAATCCGAGGCCACGAAGTAGCGGATCGCCCGCACCACGTCTTCGGGCGTCCCGAAGTGTTGCAGGGGAATGGAGTCCAGTAGCCGGCGCCGGCCCTCCTCGGAAATGTCGTCGCCCAGGAGCACCGGTCCGGGCGCGACGCCGTTCACCGTGACGTCCGGCGCCAGGATCCGTGCCAGGCCCCGGGTCAGCATTTCCACGCCGGCTTTGCTGATGGAATGCGGCAGGTAAGACGGCCAGGGCTCGAACGCGGCAACGTCCGAAATATTGACGATCTTGCCGCGTGCTGCCCGCAGGGCCGGCGCCGCCGCCTGCGCCAGCAGGAAGTACGCCCGGAGGTTGAGATCCAGGACCTCGTCCCACATGTCGGCCGTGATGGAGCCGAACGGCTGGCGCATCAGCACCGCCGCCGAGTTGATCAGGACGTCGAGCCGGCCCAGGCGCTGGACCACGGCCTGCGCGAGATCCTGGATCTGCTTCGAATCGCGGAGGTCCGCCTCGAACAACTCCGGCGCGGCGCACCCGGCGCGTTGGAGCTCGTCGACCAGCGTCCTGGCGTCGTCCCCGGATTCGAAGTGATGGACCGCCACGCGGGCGCCGTCGGCCGCCAGGGCCTGGACCATGGCGCGCCCCAGGCGCCGCGCCCCGCCGGTCACCAGCACCGTCTTGCCGGCGAGGGCACCGCTCACAAGACGGCCAGGCTTTCATCCGGGCCCGGCGCGCCCGGCTTGGCGAACAGCACGCGACCGTCCTGCCCCACCAGGACCACGCTGCGCTGCACGGCCGCGCCCCCCAGCTTCACCGCACCGTAGGCCTTGGCAACCTGCCGACCCTGATCCACCAGCAAGGGGAATGGAAACTTGAATTTCTCGGCGTACTTGCGGTGGCTCTCGACCCCGGCCGGGTTGACCCCGAACGGCTGGACGTTGGCTTTGCGGTATTGCTCGATCTCGTCGCGCACGGCGGAGAGTTGCTTGTTTCAACCAGGGGTATTGTCACCGGGATAGAAGACCAGCAAGGCCAGATGCCGTTGCAGCACGTCCCGCAAGCCATACGTCGTGCCGTCGTGCGCCGGCAGCTCAAAGTCGGGCGCCTCGGCGCCAACCGCGATCAATTCCGCCACCGTCTAGGCCTCCGTGCCCGCCAGGCGGGCCTCGTGAACCGCGCGAAGCGCTTCCTCCCATGCGGCCGGCACGGTCACGGCGCCCAGGCCCGCCCGGCGCTGGTCCACTCGCGACTCCCCGTGCCAGTCGGAACCGCCACTGACCCGGAGCCCCACGCGCCGGGCAACCTGCTCGATGCGCCGGCGGGCGCGGTCGTCGTGCGCCGGGTGCACCACTTCCACCGCGTCCACGCCGGCCTGTCTGAGCGTGGCCAGACTCTGCGGGTCCGCCCGCTCACCGAGATGCGCGGCGGAGGTCACCCCGCCCGCGGCACGCACCAGCTTCACCACCGTCGCGAGGGGCGGCAAGCGCTTCGGCACGTACGCGGGACGACCCGTGGCCAGGTAGCGATCGAACGCGTCCTGCACGTCTCGCACCAGCGCCAGGGACACCATGGCCCTGGCGACGTGCGGCCTGCCGATGGCGCCGCTTCCGGCGGCCGCCCGCACGTCCTGGTCCGTGACCTCGAGGCCCAGGCCGTGCAGCCGCCGGACCATCTCTTGCCCGCGCGCGGCCCGCTCGCCGCGCTGCCGCTCCAGGAAGTCCTCCAGCTCCTCATGCCCGGCCGGGAGGTAGTACGCCAACAGGTGCATCTCACCCCAGGACACGGCGACGCTGAATTCGCAGCCGGGAATCACGGTGACCCCAACCTGGTCCCCCGTCCTGGAAGCGGCTTCGACGCCCGCCAGGGTGTCGTGGTCGGTGAGCGCGATGACATCCAAGCCTGACTCACGGGCGCGCCGAGGAACGTCCGCCGGCGCGCACTCCCCGTCGGAGGCCGAGGAGTGCAGGTGGAGGTCAATACCGCCCATGCGCTCAGCCGGCGCGTTTGTCGTAATGGGCTTCGGGGCTGGTCCAGGCGGGTTGCGACTGCCGGAACAGCGTGGCCAGCTCGCGGTCGGAGAGCTCCATCAGCGCCACGTCCCAGCGCCGGGCGCCGAGCGGGGCGTATCGGGTCACCCGGCGAACCCGGTCCGCGCCGTCGCCCCTCTCGAACACCAAGCCGAACTCGTCCCGATCGTATACCGTGACCCGGCCCGCGGGGTACACCACCCAGCGCTCGCCGTCCACGGCGATGGTGCGCCGAGCCACGGTCAGGCCGCTCCTTCCGGGAAGGTCTCGAGGTCGCGCTTGACGTCGGACATGAAGCGGTCCGCGTCCGCGCCGTCCACCACCCGGTGATCGTAGGACATGGACAACATGCCCAACGTCCGGATCGCGATCACGTCCTGGCCGTCGTCCAGCGTGATCACCTTGGAGCGTTTCTCGATGACGCCCACGCCGAGGATGGCCACCTGCGGCTGGTTGATGATGGGCGCACCGATGTAGGAGCCGAACACGCCGGGGTTGGTGATGGAGAAGGTGCCCTTCTGGACCTCGTCCGGCTGGAGCTTCTTGGTGCGCGCCCGCTCGGCCAGGTCCGCCATCTGCCGGGCAATGCCCGCGAGCGACAGCTCGTCCGCATTCCGGATGACCGGTACGATGAGGCCCCAGTCCAACGCCACCGCGATGCCGATGTTGACGGGTTTCCGGTAGATGACCGTATCGCCGCTCACCGAGGCGTTCAGTATGGGATGGCGCCGCAGGTTGTCGGCGATCACCTTGGTCACGAAGGCCATGAAGGTGAGCTTCGCGCCACGCTCCTCGTATTCCCGTTTCTTCGCCTGGCGAATCCGGGCGATGCGGCTGAAGTCCACTTCGTAGTAACTGGTGACATGGGCCGAGACCCGCCGGGACATGATCATGTGATCCGCGGTGAGCTTGCGGATCCGGCTCATGGGCTCGACGCGGTCCCCCGGCCAGGCCTCGACGCTCGGATGGATCACTGCTCCGCCCGCTGCCGCCCCACCGGCCGCTCCGGCCCCCGCGGCCGGGGCGGAGGGGGGCGGGGTGGCAGCCCCACTTTCGATGAACGACAGGATGTCCTGCTTGGTGACGCGCCCGGCGATGCCGCTCCCCGGGATGCGGCCGATGTCCACGTTGTGCTCGGCGGCGATCTTGCGGACCAGGGGCGTAGAACGCCGGCGGAGGCGGTCTTCGGCTGTCTCCACCCCACCCCCGTCCGCCCGGCGGGCGGCAGGAGCGGCGGCGGGGACAGACGCGGCAGGGGGAGG
>DATECF010000320.1:0-31757 GCA_035287045.1 Gemmatimonadales bacterium | reverse complement strand
GATCCATTCGCGGCACGCATGCACCGGGACCACTTTCCCCGGGTTCGCCAGCTCCGCCGGGTCGAACACCCCGCGCACCGCCCGCATGGCGGCGAGCGTGTCGGGGCTGAACACCAGCGGCATGTAGTGCACCTTGTCGCTCCCCACCCCGTGCTCGCCCGTGATGGTCCCTCCGGCGGCGACGCACGCTTCCATGATGGCGGCGCTGGCCCGTTCGACTCGCGAGGCCTCCCCGGCATCCCGCGCGTCGTACGTGATGTTCGGGTGCAGGTTGCCATCGCCCGCATGGAACACGTTGCTGACGGTGACCCCGAACTCCGACGCGATGGCTCCCACGCGGTCCAGGATATCCGGCAACGCGGTGCGGGGCACCACGGCGTCCTGCACTAACAGGTCTGGGCTCATGCGCCCCAGCGCGCCGAAGGCCTTCTTGCGCCCCTGCCACAGGCGCGCGCGCTCCCGCTCGTCGGCTGCCGCGCGCACTCCGCCCGCTCCGTGAGCTCGGACCAGCCGCTCCGCCTCTGCCGCTTCTGCCGCCACTGCCGCCTCTGCCGCCCCATCCAACTCCACGATCAGCACCGCGGCCGCGTCCGTCGGATACCCCGCCGCGTACATCGAATCTTCCACCACGCGCACGCAGTTCCGGTCCATCATCTCCAGCGCGGCGGGGACCAGTCCGGACGCGATGATCGCCGACACGGCCTCGCTGGCCGTCCGAATGGAGGGGAAATCGGCCAGCAGGGTACGCACCGCCCGCGGCAGCGGCACCAGGCGCACCGTGATCCGCGTGGCGATCCCGAACGTTCCCTCGCTGCCCACGAACACGCCGACCAGATCCGGGCCCCACGCCTCGCCGGTCGCCGAGCCCAACACGACCACCTGTCCCTCCGGCAGTACCACCTCCAGCTCCACCACGTGACTCGACGTCACCCCGTACTTGAGGCAATGCGGGCCGCCCGCGTTTTCCGCCACGTTCCCGCCGATGGTACAGGCGGTCTGAGAGGAGGGGTCGGGAGCATATTGCAGGCCGTGGGGTCGTGCCGCCTCTGACAGCCGGACGTTGACCACGCCCGGCTCCACCGTGGCTCGACGGTTCGACGGATCGATGGCCAGGATACGATTCAGCCGGGTCAGCGCGAGCACCACCTGGCCGCCGTCCCCAACGGCGCCGCCCGACAAACCGGTGCCGGCGCCGCGCGCCACGAACGGGATGCCGTAGTGCGCCAACACGCGCACCACCCCGATCAGCTCATCTCGCGAGCCCGGCAAGACCACCGCGCCGGGACGGGTGTGCCGCGTGGGCAGGCCGTCGCTGGCAAAGGTCTCCAGCTCGGCGGGCGCGAGCCGCACGCGGCGCGATCCCACGATGCCGCTGACGGCCTCGAGCGCCTGGTGCGTGACGGCGTTGCCCCGGAGCATGGTGGGAATATACGAGGCGAGCGGATGGGCGGATGGATGTAAAGAAAAGCGGGCGGACAGCTCTCGCCGTCCGCCCGTCCGCCTGCCTGACCGCCTGTCCGCCTGTCCGCCTGACCGCCCGCCCTAGGCCGCTCCCCAGAAGCCTTTCAACGCCTTCCCATCCGGACTCTCTCGCAGTTTCTCGAAAGCCCGCTCGCGAATCTGGCGAATGCGCTCGCGGGTGACGCCCATGAGGGCTCCGATCTTCTCCAGGGTCATGCCCTCCGACCCTTCCTCCAGCCCATAGTAGAGGTACAGGATCTTGCGTTCGCGGGGCGTGAGGTACTTGCGGAACACGCGGTCAATGAACTCGCGCATCAGATTGCCGTCGGTCTTCTCCTCGATCTCGCCGCCCTCTTGCCCGGCGAACCGCTCGCCCATGGTGGCGGCGTCCTTATCCGTCCGGTCAATGGGCGCATCCAGCGAGACTTCCGCCGCCGTCATGCGCCGGGCGCTCCGCACGTTCTCCACCGAATCGTCCAGCGCGAGCGCGATTTCGTTATCCGTCGGGTCGCGGCCCAGCTCCTGGGACAGATACGTCTCCGTGCGCGCCATGCGGATCAGCTGACTGTTCTGGTTGAGGGGAATGCGGACGCTGCGGGTTTGTTCGGCCAGGGCCTTCAGGACCGCCTGACGGACCCACCACACCGCATACGAGATGAACTTCACCCCCTGATCCGGGTCGAACTTCTTCACCGCCTTGAGCAACCCCTCATTGCCGATCGCCACGAGCTCCGACAGATCCAGCCCGTGGCCCTGGTACTTCTTCACGTACGAAATGACGAAGCGCAGGTTGGCCGTCACCAGACGCTCGGCCGCACGCTGATCCCCCCGCCGCGCCTTACGGGCGAGGCGACGCTCTTCCTGGGGATCGCGAATGAGTGGGAGCTTCTGGATGTCCTGGAGGTACTGGTCAAAGGCGCCGGAGGCGCTGATGCGGAAGAAGGCCTTCGCTTTGGTGGCCCGGAGTTGCGCCATTTACACGCTCCCCAGCTGGTTTGTGCTCCACACCGGAAGGAACCGTCCGCTATGCGCCAAATTGGCCGGCGACCAAGCGGGCGCCGAATATAGGAAACGCCCAAGGGAGCGTCAAGCAAAAAAAGTTATCAACATCACAAATTGTTTATCACGAACCTATTGCAGATTTTGTCCACGGTGGCGCCGACTACGCGAGTGAGACCGGCCCGGTCCCGCATTGCCAAGTGATTGTAATCTAATGAGTTACGCAACGTGGAAATGTGGACGAATGTGCGGAAGTTGTTCAACGTGCTGTGGTTAAGCTCAGCCGGCGAGTACGGTGCGGATGGCGTTTTCCGGAGCGGTGCGAGTCCACTCGCCGCTGGCTTCACGATGCATCTCGCCTATGGTCTTGAGGAATGCAAACCTGACAGACGCCTCCCGGACTTTCTTGTCGCGCTGCATCACTTCCATCAGCCGGCCGGCATCCGCGCCCGCCGGGCCCCGGGTCGGCAATCGATAGGTCTCCAGGGTTTGCAACAGGGCGGAAACGGCCTCCGGAGCGGTGACGCCCAGGTCCTGCCCCAGCCTGGCTTCCGCCGCCATGCCCATGGCGACTGCTTCGCCGTGGAGCAGCGCGTAGCCCGTGACCGCTTCGAGCGCGTGAGCCACGGTGTGTCCAAAGTTGAGGATCGCGCGCCGGCCCCGCTCGCGCTCGTCGTCCGCCACCACGGCCGCCTTGATGCCGACGCTGCGTTCCACCACGTCGTGCAGCGCCGCGCGATCGCCGCTCAGCACCCGCGGCGCCAAGGTGCGGATGCGCTCGAAATAGTCCCGGTCGGCGATGGCGCCGTGCTTGATGGCCTCCGCCATCCCGGCGGCCAGATGATTGGGCGGCAGGGTCGCGAGCGTCGCCACGTCCGCGATCACCAACTTGGGCTGGCAAAACGCGCCCACCAGGTTCTTGCCGGCAGGCGTGTCCACGCCGGTCTTGCCGCCGATCGAGCTGTCAATCATCGCGAGCAGGGTAGTGGGCACCTGGACGTAGGGGATGCCCCGGAGGTAGGTCGCGGCCACGAAGCCCGCGAGATCACCGACCACGCCGCCGCCGAGTGCGACGATGGCGCCGTCCCGGCCCACGCCGGCGGCCAGCAGGCGGTCGGTCATGCCGGCCCACGTCTCACGCGTCTTGTTCCACTCGCCCGCCGGGAACGTCACCACGGTGGTCCGGGCGATCCCGCTCAGGGCGGAGGCCGCGGCCTCCGCATACAAAGGGGCCACCGTCGAGTCGCTGATCACGGCGTAGTGCGCGGCGCGGCAGTGGCGGGCGAGGAGATCTGGGAGATGTCCGAGCAACCCGTCGCCCAGCAGGATGTCGTAGGGGGCGTCGGGCAACGGGACGCGGATGGTGACGGTGGTTATAGCTGGACCTCGCCGGTGATGACCGTGACGGCCTCGCCCCCTACCCGCACGGCGGTAATCTCGCCTCCGTTCCCCACGACGATCTCCACGTGGATCAGGCTCGGGCGGCCGATCTCGATCCCCTGCTCGATGACGATACGCGCCACGCCGTCGTGCGGCCGGACCTGCCCATGCCAGACCAGGTAGCAGCCCAGCGCACCGGCCGCGCTGCCCGTGGCCGGATCTTCGGGGACGCCGAACCCCGGCGCGAACATGCGGCAATGCACGGTGGCGCCGGCCCGTTCGGTCTCCAGGGTATAGCACATCGCGCAGTGGGTCCCGAGCTGGTCGAGCACCCGGGCGAGCGCCATCCCGGTGCCGCCGCTCGGCAACGCCTGGAGCTTGGCCAGCGACCGGATGGGCACCATGAGCTGCGGCAAGCCGGTGGACACCAGTTGCGGCGCCGGCTGCTTGGGCAACAGGCCCGCTCCTCCGCCCAGCGCCTTCGCCAGCCGGGCCCCCGCCGTGACGGAGTCACCGAACTGCGGCCCGGCCTGGGCCATCACCACGCGGGTCAGCTTGCCGTCCTGAGCATGAATGTCCACCGGCAGCACACCAGCGCCGGTTTCCTGGGTCACGTGGGTGACTCCCGCGGGCTGCAGCGAGATCGCGCCCGATTCCGCCAGCATCCACCAGGTTCCGATGGTGGGATGCCCGGCGAGCGGGATTTCAGCGGCGGGCGTGAAAAACCGCACCCGGCGCGTGGCGGAGGAAGAGGGGGTGACAAACGTGGTCTCCGACAGGTTCATTTCCCGCGCCAGCGCCTGCATCGTCACGGCGTCGAGGCCGGTGGCGTCGGGGAACACCGCCAGCGGGTTACCCGCCAGGGGCCGGCTGGTGAACACGTCGAGCTGCACGAACGGATGGCGGGGCATGGGCTACCAGGGCTGTTCAGTCGCGCCAGCCTTCTGATTCGCCAGGCGCGCGAGCGTGAACAGTAAATCGGACAGGCGGTTCAAATACGCGAGGATGGTGGGCGGCACGGGTGCCTCCGGCGCCAGCGCAACCACCGATCGCTCGGCGCGGCGGCACACGGTGCGGGCCACGTGGCACAACGCCCCCTTCATGGTGCCGCCCGGCAGGATGAACGTGGACAGCGGTGTCAACGCCGCGTTCGCCCGATCAATCGCCGCCTCGAGGGCGGCGACCCGCTCCGGCGTCACCTGGGCCTTCTCCAGGGCCTTGCTCACCTTGTCCGGATTGGGGCTGGCGAGGAGGCCGCCGATGGCGAACAGGTCGCCCTGGAGCGCCAAGAGCAACTCCCGTTCGAGCTCCACCGGCTCGCAGGCGAGCACGGCGCCGAGAGCGGCGTTCAACTCGTCCACGTCGCCGTAGGCGGCCACTCGCGGGTCGGCTTTCGAGACCCGGCCCCCGCCGAACAGTGCGGTCTGGCCCGCATCGCCGGTGCGGGTGTAAATCTTGGACACGCGGTCGAAGCTAGCGCTTGATTTCGGATTGCGGAACGGTGTCGAACCGCCGAACCGTCAATTGCCAGGGAGGATCGTTGACCCACGTGGGAACCGCAGCCCATCCGCTCCGGGTGGCCGTCATCGGCTCGGGCCCCGCCGGCTTCTTTCTGGCGCAGCACCTGCTCGCCCGAGCCGGCGTCGTGGCGACGGTGGACATGTTTGAGCGCCTGCCCACGCCGTTCGGGCTGGTGCGCTTCGGCGTGGCGCCGGATCACGAGGAGATCAAGCGGGTCTCGCGCCAGTTCGAGAAGACCGCGTCGAAGCCGGCGTTTCGGTTCTTCGGGAACGTGGACTACGGGCGTCATGTGACGCTGGACGACCTCCGGCGCTATTACCATCAGATCTGCTTCACCACCGGGGCCCAGACCGATCGCCGCCTGGGCATCCCCGGCGAGGACCTCGAGGGGAGCCACGCCGCCACCGAGTTCGTTGCCTGGTACAACGGGCACCCCGAGTATCGCGACCGCCGGTTCGACCTCACGGCGGAGCGGGTGGCGGTAATCGGCGTGGGCAACGTGGCGGTGGACGTGGCCCGCATCCTGTGCCGCACGCCGGAGGAGCTGGCCACCACCGACATCGCGGACTACGCCCTGGAGGCGCTGCGCCACAGCGGCGTGCGGGAGGTGATCATGGTGGGGCGGCGCGGGCCGGTGCAAGCGGCGTTCACCAATCCCGAGTTGAAAGAGCTGGGGGAGCTGGCTGGCGCGGACGTGGCGGTGCGCGCAGACGAAATCGCGCTCGATCCGTTCAGTGGGGCGGAGGTGGAGCGGGCCGAGGATCGGCGGACCTTGGAGCGCAAGCTGGAAATCCTCCGCGAGTTCGCGACCCGGCCCGCCAGCGACAAGCCCCGCCGTCTCACGCTCCGGTTCCTGGCGTCACCGGTCGAGCTCAAGAGTGACGCCGCCGGCCGGGTGGCCGGACTGGTGGTGGTGCGGAACCGGCTGGTGGCGGACGGGAAGGGCGGTCTCAAGGCGGAGCCCACGGGCGAGACGGAGATGCTGCCCGTTGGCCTGGTGTTCCGGTCGGTGGGCTACTATGGCATCGCCCTTCCCGGCGTGCCGTTCGTTGACAAGCGAGGCGTGGTGCCGAACCAGCATGGCCGCGTGATCGATACCGCGACCGGCCAGCCGGTGACCGGGCTCTACGTCGCGGGCTGGATCAAGCGAGGACCGACAGGGGTGATCGGCACCAACAAACCGGACGCGTTGGAGACGGTGGAGGCCATGCTGGAAGACGTGGCCGCCGGCCGGGTCCCTGAACCGGCGCAACCTGATCCGGTCGCGTGCGAAGCCGCGATGCGCCGATGCCAGCCGTCGCTTGTCTCGTATGGGGATTGGGTCAGGCTCGACCGGATAGAGCAGGAACGAGGGAAGCCGTTAGGCCGGCCCCGGGTCAAGTTCACCTCGGTGGACGAGGCGCTCGCGGCCATTCGTGGGGGCGGAAGCTAGGGGCTCACCGCCCGTCCGGCTCCCCGCATTCGTCGCCGGATGCCACGCCTCGCACCGGCGTTCCCGGTCCTGCCAGCGCCAGCACCAGCGTATCCATCTGCGCCACGCCGGCCGCGTACCGCCTCGTGTGGTTGTTTGCCACGATGTCGAACACGTACCGGCCGCCGCCCGGGCGCTCGAGGTAACCGGCCAGGGAGTGTACCTGTCCCAGGGACCCCGTCTTGGCGACGAGGCGTCCGTCCGCCGGGGTGCAGCGCAGCCGGTCGCGGAGGGTCCCGAATCCGGGCCGAGGAAGGGATCGCAGGAACCCGGCGTTGTCGGGGCGAGCGCGCATGTAGAGCAGCAGCTGGACCACGGCGCGCGGGCTGATCAGGTTGCCGCGCGCCAGCCCCGAGCCGTCCCGTAGGCTGAACGCGGCGGAGTCCACGCCCACGGAGTCCATCAGGAACCGCCGGATGACCTCCAGGCCCGCGGGCCAGGAGCCGCCCTCGCCTCGCTCGCGTCCCAACAGCTTGACCAGCATCTCGGCGTACCAGTTGTGGCTGTCGTTGAGAAGCGGATAGAGCAGGTCGCTCATCGGACGCGACGCGAAGGTGACCAGCGCCGCGGATTCCCGGGCCGCCCGGTACAACATCGCGTCGGTGGTAGCCATCGTGGGGCCGGCCACGCCGATCCCCCGCCGCTCGAGCGCGGCCCGCAGGGCCTGCGCGAAGTAGAGATTGGGATCCGGTAGCGCGAAGTACTCGGTCCGCCCCGGATGATCCAGCGGCACCGCGCCTTCGCCCCAGAGGAACATGGTGCCCGGCCGGCGGAAAAAGTCGATGGTGCGCCGGGTTCGGGCGCGGGTGGTGCGCGTCCGGTTCTCGAACGCGAAGTGGCCGAGGTCCGGCTCGAAGCGGATCAGGGCGGGGGCGCCGACCCGCGGGCCCGGCTTCCAGGTGATATTGACCGAGTTGTCGTTGAACCCGAGCCCGGAGACCGGAGCCGCGTACCACCAGTTGAGGTCGTAGCCCTGCCACTCGGGATGGACCAATACCGCGTCGAAGTAGCTGCCATCCCCCACGATGGCCCCGGCTACCTCGCTTAGGCCCCGGGCCGCCAGGCTGTCCGCCAGCCCGTCCATCCGGGTCCACATCCCGTCGCACACGCCGGCCACCAGCGTATCCGGCCCGTAGCAATGCGGTCCAAACCCCGGGTCGCCCCGCCCGTACACCACCAGGTCGCCCTGGAGCACGCCGTCCACCAGCGGCCCGGTACCGTACGCGCTCGTGGTGATCCGGTAGTCACCGGGCAGCAGCACACTGGCCGCCGCGGTGACGGCCAGTTTGGCGGTGGAGGCCGGGATGAACCGGCGGTCGGCGTTCCGCTCGAACACGGTCGCGCCCCGCTCATTCACCACCACCACGCCCCAGGTCGCGCGGTTGAACGGGCTTCGGTCGAGCAGGCGCTCGAGCCGCCGGGCCACACTGCCCTGTGCCGCGAGCAGGGACGGCCAGGAACCCGCGACCCCAACGAGTAGCAACAGGGTACGAACCAGGGGAATGCCCCGCGACACGCAAACAGGAATGATTAGGTTTAGCACGGGCGGTAAGAAGTGCAAACTATGAGGGTTACCTGAGCGGGTCAAACGTAGCGCCTTGGGCCGCGGCTGGACTGGTCCTGGTCGTGGCCTTTGGTGGCGGCTCCGCGGTCCCGCTGGTTGCGCAGGGGATCGAGGAGCCGCGGCTCGTGGTCCGGGGTCTTGACTTCAGCGGCAATCGCGCGATTGACGACTACACGCTGGGGATCTCCATCGCCACCAGCCGGTCGTCCTTGGTGGCGCGCGCCTGGTGGATTCGCTGGCTCGGATTGGGCGAGAAGAAGTACTTGGATGAAACCGAGTTCCGTCGCGACGTCCTGCGGGTGGGGTTGCTGTACCGGGTGAGCGGGTATCTCCAGGTGCGGGTGGATACCATCGTGCGCCGGACCCATGACGCGGCGCGGATCACGTTCCTGATTCACGAGGGTCCGCCCGTCCGGGTGCGTTCGATCGACATCGCAGGGACGGAGGGCATCGTGCCGATGCGCGACTTGCTGCACGACATTCCGCTGGCCGTGGGTGACCCGTTCAACCGGATTCGCTTCGAGTGGGCGGCCGACACCATCCGTGCCGCTGCGCTGGATCGGGGCTACCCCTTTGCCGAAGTGTTTCGCGCCTACGACGTGGACGAGGACAGCCTGATCGCCCGGGTCCGGTTCGAGCTCGAGCCGGGCCCCCGCAGCCGCGTGGACAGCGTGATCGTCGAGGGGACGCGGGAGATTACGCCGGACGTGGTCCGCCGCATGATCCCGATTCGTCCGGGCGCTTGGTTCAGCCAGTCCGCGCTGTACCAGAGCCAGCGGGACCTGTATCGGCTGGGCGTGTTCGGCTACGCCAACGTGACGCTGGCGGATTCCGTGCCGCCGGGACCCGGGGACTCCGGCGTCGCCGTTCGGGTGCAGGTGACGGAAGGCCAACTGCGCCGCCTCCGATTGGGCGCCGGCTACGGCACGGTGGACTGTGTCCGGGCGCTGGCGGGGTGGAGCGCCAGCAACGTCCTGGGGGGAGGGCGGGTGCTCGACGTCACCGCGCGGGTCTCCAAGCTAGGCGCCGGCGACCCGCTGTCCGCGGGTTTCGAGCGCGGGCCCTGCGGCGCCCTCAGGCCCGACGTGGGTACCGAGCGCTTCAAGCTGAACTACAACGTGACGGCGACCTTTCAGGAGCCCTTCTTGTTCTCCCGGCGGGCGCGCGGCACCGTGTCAGTATCCGCGGAGCGGCATAGTGAGATCCAGGCGTATCGCCGTGATGCCCTGAGCGCGGGCGGATCCGTGACCCGCGAGACCCGGTGGGACGTCCCGGTGACGGTCGGCTACTCGGTGTCCCTCACCCGGACGTTCGCGGAGCCCGCCATATTCTGCTCGTTCTTGAGCGTGTGCCGGGTGGAGGACGCCGACCGGTTCTCGCAGCAGCGGCTTCAGTCCATGGTGACGATCGGCTTCGTACGCGATCGGTCGAACTCCGTGTTCGACCCCACGCGCGGGAGCACCCTGAGCGCGGAGGCGCGCTACGCCTCTCGCGTCCTGGGATCCGATTCGCTGATCCAGTTCGCCAAGGGCGTGGCGGAGGCGGCGGCCTACTACCCGATCGGCCGGCGCACCACGTTTGCCTGGCGGGTCCGCGCCGGCGGCATCGTTTCGCCCACGCTGGGGTTCAGCGGGCAAAGCGTGCGCTACATTCCGCCCTCCGAACGGTTCTACGCCGGCGGCGCCAACAGCGTGCGGGGATTCGGCCAGAACCGCCTGGGACCGGTCGTGCGCGTGGTGAACCCGCAGCGTGTGGACACGCTCATCGAGGCCAGTCCCTTGGACCCCGCCGTCCCGGATACGTCGTTCGTCCTGCTCGAGGCAGACACCCTGACGGTGGCCACCGGCGGGAACTCGCTGATCATCGCCAACGCGGAGCTGCGGTTCCCGCTGCCAGGTTTTGGAGGACGCCTATCGGGCGCCGCCTTCGTGGATCTGGGACAGCTGTTTGAGCGAGAGCATGAGCTGGTGGACCCGTCCCAGACGCGGGTGACGCCGGGCTTGGGGATCCGGATCGCGACGCCTATCGGCCCCATGCGCTTTGACGTGGCGTACAATGCCTTCCGCCCGGAGGAGGGGCCCCTCTACCGAAGGGAGGGTCAGGAGCTGGTGCTGGAGAACGCGTTCTACCGGCCGGAGCAGGCCGGTTCGTGGGTGAGCCGACATCTCGTGTTCCATTTCTCCGTGGGGCAGGCGTTCTGATCTGGGGACCGCTGGTGCGGCTGGCCGCGCTCGGGTCTGCGGCGGCGGGCGCCGTGGTGTTGGGCGCGGCGGGCGCGGGGTTGCGCACTCCCGCCGGACGGGCCGTCGTGGTTCGAGCCGCGCTGGATGCGTTGAACCACCGACTGGACGGCACCGTCAACGTCGGCGAGGTGCGGGGATCCGTTACCGGCGGCCTCGATGCGCGCCAGGTGGTGCTGCGCGACCTCGCCGGCACGCCGGTGGCGCGCATCCCGCGGCTCGAAGTTCGCTACCGGGTGCGCGATTTGTTGGGTGGGCGCGTCGTCCTCGGGCAACTCAGGTTGACCCATCCCAACGTGCACTTGGTCCAGGATTCGACCGGTGTCCTGAACCTGGAGCGGGTGCTGCGTCTCGACCGGCCGGGCGGCGGCGGCCGGCGCCCGCTGATCGCCTTCCGCGACGTGGAAATCACGGGCGGCACGCTCACCATCCGGACCGGTGGAGCGGCCAACGGCGCCGACGGCCGCGAGCGGACCATCGAGCACCTGGATGCGCGGCTTCCGTACGCCCGCCTGTCGTCTCCCCTCCCCGGGGAGCGGCCCATGCGGTTCGAGATCGCCAACCTCCAGATGCTGGTGTCCGATCCCGAGCTGGACCTCAGGGGAGCGCGAGGGACGGTGGACATCCTGGGCGACTCCCTGGCGCTCGATCTCGACGAAGCCCGGCTCCCGGGTTCGAACGTCAGTGTGCGTGGAGCGCTCACCTGGCCCCGTGGCGCGCTGCGCTACGCGCTCGACGTGCGCTCCGGCCGCTTCGCGACTGGGGACCTCCAGTGGATCGTCCCTGAGCTCAAGAGCGGCCTGGCCGGTCGCGGGAATGCGACGATTCGCTCCGAGGGCGACGACGTCCTCCGCGTTCGCCTGACCAACCTGGCGCTCGCCGGCCAGGGAGGCGGAGGCAGGTTGCGAGGCACCCTCGGATTGGTGCTGGGCCCGGGCGGCCATCGCACCGTCGAGGGAACCGACCTGGTCGCCGACAGCCTGGACCTGGAGTACGTCCGGCTGCTGCTCGACACCCTGCCCATCGCCGGCCGGCTGACGGGCCGGTTTCAGGGTGAGGGCCCGGAGGAGCAGCTCGCGGTGGAGGTGGACTGGATCTTCCAGGACTCGCTGGTGCCCGGCCGGCCGCAGTCTCACGTCGTGGGCGGCGGCGTCGTGGCACTGGGCGGGCCCGAGGGTCTCGCGTTCCATGACTTTGCGGTCCGAGAGGCGCGCCTGGACATGGGGACCGTGCGGAGGTTGGTCCCGCTGGACCTGCTGGGCGAGCTGGACGCGATCGGAACGCTGAACGGCCCCTGGAAGCAGGCAGAGTTCAGCGGCACGTTGCGCCACCACGACGGCACCTCCCCGCCCACGGTGGCCCGTGGCGTGCTGCGGGTGGACAACCGCGGCGACCCGTTGGGTCTGTGGGCCGACGTGTCGCTGGATTCGCTGTCGCTCGACGGACTGCGATCGAGCTACCCGGTGCTTCCCGCCGGCGGCGCGTTCGCCGGGGACGTCAGACTGGGCGGCTATCTCGATTCACTGGACCTCCAGGCCCAGCTGACGGGTCCCGCCGGCGAGGTCACCGCTCAGGGTGGTCTGGTGTTCGTGGAATCCCGCCGGGGCTTCCATTGGCTCGACGCTACCTTCACCCGGCTGGATCTCGGGCGCCTGGACGGACGTCTGCCGGAGACCTCGCTGGAGGGCCGCCTGCGCGGTCGCGCGGTCCTCGATACCGTCGTGGCGGCACAGGCGGACGGAACGCTCGAGCTGGGCGGGTCCGTCGTCGCGGGTGCCACGTTGGACTCGCTGCGCACGCGCTTTGCCCTGGCGGACTCCGTGCTGTCGATGGACACGCTCACGTTGTTCGCGCCGCAGCTGGTCGCGTGGGCCGGTGGAGGCCTGGGGCTGGGCGGCAGCCGCGAGGACACGCTGCGGATCGGCGGTCGGACCGATTCGGTGGGCGTGGTGGAGCCCCTGGCCCGGTGGCTGGCTCCGAACCGATTCGGTCCTGGGCAGGATTCCTCCCGCCAGGGCGCGCCGGCCGGGGCCGCGGAGGCGACGGTCACCATCGCCGGCTCGCTGGAGCGCTTCGTGGTGCGCGCACGGATGCGCGCACCGGCCCTGCAGTGGGGAGGATTGAGACTGCGGCGCGGCGAGGCGGTTGGCCGGTGGCAGAGCGTGGAGCGGGGCGTGGTGGAGCTGGACGGCTCGGTGGATTCGCTGGCGTGGGACGGGCTGCGGGTCTCCGGTGTCGAGGCCCGGGTGCGCGGCCGCCGGGACTCGCTGGGCTGGTTCGCCAGGAGCCGGTGGGGCGAGCACGCCGCCTGGCTGGCGGGTGGCGAGCTGCGCGCCGATTCGCTCAGCTCGGTCGTGGTGATTGATTCCCTGGCCGTCCTGCTGCCGTCCGAGGTGTGGTTCCTGGCCCGCCGGTCCCGACTCACCGTGACCGACAGCGTGATCGCCGTGGACAGCACGGCGCTGGCGAGCGCCAGCGGTGGTGCGAGGGTGGACCTGGCGGGCTCGGTCCCCCGCACCGGCCTGGGGGCCCTCGCCGTCTCGCTGGAACGGGTCCCCCTGGCTGACGTCTGGGCGCTGGCGCAACGGGATCCCGGCGAGATCTCCGGCGTGCTGAGCGGGACGCTGACGGTGGCCGGCACGGCGCGAGACCCCGTGATGCAGGGCAAGACGGCCCTGCAGGACGTCGCGTTCCGCGGCTTCCGGGCGCCCTACCTGGACGGGGCATTCGACTACCGTGCGAGGCGGCTCGGTGGGGAGTTCGCGCTGTGGCGTGGCGGGCAACGGGTGCTGGGGATCAGCCTGAACCTGCCCATGGACCTGGCGCTTCGCGATGCGCCCCCGGACCGCAAACTCGAAGGTCCCCTGTCCATCCGGGTCCGCGCCGACTCGGTGGACCTGGCCTTCCTGGCCGCCATGGTTCCCGTCGCGCGACAAACCGGCGGACGCCTGTCCGCGGATTTCGGGATCGCCGGGACCTGGATAGGGCCCCAGCTCACGGGGACGGTGGCGGTGAACGACGGGGCCGCAACGTTGCCTGCGCTGGGCGTGCGCTACGAAGGGCTGTTCGGCCGCCTGACACTTGGAGGCGACACCATCCGGGTGGACTCGCTCACGTTCCGGAGCGGCGACGGCGTGGCCTCGATGCGGGGATTCGTGCGGCTGGCCCAGTTAACGCAGCCGCTGCTGGACCTGCGCATCCAGGCGCGCGCCTTCCGGGTGATGGACGTGCGCGACTGGCTCAGCTTTTCGGCGTCCGGTGAATTAGCCTTGCGCGGGCCGGTGTACGGGGCCACGCTCACCGGCCGTGGCACGCTCCCGAGCGGCGTGCTTTACTTCACCGACCTGATCACCAAACAGGTGATGAATCTCGAGGATACCCGGTACGCGGACATCATTGACACCTCGCTGGTGCGGCGGGCCGGCCTGCGGGAAGAATTCGAGAATCGTTTCCTCGACAGCCTCCGGATCAACGGCCTGGTACTGAACATGGGGTCCGAGGTGTGGCTGCGTTCCACCGAGGCCAACTTCCAGCTGACGGGAGATCTCACCGTCAGCAAGGTCGCCGACCGCTATCGCCTGGACGGCACGCTGGAGACCCCGCGGGGCACGTATCGGTTGCCGCTCACCACCACGGTCAAGAGTGACTTTACCGTAACCCGGGGTCAGCTCCAGTACTTCGGGACGCCTGATCTGAACGCCGTGGTGGACATTGACGCGCGCCACGTGGTCCGCCGTCCGGACCAGAACATCAACGTGACCGTCCACATCGGCGGAACGCTGTACACGCCGCAGCTCAGGCTGAGCAGCGACATCCGGCCAGCCATCTCTGAGACCGAGATCATCGCGCTCCTCCTTTTCGGCACCTCGAGCGTCCAGGCCCTCGCGCAAGGCGATCGAGAGCTGCTCGGCGTAGCGAACCGGTACGTCGCCGCGGCGATCTCCGGGGAGGTCGAGCGCTCCCTGATCACCGACCTCGGGCTACCGCTGGATTTCGTTCAGATCCGGCCGGGTGACGTCCTGAGTCAGGGCGGCGGGGTGTTTACCGGCAGCGAGATCGCCCTGGGCAAGCAGCTTACCTTGTTCGGCGTGCCGACGTTCGTGACCTTGAGCCCCCGCCTCTGTCCGCAACAGGCGTTTACCGAGAACATTGGCCTCAGCGCCGAGGTCCGTCTCAGTCGCCAGTGGCTGATGGCGCTCAGCGGAGACCCCGTGGGGAGCTGCGCCGGCCTGCTGGCCGGACCGGGCTCCGCCTTGCGGTATCAGCTTGGCCTCGATCTCTTCTGGCAGCGAATCTACTGATGGCGCGGGTTCTGCTGATCACCAATCCCGCGGCCGCGCGTTCCCACCCCAAGGTCATCCGGGCGGTGTGCGACGTGCTCGCCCGCCGTGGCTTGCAGGTGGACGTGGCCGGGACCACCAAGCCGGACGACGCCGGAACCCTGGCTCATCAGGGCGTGCTCGACGGCTTCGAGATCATCGCGGTGTACGGTGGCGATGGCACCACCATGCGCGCGGTGCGGGGTATCGTGGGCCAGCCCGTGATGTTGGGGCTGATTCCCGGTGGGACGGGTAACCTGCTCGCTGGGAACCTCCGCGTGCCTCGGAGTCCAGTCCAGGCGGCGAAGCTGCTGGCGCTGGGGAGGCCGCGAGCCATTGACCTGGGGCGCGTGGAGCGCCCGGATGGTATTCATTATTTCGCGGTCAACTGCGGGGCTGGCTTCGACGCCGAGCTGATGGCGGCCACGTCGGAGCGGGCCAAGCGGCGCTGGGGGATCGGCGCGTACGTGGCGGAAGCCTGGCAGCGTCTGGGTGCCGTGGCTTCCTATCCCCATCGCATCGTGGTGGATGACGTCCCCCTCGAGACCAAGGCCGCGACCGTGCTGGTCGCCAACTGTGGCGAGGTGATCCCCCGCTTCGTCCGGCTCAAGGCGGACATTGCGCCGGACGACGGCCTCCTGGACGTGGTGGTGCTCAGCGCCGACGGCGCGGTGGATGGCGTGGGGGTCTTCTGGCGGCTGCTGTCCGGCAGCGCCGATGGCGACAAGCGGATCGAGTACGCTCGGGGGCATCGGGTGACCATCGAGGCGACCCCCGCCCGGCCGGTGCAGCTCGACGGCGAATCCGCCGGCGCCACGCCGGTGCTCGCCGAGGTGATGCCGGGGGCGATTCGAGTGCTGGTGCCGGCGGGAGACTGAGGGCGTAGCTTTCACCGCCCGCCTGAAACGGACAGCGGCCACGATGAGGAGGATGCGTGCCCAAAGAGCTCGACATGATGGTCTGCCGCGCGTGCGAAAAAGAGGAGCGGGCCTCGGAGGGCTACCCCTGCGATGACTGCGGAACGTTCATCTGCCTGATCTGCACCATGCGCGGCGTCACGAAGTGTAAGAAGTGCGCGGAGAAGGCCGGGGGCGCGAGCGCCACGCCCGCACCGCAGTAACCTAGACGATGTCTTCCCAGCCTGCCCTGACGAGCGTTGCCGGCTTGCTCGTGGGGCATTTCACAGACCGCGCGGCGGCCACCGGCTGCACCGTGGTGCTCGGACCGCCGGAGGGCATGCGCGCCGCCGCCTACGTGCGCGGCCGCGCCACCGGGACCCGCGAGCTCGATGCCCTGTCCCCCGGACACCTCGTTCCCGCCATCCACGCGCTGCTCCTCACGGGCGGCTCCGCCTACGGGCTGGGCGCGGCCGACGGGGTCATGCGGTGGCTGGCTCAGCGAGGCCGCGGCTTTCCGGTGGGCGCCGCCGGGCTGGTCCCCATCGTCCCCGCGGCCGTGATCTTCGATCTGGCCCCGCTGGGCCGGCCCGATCGCTGGCCCACGGCCGATAGCGGCGCGGCGGCCTGTGACGCCGCCGGCGTGGACATCGCCGAGGGATCGGTTGGCGCCGGGACCGGGGCGACGGTAGGGAAGGTCCTGGGCGCTCCGGGCGCCATGAAAGGCGGCGTGGGCACCTGGGCCGAGCGGAGCGGGGACGTGGTGGTCGGCGCCCTGGCGGTGGTGAACGCGTTTGGCGACGTGCGGGACGGGGCCGGCAAGATCATCGCCGGCGCCCGCGATGGTTCAGGATTCGTGGACGCTGCCCGGTATCTCGCGGAAGGCGGAGCGCCCGGCGGCAGCTTTGCCCGGGCCGGAGCCAACACCACGCTGGTCGTGGCCGGCACCAACGCCCGCGTGGAGCGGGCGCAGCTCGCCGAAGTGGCGCGCTCGGCGGTCGACGCCATGGCGCGGTGCATCACGCCCGTGGGCACCCAGTTCGACGGCGATATCGTGTTCGCGGTCTCGGTGGGGGCCACGCCGCCGGCCACGCCGGTCATGGTGGAGCTGCTGGCCCAGCGGGCCACGGCCACGGCCATCGAGCGGGCCGTGCGGATGGCGAAGGGCACGAAGCAGGTGCCGGGGTTGGCCGACTGAAGGCGATGTCCCATCCCCCGAGCGTATCTTTCGGCGGCATGAAGCTGGTGCTCTTCGACATTGACGGCACCCTCCTCTCTTCCGACGGCGCGGGCCGCCGGGCCATTCGCGCGGCGTTGCTGGCGGAAATGGGCACCTGCGGCCCCATCGACGGCTATCGGCTCGACGGCAAGACCGACCCGCAGATCGTGCGCGAGCTGCTCATGGCCGCTGGGCACCCGGACGCGGTCAGCCCGGCGCACGTCGAGTCGGTGTGCCGGCGCTACGTCTCCTTGCTGCAGGGCGAGCTCGAGGCCAGCGCCGGCCGGAGCCGGACCTATCCTGGCGTGCCCGAGCTGCTGGATCTCCTCGAGCGTCGCGCCGACGCGGTGCTCGGGCTCCTCACCGGCAACCTGGCGGAAGGCGCGGCGCTGAAGCTGCGGGCGGTAGGGCTCAATCCGGATCGCTTTCGCGTGGGCGCCTACGGCTCGGACGCGGCCGAGCGGCCGCGGTTGCCGGCCATCGCGGCCCAACGCGCCGAGCCGTTGTTGGGTCGCGTGGTGTCCGGGGACGATTTGGTGATCGTGGGCGACACGCCCGCCGACGTGACCTGCGGCGCCTCCCTCGGCGCGCGCGCCATCGGTGTCGCTACGGGTTCGTTCTCCCGCGCCGACCTGCTGGCGGCCGGCGCCTACGCGGCGTTCGACTCCTTCGCCGACCCGGCGCCGGTGGTCGAAGCCGTGTATGCATGACCAGCTCCAAGCTGCTGCTCCCGCTTCGCATCCCCGAGCTGGGTCCTTCCCTGGGCAAGCTGGTCATCGGCACCGGGCGCGCGCCCCGTGGCGTGTGGCTCGACCAGGTCCGCTACCGGCTGGTGACCCGGGTCATCGAGGCCGCCGGGGAAGCCCGACGCCTCTCCGCCAACGACGAACGAGGGCCGGCCGTGGACGCCTTGAGCCGGGCGGCCTGGCTCGCGGCCTGGGATGAAGCGGTGGGTACGCTGGCATCGGTGCTGGTGGCCCGCTTCAACGCGCAGCTCGACGCCGAGGCCCGCGCCGTGCGCATGCCGCGGCGGTTGCGCCGGCGCGTGGCACTCGACCAGGGAGAACGCCGCTCGGTCGCGGCACGCCTCGGGTCCAGCGGCGCCATCCTGATTCCCGCGTTGGACGACGTCGAGCGATGCGGGGAGGCGGCGCTGGCCGCGACGGCGATGGAGCGAGAAGCCGTCAGCGCGTGGCAGGAGTCTCTGAAAACGGCCGCCCGCCGGCTGGAGGCGGCGTGGCTGGCGCTGGAGGACGCGGTCGAGGCGGAGACGGCGCGCTGGGCCGAGGTGGCGGACCGGGTGGCGCAATGGCGAAAACCGCTCTGGCCCGTGTGGGTGTTTGGGACCCTGGGCCTGCTCCTGGCGGCGTGGTTGGGACTGACGTTCGGTGGCTACCTGCCGGCTCCCGAGTGGCTGCTGCGATGGTGGGACCAGGGCGTGAGCCGGCTGTGACCACGCTCGGCGTCGGGATCGATGTGGTGGACGTCGCGCGGGTGAAGCGCCTGCTCGAGAACCGCGGCGGCCGCGTGCTCGAACGACTCTTGACGCACGAGGAGCGCACGTATTGTCTGACCAAGGCCGAGCCCGCGCGCCATGTCGCGGTCCGGGTCGCCGCGAAAGAGGCCGCCTTCAAAGCCTTTCAGTCCGGGGGCGCGCGCCGCATGATCGGCTGGCTGGAAATCGAAGTGCAACGCGAGCCGCATGGTGAGCCCACGCTGGTGCTGCACGGACGGGCCCAGCAGTGTGCGGAGGACCTGCGCATGGCCCGGGCTCTGGTCTCGCTGTCTCATTCCCACACGCAGGCGGTCGCGATCGTTCTGCTGCTCGCCTGACCGGTTGCCATCACCGTGGTGCCCGTCTACAATTCCAGTCTGAAATCTCTTGAGAACAATTCTCAACTAACCATGTCTCGATGGTGCTTGGCCCTGATCGGGCTGGTCCTGTGGCTTTGTCCCCCTGAAGCACAGGGGCAGGGTGCGTCCGAGCTGGCTCGCCGGGTCGCCGACATCGCCTCCCTGGCGATTGACGAATACCAGCTCGGCGTGCGAGACGGTCGAGTGGTGAGCGCGGCCGAGCTGGAAGAGGCACGGCTGTTCCTCGCGGAAGCTCGGCGAAGCGCCCAAGGGCTCCCGGGCGAAGCGGCCGGCCCCGCGTTGGCCCTGCTGGACACCCTGATGGCCGGGGTGGAAGCGCACCTGTCGGTCGAGCGGCTCGCCCCAAGCGTGGAAGCCCTGCGGGCGCATTTGCGCGCCGCGCTGGGCGTGGAGCTGGATCCCCTTCCGAGGAAACCTCCTGCTCTGGCACGGGGCCGCGAGTTGTACGGCGTTCGCTGCGCCAGTTGCCATGGTGACGCGGGTCGCGGTGATGGGCCGGCGGCCGCAAGCATGAATCCGCCGCCCGCCGATCTCACCGCGCCGGCGCTGCGGGGCAGCAGCCCGCTGGAGTTTTACCGCAAGATCAACGTGGGCGTCGCTGGCACCGCGATGCCGTCGTTCTCGTCGCAGCTCAGCGTGGAGGATCGCTGGGCCGCGGCCCTCTACGCGTCCGGCTTGCGGTACACCGAGCAGGAGCGTGAGCGCGGGGAGCGCCTGCTGGGTGAGCGGTGTCCGGGATGTCTGTTGCTGGCGAGCGGATTCACCGAGACCGCGGGCCTGTCGGACGACTCGCTGGCGGCGGCGCTCGCGGTCGAACTCGGGCGTACGCCGGACGATCCCCTGGTGCGGGACGCCGTCGCCTATGCCCGGACGGCGAGCGCTGCGGACGTGCTGGGTGGCGACCGGCGGTTGCGCATGGCCCGCACGGTGGGGGAGACGCGTCGCGGCGTCGCGTCGGCGGTCCGATTGGTCGAGGAGGACCAGCGAGCGAGCGCGGCGGCGCAGTTGGTAGACGCGTACCTGGTGTTCGAGCGGATCGAGGCCGAGGTGCGGGCGCGCGCCCCGGGGACCGCCGCGGAGGTCGAGCGCCGCTTCGCCGAGCTCCGCGCGGCCGCGGCCGAGGCTCCGGTGGAGTCGGTGCGGGCGGCCGCGGAGCAGGTGGACCGGGCGTTGACCAACGCCGGCAACGAGTTGTCCGCGGCGACGTCGCCCAGGCTGGTATTCGCGCAATCGCTGGTCATCATGCTGCGGGAAGGGTTCGAGGCCATTCTGGTGATCGGCGCGCTGGTGGCGTTCCTGGTGCGGGCGGGCGCGTCGGAGCGCAAGCGGGAGATTGGGCTGGGTGTGCTCTGGGCCATTGGAGCGAGCGTCCTGACGGCGGTGGGCTACGCCACGATCTTCCGCAGCGCCACGGCCTCTCAGGAGGCGCTCGAGGGCATCACGATGCTGGTGGCCGCGGCGGTCCTGTTCTGGGTGTCCTACTGGCTGGTGTCCAAGATCGAGCTGAAGAAGTGGCGGGCGTTCGTGGCGGAGCGTATGGGCAAGGCGCTCTCCAGCCGGAGCGCGCTGGCGCTGGCGGCGGTGGCGTTCCTGGCGGTGTACCGCGAAGGGTTCGAGACGGTGCTGTTCTATGCCGCCCTGTTTGCCAGTGCCGGTGGGGCGCCGGGCGCCGGGGCCGGGATCGCGGGCGGCATCGTGGTCGGATCCGTCGCGCTGGGCCTGGTCTATTACCTGATGCAGCGCTACGGCGCCCGCCTGCCGCTCAAGCCGTTCTTCGCGGTGACCAGCGCCTTGTTGTACCTGATGGCGTTCAGCTTCGTGGGGCAGGGGATCAGCGAGCTGCAGGCGGCCGGGTACGTGCCGGCCACGCCCCTGTCCTGGGTACCCACCATTCCCGCGCTGGGCATCTTCCCCACGCTGCAGTCCTTCCTGCTCCAGGGCGTCCTGGTGGCCGCGGTCGCGGCGGCGTTGGTGTGGGTGTTCTGGCTCGAGCCCAGGGCACGGGCGCCGGAGACCACGGCGGCCTAGCTCTTAAACAAATGGTTCTTTGCTATCGCATGCTTGACAACCCCGGATGGGAAAGCCAGCTTGCTGGGGGTCAGGCAGCCGCCGTTCGGTGCCGGATCTCTTTACAGAACAATCAGATAGCACCGTGGCGCTCGGGATAGTGATTGCTCTTCTGGTTGGCGGGCAGGTGCGTGCCCGAGCCGTTCTGCTTCCCAAGTTCTGGTTCCAACATGAGATGAAAGGAGGCTCAGGAGAGCGTGGGTCGCTCGCGCAGGAGCGCGAGTGGATGCGAGAAGGTACACCGTTTACCTAAGAGGTGCTTCATGCAATCAGCAAACGTATGGACGCGAGCAGTCCACGCGGTTTGGAGGGTCGGCGGAGCGGTTCGCCCGCTGGCCGTCGCAACCGCGGTGACGCTGGCTCCGGGACTCCTGGCCGCCCAGCAGACGGCCACGGTCCAGGGCACGGTCACGGATGCCGTGACCGGGGCGCCCGTCCCGGAGACGCGGGTCACCATCACCGGCACCCCATTGCAGGCCGTGACGGATGTCCGGGGTGGCTACCGGATTACCAACGTGCGGGCGGGCCCGGCGACCATTCAGGTGCGCCGCATCGGATACCGCACCGTCGAGTTGCGGGTGGTACTGGTGGCCGGTCAAACGTACACCGGTGATGCGCAGCTCCAAACGTCGGTCGTGTCCCTCGATGAGGTGGTCGTGACGGGCACCGCCGGCGAGCTGAAGCGGCGCGCCCAGGCCGCCACCGTCTCGGACATTGGCGTCGCGGACATCGTGCCCGTGGCGTCGGTGTCCACCGTGTCGCAGGTGCTGCAGTCCCGGGTGCCGGGTGTCTCGGTGGTGGGGGCGGCGGGCACCGCCGGCACCTCGTCCCAGATCCGGGTGCGCGGCGCGTCATCCATCTCGCTCAGCAATGAGCCGCTGCTGTATGTGGACGGCGTTCGGGTGAGTTCGGGCCTGAGCGGAGGCTCCCCCGTCAACGGCCAGAACTACGACCGGATCAACGAGATCGATCCCGAGGACATCGAGTCCATTGAGCTGGTGAAGGGCCCGGCGGCGGCGACGCTCTACGGCGCCGACGCGTCGACCGGCGTGATCCAGATCATCACCAAACGGGGACGCGTGGGCGCCGGGCGCTTCTCGCAGAACCTCATCTTCGACTATCAATCGGTGGACAAGAACTTCGAGCCGGTGAACAACTTCGGCCGGTGCTCGGCGGCGCTGGTGGCGTCCACCAGCCGGAACCCGCTGTGCCGCGGAGAGGCCGTGGGTACGCTGGTGAGCGACAACCCGCTCGTCAGGGAGAACGCCATCCGGAAGGGACGCTTGCTTTCGGCTGGCTGGAACGGGCGGGGTGGTGGGACGAACTACGGCTATTTCACCTCGCTGAACCATGAGGACCAAACCGGCGTGTTTCCCAACAACGCGTTCCAGCGGTCCACCGGCCGGGTGAACTTCAACTGGTTCCCGGTGCCGAACCTGACGCTGGACGCCGGCGTGGGCGTCACGCGCACGCGGACGAACCTGCCGGACAATGACAACAACATCTTTGGGTGGCTGGGCAACTCGCACCTGGGTACGCCACTCACCCGAACCGACAGCCTGGTCAACGGCATCCCCATCGGGCAGAATGGCTGGTTCGGCAACCAGCGCGACGTGGCCGCGATGACGGCGATCGAGACCAGCCGGCAAACCCACCGGACCGTCAGTACCATCACGGCCAACTGGACGCCCACGCCCTGGTTCTCCAACCGGTTCACCGCCGGGGCCGATTGGCTCCGGGACGAGGACCGGCGCTTCTTCCCCAAGAACGCCCGCGGCTCGTACTCCATCAACGTCGGGACGATCAGTGAGACCCGGCGAGGGATCGAGCGCTACACCCTCGACTACCTCGGCAACATCCGGACCGATCTCACCTCCAGCCTGGTGTCCAACCTGTCGTTCGGGACCCAATTGATCGAGACCCGCGACGAGAACGTGTTCGCGAGTGGTGAGGGGCTGACGGTCAATTCCAATAACGTCGTGAGCGCGGCGTCGCTGCGCTCGGGCGGCCAGAACTGGGAGCTCCAGCGCACCATCGGCATCATCAGCCAGTGGCAGCTTGGGCTGAACGATCGGCTTTACGGGCAGTTCGGCGCCCGGTTCGACAACGCCTCCTCCTTCGGCAGCGCGTCGAGCTGGGTATTCCTGCCCAAGGTCGGTGGGTCGTGGGTGGTGAGCGAGGAGCCCTTCTGGCCCCTCAGCTTCATGAACTCGTTCCGCCTCCGCACGGCCTGGGGCCAGACCGGCCGGATTCCAGACCCGGGATCGTCCTTGACGACGCTGCAATCCGCGCCCTACCTCGAAGGCTCGATCGTGTCGCCCGGCGCGGTGCCGCAGAACCCCGGCAATGACTCGCTCAAGTTCGAGCGAGGCGAGGAGATCGAGGCCGGGTTCGACGCCGGGTTCTTCAATGACCGGGTGGCTCTGGAGCTGACCTATTTCCGCAAGGTCAGCAAGGACCTGATCCTCCAGCAGCCGCTCCCTCCGTCGCTCGGCTTCACCCAGGACCCGTTTGTGAACATCGGGTCCGTGCTGAACCGTGGGTTCGAAGTGGCGATGACGGCCGTACCCGTGAACACGCGGAATTTCTCCTGGGACGTCCGGGTCGGCGGCAATACGCTCCACAACGAAGTGACCGACATGGGTGACATCGCGCCCTTTGGCAACCTGAATCGCGTCGAAGAGGGTATGCAGGTCGGGGCCTGGATCACCCACCGAATCCTCAGCGTGGACGAGGCGACGGGCGTGGTCACGGTGGACACCATCCCGACCTTCTTCGGCAACGTGTTGCCCACGATGGAAGGCAGCGTCTCCAGCAATATCACTCTCTTGCGGAACCTCCGGATCTACGGGTCGTTCGACACCAAGCGCGGCCACAAAGTCCGGAACTTCACGGACTTCTTCCGGGAGACGCAGCTGGTGCGGAGCGACAACCGGCTCGACACCTTGAAACTCAGCCGGCAGGAGCGCCTGCGGCGGTACGGCAACCCGACGTCCGGACAGCCGGCGTTCGTGACCGTGAAACCGGGTGTCACCAAGACGGTGAACGACGTCCAGGAAGAGTATATCCAGGACGCCGACTTCATCCGGTTCCGGGAGTTCTCGGTGACGTACACCCTGCCGCTGGGGATGGCACGGGCGGTTCGCGCCCAGGCGGCGTCCATTACGCTCGGCGGTCAGAACCTCAAGCTCTGGACCGACTACGAAGGGTACGATCCCGAGATCGTCTCCAACGCGGGGGCGCTGTTCAACCGCGACGACTTCTTCACGCAGCCGCCGGTGCAGCGCTGGACCGTCCGGCTCAACCTCACCTTCTGATCAGGAGCCTTGACCCATGCGGAATCTGAGAAGGCTTGCCAGCTCCGCCGTCGTGGCCGGGGCCCTGCTCCTGGCCGGATGCAGCGACTGGCTCACGGTCCCCGACCCGACCGTGATCGACGCCAACGCGCTGGACCCGGTGGCGGATGCCCCTATCCTGTCGCGATCGGCGCAGCAAAACTTTGCCCATGCGTACGGGTGGATGATCATGTACTCGTCCTGGTTCACGGGCGAGACCGACGTCTCCGAGACGTTCCCCACCCGCAACGAGTTCGGGCGGCGTAACATCGTGATCCAGAACGGCAGTCTCAATGGCGACGTCTGGTTCCCACTGTCGCAATCGGTGGCGTCGGCCTACCTCGTGCTGAATGCGGGGCTGCCGAACCCCGAGAGCAACCTCAACGTCGCCCGGGCGAATTTCTTCCTCGCCTGGTCATACCTGTTCATGGCCGAGCACTTCTGCCGGGGCACGGTCCAGGCCGGGCCGGAGCTTTCCACCGCGGCCATGCTCGACTCGGCCGTGGCGCACTTTGCGCTTGCCATTTCCCGGGGGACTGCGGCCGGCGGCGAGGGCACCACGCTCGCCAACGCCGCACGGGTGGGTACCGCCCGCGCGTATCTCCAGGCCGGGAACACCGCCCAGGCCATTTCCGCGGCCGGCGCGGTACCCGCCGGGTTCACCTATAACCTCAGCTACGTGGATGACCTGGCCCAGCGGACCCGGTTGGCCAACCGGCTGTGGCAGTTCGTCCGGGACCGCGGCTCCATCGCCGTGGCGCCCATCTGGCGCACCACGGACCCGCGGGTGCCGTGGCTGGTCACCTCGGCGTACAGCCCGCAGGACGCGGCGTATTCCACCGATCGGGGCGTGCCCTACGCCATTCAGCAGAAATACACGGATTACAGCTCGCCCATCCGGTTGGCGTCCAAGCTGGAGGCGGACTACATCCAGGCCGAGGCGGAGGGGACGTCGTCACAGTTGACGCTGATTGACGCCCGCCGAGCGGCGACTGGGCTGGCTGCGTACAGCGGTCCGACCGACGCGAACTCGGTCCTGACGGAGTTCTTCACCCAGAAGGGCTTCGACTTCTACCTCGAAGGGAAGCGGCTGGGTGACTTCCGGCGGCACCCCAACAACATCATCGGCGCGCCGGTGTCGGGATCCACATACTGGAAGCCGGGCTTCGCTCCGGTGGGCACCGATATATGCTATCCGTTGCCGATCGCGGAGTTGGACAACAACAAGAACTTCAACCCGTAACCCACCGGCGCCGTTCTGAAGCAAGCGCCGGACATTGCCACAGGGGAAGCTTCGGCTTCCCCTGTTGGCGTTTGGGCAGACTTTCTCAAAGGTGGTGCGAATGAAACGATGGACGTCTGAAATGCGGAAATTGGTGGGGCGGTTGCTGGTGGCCCTCGGAGTGGTGCTCGCGCTGCACGCGTGCGCCGGAACCGACATCGACGCGCCCCCCGAGGGCGCCGTCTTCGTGAGCATCAAAGACAATGTCTTCCAGCCGGACAGTGTGACGGTGGCGCCGGGCGTGAGTGTCCGGTGGACCAACGACGGCACGGTGTTGCACAGTGTGGTCTCGGACAGCGGCCGGTATCAGAGCGAGCTACTCTCGCCCACGTTCTGGTTTGAAGTGCGTTTCGACTCGCTGGGCAGCTTCCCCTACCACTGCTCCCTGCACGAGGGCGTGGTGGGGACGATCATCGTGCAGTAGCCGGCTGCAACGCCGCGACCTGGCGCGGATTCGTGGCCCCGTCGTCGGTGGCCCACCGCGCCAGCATCGCCACGCCCACCAGCGCGATCACCAGGCTGGTTCCCTGGGCGATAGTAAGCGGCCCGAGGAACCGGTCGTCCTTGGCCCGCAGGAACTCCACCAGGAAGCGCTCGATCCCGGCCAACAAGAGGTAAAGCCCGAACAACCATCCCGCCGCGCGCTGGTGCACACGCAGGCGCCAGATGAGCCAGAACGCCAGCAACATCAGCGCCACTTCATAGAGCTGCGTGGGGTGTACCGCGAGGACGTCTGTGGGCTGCGTTCCCGGAGGCAGCGTGACGCTGAAGTCCCGTATCAGGTTCTCCGCGGTGGATGGCGGCCAGCCCTGGGGAAACTTCATGCCCCAGGGGAGCGACGTCGGCACTCCGTAGTCGTCCTGCACCAGGAAACACCCCACCCGACCCACCGCGTAACCCACCGCCAGCGCGGGTGCCACCAGCTCCATGGTGAATCGCATGGGCACCCGGCGCCGCCACCCGTTGAGGATGACCGCCAGCACGCCGCCCAGGAACCCGCCGTACCACACCAGACCGCCGCGTGAGAGCAGCGTGCCCCAATCGCGGTACAGCACGGCATACCACACCTTGCCACCGATAATTCCCCCGATCACCGCCGCCACCACGATGTCCGCGGCGTAGTCTTCCCGGAGGCCGCGCCGCACCAGCTCCCGCTGCATCACCCAGCCGGCCATGAGGAACGCCACCATCATCATGAGCCCGTAGCCGGTAATCATGAGCGGGCCGACGCGGATGATCAGAGGGTAGACGGTCATTTCCGGGCGGTCGGGCGGTCAGGCGGACAGGCGGTAGAGCGGTCGTTTTCCAAGCCGGGCCACGGCAGTCGAGGATCGGCGTCGAGGTAGTGGTCGCTGTTCTCGCCCCGGGAGAGGTGGAACCAGCCGGCGCGGGCGATCATGGCGGCATTGTCCGCGTTGAGGCGGGGCGAGGCGACGGCGACCCGGGCGCGGCCTGTCAACTCGCCGGCCACGCGCTGTGCCAGGGCTCGGTTGCAGGCCACGCCTCCGCCCAGCAGCGCCGTCCGGTACCCCGTGAGATCAATCGCCGCGCTCACCTTCCGGGCCAGGACGTCGAGCACCGCCGTCTGAAAGGACGCGGCGAGGTCGGCGGTGTCCCCCTCGGGGTTCGACGAGCCTCGTACGGCGCGAAGCACCGCGGTCTTGAGCCCGCTGAAGGAGAAATCGAATCCGTCATTGATCATGGGCCGAGGGAAGCCATAGCGATCGCGGCCGCCCTGCGCCAACCGCTCGATCGCGGGTCCCCCGGGGAACCCCAGGCCCAGCATGCTGGCCACCTTGTCGAAGGCCTCGCCGGCGGCGTCGTCCCGCGTCTGGCCCAGCAGGCGGTAGCGGCCCCATTCGGGGACGTCCAGCAACACCGTATGCCCGCCTGAAACGATCAGCGCCACCAGCGGCGGGGCCAGCTCGGGATCTTCCACGGTGGGCGCAAAGAGATGGCCCTCGAGATGATGCACGCCGATCAAGCGCCGCCCTCCGGCGGCCGCGAGCGCCTTCCCGTAGCAGACGCCCACCAGCAATGCCCCGACCAGGCCGGGACCCGCGGTCACGGCGACGGCGTCCACCGCGGAGAGCGGCAGGCCGGCTTCGTCCAGCGCCCGCGAGATGACCGGTCCGAGCGTTTGGAGGTGGGCCCGGCTGGCGAGCTCGGGCACCACGCCGCCAAAGACCTTATGGACGTCCTGCGACAGGATCACCAGCCCGGCAAGCTCGGGGCCCCGGCGCTCGTTCACCAGCACCGCGGCCGAGGTCTCGTCGCACGAGGTCTCGAGACCTAAGACGACGTCAGCCATCGCCGCGGCGCTGGAGGTGGACGGTGTCGGGGGTCGCGGTGGCTTCGATGCCCGGTGGCGTCACCACGGTGAGTCGAACGGTCTCGCGGCGCGCGGCGCCCGACGGCACCGCCAGCACCGCCACGCTGTCCTTGGCCAGTTGAGCCACCCGCGCCGCGGGTCCACGCACCGTGACGATTACCGATGGCGGGTCCACCAGCCAGGCGCTCCGATCGCCGCGCACCGTCACGGCGATGTCGAGCAGGGCGCGCTCCGACACCGCTTCCACCTCGGCGGCAACCTCTACCTCACGCTGGGAAACCTGAGCCACGCCCAGGCTCACCGTATCAATGGGAACGCGGCGGCGTACCGGACCACGTACCGCCGAGATTTCGAGCGGCACGGTGGTCGCGGCCTCGATGCGGCTCACCACGGCGTCCGGTCCGTGCACCAGCACGCTCGAGGGGGTCAACGCCACGCCCCCGACCACCGCGAAGCCGGTGTCCGGTTTGATGGTGACGCGGCTCACCACCGGCACCAGCCGGCGCGAGACCGCGTCCAGGGTCACTTCGATCCGGCGCGGCTGCACGTCCTGCGCTTCGACGGCCGCATCCTGGGCCAGCTTCAGGTCGCCGGGGAAGAGATCCAGGACGTAGCGGGAGCCGGCCAGGGTGTCGGGAATGACCGCCGTGATCACGGGCGGTGAGCTGAAGAGCTTGATCAGCTCGCGAGAGGATCCGGCGTAGCGGGCCTTGACCGCGGGAAGCGGGCGGGTCAGCGCCCGTCCTTCCGGTGGCTCCACGATCAGGGTGACGGGGACCAGCTGCGTGGCGGGCTCTTCCGCCGCGACCGCCGCCCACAGCACGAACGCCAGCGCGAGCGACGTGAGCTTGATGGGCCAGTTGGTGACGAGGGCGGCGCGGAAGCCGGACCTCATCCGCCGGCCCCGCGGGTGCTACGGTCCGCCAACAGCCGGCGGAACAGGGCCTTTTGGGTGGGATGGTCCCACTCAGTCGCGCCGATGACTTTCTTGACGATCACCCCGTGGCGGTCAATCACGAAGCTCTCCGGCACGCCCGTCGTCTGGTAGGTCCGTTGGATGTCGCCCGAGCGGTTCCACAGCACCTGAAATGTCAGGTTGCGGTCGGCGACCCAGCGCCGCACGCCGTTGGCGTCACTGTCGTCGATGCTCACGGCCACGACCTTGAGTCCCTCGGGCCCCAGTTCCCGGTGGAGCCGCTCCATGCTGGGCATTTCCTGCTCGCACGGCCCGCACCAGGTGGCCCAGACATTGAGCAGCACTACTTCGCCCGAATAGTCCGCTAGGGCCACCGTGTCTCCGGTGGCCAGGTCCGTCACCCGGAACGCCGGCGCCCTACTGCCGATGCTCACGGGGGCGAGGTCGCCGGACAGGGCCAACCCCGCGCCCAGTACGCCACCGATGGCGAGGAACACGGCCCCAACCGCTATCCACTGTCCCCGATTGGTCATCGCTGCCTACGCCTCCGGATAACAGCGCCGCTTGAGGTCGCGCACCGCCCCCGCGGGGTCGTCGGTGCAGAAAATGGCCGCGCCCACCACCAGGGTGTCCGCGCCGGCGGCGCAGACCGCGCCGATGGTGTCGCGGGTGATGCCGCCGTCCACTTCCAGGGCGGCGGCGCTCTTACGGGCGTCCAACAGCCGCCGCGCCCGGCGGATCTTGTCCGTGGACGCCGGGAGGTACGCCTGACCGCCGAATCCCGGGTTCACGCTCATGATCAGCAGCAGATCCAGGTCGTCCAGCACGTCCTCGACCAACGATAGCGGCGACGCCGGATTGAGCGCGAGCCCGGCCTGCATGCCCCGCTCCCGCACCATCGCCAGCTGGCGCTGGACGTGCACCGTGGCCTCTGGGTGGAACGTGAAGACCGAAGCCCCGGCCTCCGCGAACGGGGCGAGGTAGCGCTCGGGCTCCACCACCATCAGGTGGACATCCAGGGGCAGCTTGGTGACGCGCCTGAGCGCCGCGATGAACGCCGCCCCGAACGTGAGGTTGGGCACGAAGCGCCCGTCCATCACGTCCACGTGGATCCACTCGGCGCCGGCCTCCTCCACTGCCGCCACCTGCTCCGCCAGCCGAACCAGGTCCGCGTTGAGGACGCTGGGCGCGAGGCGTACCCGGCGCGTCACGGTCCCCGCCGTGCCAGGATCAAGTCCACTGCCGCGCCGGACGCGCTCAGGGTTCCCGGCGCCGGCGTCTGGTGAATGATCGTGCCCGGGGGCGCTTCCGACGTCCGCCGGAAATACGTACCCAGGGTCAGACCGGTCTGTTCCAGAATGGCGCGTGCCTCCTCGAGCGTGAGCCCTCGCACGTCCGGAACCGTGAGAGTGGGTGCGCCGACGCTCACTACCAGCGTCACCCGCCCACCCGGCGGCAGCGTCGCGCCGGCCGGCGGGCGCGTGTTGACGATCACGCCCTTGGGCGCCGCCGTCTGCGTATGGTCCACGCTTACCAGGAGCCCGGCGGCTTCCATCAGCATTCTGCCGGTGGACTCTTCGTAGCTGATAACGTCCGGCACCGGGATGCGGGGCGGCCCCTGACTCACCGAAAGCTGCACTCCGCTCCCCTGCGGGACCACCACCCCGGGCGGCGGATCCTGCCAGATCACGGTTCCCGCCGGCGCGGTCGCGTGCCGCCGGTCCTCGGACCGCTCGGCATTGAGCCCGGCATTGGTGAGGGCCTGGCGGGCGTCATCCAGGGTCATGCCGATCACCCGCGGCACGCTCTTGGACGAGGCGAAGATCGGCGCGGGGAAGAAGACCAACGCGGCCACGGCATACCCGATGGCCAGCGTGACGAGGAACGTCCCGACGTAGAGCTTCACGCTCCGTTGTCCCGCCGTGCGCCGGACCGACTGCCACCCGGCGCCCAGATGGCCACCGGTGGCGAAGCGCCGCGGGACCCGCATCAGCGTGCCCTCAGGATGGCGACGTAGCCGCCGTCGCTCCCGCTGTCGGGAGGCCAGACGGTGAGGTCGTCACGATCGCGAACGAACCTGGGTGTCCGGCTCAGGAACGCCTCCACTTGGGTTTCATTCTCCTCCGGTTCCAGCGAGCAGGTACTGTACACCAGCAATCCGCCGGCGCGCACCACCGGCGCCACCCCGTCGAGCAGGGCGGCCTGCCGGCGGCCCGCCAACTCCAGCCGGCGGGGTGAGACCCTCCAGCGGGCATCCGGATGCCGGCCCATGGTCCCCGTAGCCGTGCAGGGCGCATCCAGCCACACCACATCGAGCGACGACGCCGCGAGCGGGGGGCGGAGCGCGTCGGCGGCGAAGATCCGAATTGCCCGCCCGTCCGCCTGACCGCCTGCCCGCCCGACCGTCGCTGCCAGCCGGGCGAGTTGCTTCGACCCCCGATCCGAGGCCACCACTGGACCGCGGGCGCTCAGGGCCACGGCCTTTCCTCCCGGTGCCGCGCAACAATCCCACACCGGGGCGCCGGCCGGGACGGCGGCGTGCGCCAGCAGCCGCGACTGCCCCGGGCCCTGGACCATGAAACCACCCTCGTCAAAGCCGGGCAGCTCCCGCGGGCGTGAACGTTGCACCATGAGTCCGAAGCCGCCAGGCGCTTCACGCCATTCGATCTGAGCCGCGGTCAGCGCGCCTTCGATCCGCTCGCGCGGCCACCGCGCGGCCTGAATGACCAACGGTGGCCTCGCATTGTAGTGCTCCAGGAGCGCTGCGGTCGGGTCGGGACCGTACCGCGCGAGCCAGCGCGCCACCAGCCAATCCGGGTGTGAATAGCGCTGCGCCAGGTCGGTCAGGCGGTCGGGCGGTCGGGCGGTCTGCGTATCGTG
>DATECF010000319.1:0-3137 GCA_035287045.1 Gemmatimonadales bacterium | reverse complement strand
GACGTTGGCGGTGTCCAGGGCTTCCAGGGTCCCCATCATCGTGAGCCCCGAGATCTCGAGTCCGGTGACATTGTCCGAGATCCGGATGCCCTCGGACACCGCTGGGCCGAGCTGGATGACGCTTGCCGGACCCTCGCCGGTGATGCGCAGACAACGCTTGTTCTCCAGCGTAACACTCACCCAGTCGTTGAGCGAGAACGTGTCCCGGCCCAGCTGAATCCAGGAGGTGTCACGGGCTCCCTCGATGGCGCCGCGCAGATCCGCCGCCGCCGTCGGGACCGGGATCAGGTGCCAGGCCGCGCCGGGGCAGACTGGGGGCGGCGATTGCGCCTGGAGGCCGGCGGCCAGCAGCGGTGTGACCAGCGTGCCGTGGAGTGTGTGCGTCAGGCTCATGGGATGCGTCCTCTCCGAGGGGGAAACCCCTGTCGCGCTCACGCCCCGTCGCCGGTGTCCGTGGTCAACCGCAACAACCGGAGCAACGGAACGCGCTCGCGATCGTCCAGGGAATATCGCCAGGCGCTCACGGCGAAGACCATGAGGCCGCCCACGACTCCCGCGAGACCCCAGGCCGGGCTGTCCGTGAGGGTGAGGGCTGGAGCCGCCACGGCGAGCAAGCCAAGGCTCGGCACGGCCAGCCCCCGGCTCACGGCGCGGATCCAGGGGCGCGCCGCGATACCTTGGGTTCGTTGGGCGGCGCCGAACAGCAGGGCCGCATCCAGCGTGACGCGGATCAGCCAGGCCCCCGCGGCGCCGGCCACGCCGAACCAGTGGACGCCGGCCCAGAGCAAGCCGGCGTACAGCGGGAGTTCGAGCAGGTGGAACTTGGCCGGGAGGTCGGCCCGGCCAAGGCCCTGGAGCAGCGCGTAGGGGAGCTGGGCCATCGAGTTCACCAGGATCGCCACGGCCAGCAGCTGCGTCAGCAAGGTGCTGTTGTCGGCGAAATCCGCTCCGAGCCACAGATGCAGCGCCGGCCTCGCTACCAGGATGACGGTCACGACCGCTGGCGTCGTGGTCAACGCCACCAGCTTGACCGCCCGCACGAACAATCCCTCCAGCCGCTGGCGGTCTCCGGCCCCTTCCAGGGCGCTGAAGGCCGGAAACAGCGGCGGCACGATGGCGGCCGCAAGCAGCGAAAGCCGTGACACCACGTCGTACGGGGCCGAGTAGTAGGCCACCGCCGACAGCGTGAGCAGGGAGCCCAGCATCACACGGTCCAGGTACACCATGAGCGGGCTCACCACGCTGCTCACGGTGACCCAGCCGCCGAACGACAGCACGCGGCGTACAAGGGCCCGATCCGCGCGCGGTCCCGTGGGCCGTGGCGGCAGCTCGCGGGGAACCAGCAGCGCGAACCACAACAGCGCTGCCACGCGGGTCGCCACCACCACTAGGACCACGCCGAACAATCCGCCGCCCTGGGCCAACACCACCACCGGCAAGATGTACGTTCCCACCCCCGCGGCGGACTGGATCAGATTGACCAGGTCGAATCGCTGAACCGCTTGAAGCACGCCGCTGAGCGAGGAGCTGAGCAGGATGACGGGTACCGCGACCGGCAGGAGGTAGAAGGCTCGGGTGACGTCGGGAACCAGGGCCGGCGGAATCTGGAACGTCCGCCCCGCCAGCACCGGCACCAGGGCGGCCAGCGCGAGGGCGCCCGCGACCCCGACCACGGCCTGTACGCCCAGCGAACCCATGACGATGCCCCAGACGGGCCTGGTGTCTCCTTTGCCGAGGTATTCCGCCACGAACTTGGTGGTCGCGCGGCCCAGGCCGAGATCGAGCAGGGCGAAGTATCCGAGCACCGCCCAGGCGAGCTGGAACGCGCCGAACGCCTGGGTGCCGAGCCCCCGGATGATCATGGGGAGCGTGAACACACCGATCACCAGGGGGAGCCCCTGGCCCAGGAGATTCCACAGCACGCTCCTGACGATCCGGTGGCCGGAATGGGTCGTGAGGGGAGTGGTCACCTACGCCCGGCCACCACGGACTGCGGCGCGGTAAACGGCGATGGTCTGGCCGGCGATCACCGACCAGTCGAGAGCGGCCTTGGCGTAGCGCAGGCTGTTGGCTTCGTACCGCCGCCGTAGTGCTTCGTCGCCGAGCAGGCGCTTCAAGGCCGCCGCGAGGGACGGGGGGTCCTCCGGCGGGACCAGCAATCCGCAATCAGCGGCTCCAACCAGCTCGCCAAGCCCGGCGAGGTTGGAAGCCACCAGGGCCCGCCCAAAGCTGAGGGCCATGACGGCGACTCCGCTTTGGTCGATGACCCGGTACGGGAGGGCGACCACGGCCGCCGTGGCGAAGTAGGCGCGGACTTCTCCTTCCGGGATGCGCTCGGCCCGGAGGTGGACCATGCTCTCGAGTCCCAGATCCTGGACCAGCCGGCGGTAAGGTTGCGGATCCGCGCTTTCCCCGGCCGCCACCAGCCGGAAGGGAACTCCCTCGTCGCGGAGCAGCGCCGCCGCTCGAATCAGGACATCCAGCCCCTTGCCGGGCCGGAGCTGACCGAACAGCAGGATGATGGGCTCCGCCCCTTGAAGCTCGGCCGGCGGATCGGCGGCGGCGTCGTCACCGGGGCGAAGGAGAGGCACGATCGCGCCGTGGGGAATGATCGCGATGCGCTCGGGCGGGATGCCGAACTCGTTTACGAGCTGCTCACTGGTGAATCGCGTGTGGGCCACCAGCCGGGCACTCGCCCGGTACGCGCGTCCGAGCCGCCGGCGGAGCGTGGGCGTCGAGCGCGCGTCGTGGGGGTAGAGGTCGTGGACCGTGTAGACGACGCACGAACCCTTCGCGACCCAACGAAGCCACCAGAGGTCCAGTGCTGGCAAAGGCAGAAACTGGACGTGCACGATGTCGAACCTGCGCGCGGCCACGGCGGTGCGCGCCATGGCCCACAGGTGGCCGGCGAGCCGCGCGACCCGCCAGAGCGGCCGGCTCCAATCGCGCTGGTACGATTTGAGCTGCGTGAAGCGATAGAACGCCGTGCGAACGCGGTACGACCGGCCACCGGGAGCGCCAATCACCTGCCCGTAGTGCGGGCCGGTGAACAACTCCACCTCGCAGCCTCGGGCCCCGAGCGCCTCGCACAGTTCGTGGGTGTAGAGCCCGCCCGAGAACGCCGGGTTGAGCATCAG
>DATECF010000318.1:0-2470 GCA_035287045.1 Gemmatimonadales bacterium | reverse complement strand
GAGACGGTCGGGTCCAGCGTCTCGCCCACCGAGAGGCTCTCGATGTTGTAGCCCCGGGCCGAGAACAGCCCGGCCACGCGCGACAGGACGCCGAACTTGTTCTCCACCAGCACCGCGATCGTGTGCTTCCTGGCGTCGTCGGTGCTCACGCTAGAACCCCGTCTGCGACTTGGCGGCCTTGTCGCGGACGTCCACGCTCGGCGGCGCCAGGATCATGTCGATGTTGGCGCCGCCCGCCGGCACCATGGGGAAGACGCACTCGTGCTTGTCCACCAACACGTCGAGCACCACGGGACCGGGCGTCGAGATCATCTTCTCCAGCGCCGGCTCCACCTCGCTGGGCTTCGTCACCCGGATCCCGGTGCACCCGTAGGCCTCCGCCAGCCGCACGAAGTCGGGGCTGCCGCCGAGATCGCTGGCGCAGTAGCGCTCCTTGTAGATGATCCGCTGCCACTGCCTCACCATGCCGTGACCGCCGTTGTTGATGATGACCGTCTTGACCGGCAGCTTCTCCTCGAAGCAGGTCGCCAGCTCCTGGCTGTTCATCTGGAACGAGCCGTCGCCGTCGATGTTGATCACGAGCCTGCCGGGGTTCCCGGCCTGCACGCCCATGGCGGTGGGCAGCCCGTACCCCATGGTGCCGAGGCCCCCCGATGTGCACCACGCGCGCGGGTGCTTGACGCGGTAGTACTGCGCCGCCCACATCTGGTGCTGGCCGACCCCGGTGACGATGAGCGCCTCCCCGTTCGTCAGGGTGGAGATCTCCTGGATCACGTGCTGGGGCTTGACGACCTCGTCGCTCCACTCGTAGCGCAGGGGGAAGTCGCGCTTCCAGTCCGCGATCTGGCTCATCCACTGCTTGCGGGCCTCGCGGACACCGCTCGGCGGGTACGTGCGCATCTCCTCCCGAACCGCCTCCACGAGCTTGGACAGCACCCGCTTGCAGTCCCCCACGATGGGGATGTGGACCTTGATGTTCTTCGAGATCGAGGAAGGGTCGATGTCGACGTGGATGATCTCGGCATCGGGCGCGAAGGCGTCCACGCGTCCGGTGACGCGGTCGTCGAAGCGGGCGCCCACGGCCACCAGCACGTCGGCGTGGTGGACGGCCATGTTCGCATAGTAGGTGCCGTGCATGCCCAGCATGTCCAGCGACAGGGGATCGGCCATCGGAAAGGCGCCCAGCCCCATGAGCGTCTGCGTCACGGGGGTCTGGGTCAGCTCCACCAGCTCGCGCAGCTCCGGCGAGGCATCCGAGGAGATGATGCCGCCGCCCACGTAGAGCACCGGGCGCTTGGCCCGGACGATGGCCCGCGCGGCCTTCTTGATCTGTCCCGGATGCCCCTCGTAGGTGGGGTTGTAGGATCGGAGGTGCACGGTCTCGGGGTACTCGAACGTCCACTCCTTGACCAGGACGTCCTTGGGCAGGTCCACGTGCACGGGCCCCGGGCGCCCGGTCCCGGCGATGTGGAACGCCTCCTTGATGATGGCGCCGAGGTCGTTGCCGTCCTTCACGAGGAAGTTGTGCTTGGTGGCGGACCGCGTGATGCCCACGTTGTCCGCCTCCTGGAAGGCGTCGTTGCCGATGAGGTGGGTCGGCACCTGGCCGGTGAAGGCCACGAGCGGGATCGAGTCCATGAGCGCGTCCTGGAGCGCGGTCACCAGGTTGGTGGCCGCCGGCCCCGAGGTCACGAGGCAGACCCCGATCTTGCCCGTGGTCCTCGAGTACCCCTCCGCCGCATGCCCGGCGGCGGCCTCCTGGCGGACCAGGATGTGCCGGAGCCCCTTGAAGTCGTAGAGCACGTCGTAGATCGGGAGCACCGCCCCTCCGGGGAGCCCGAAGATGACGTCCACCCCCTCACGCTTCAAGCACTCCAGCACGATCCGCGCACCTGAAAGCTTCACTACCGTGTCCTCCTAGAGGAGCCCCGCCGAGGCGAGGACGTCCTTGATCTCGTCGATCGCATCGCCGTCCGGCGTGCCGAGGGGCGCCCGGCACGGGCCGCCGAAGAAGCCCTGCAAATCCAGCGCCGCCTTGAGCCCGCCGATGCCGTAGCGGCCGGGCACGCCCCGGTCGGCCAGCATCATGCGCGCCGCGAGCTCTTTCGCTTCCTCCCACCGCCCCTGCCGCGCCAGGGCGTAGACCTCGCAGAGCTCCCGGGGCGCGATCACCGCCAGCGCCAGGATGCCGCCCGACGAGCCGATGGCGAGTGACGGCAGGAGCGCCGCGGCCGCCCCGACCAGCACGTGGAAGCTCTTGGGCGTCAGGTGGATGATCTGCGCCGCCTGCGGGATGTTCCCGGAGGAGTCCTTGATCCCGCATACGTTCGGGTGCTCCGCGATGCGCGCCACGGTGTCGGGCTCCAGGTTGATCCCCGTGTTGACCGGGAAGTTGTAGAGCAGAATCGGGATCGGGGAGGCCTCGGCCACGGCCAGGTAGTGCCGGATCTGGGCGGTCGCCTGGGCGAAG
>DATECF010000317.1:0-3146 GCA_035287045.1 Gemmatimonadales bacterium | reverse complement strand
CGATCCGGACCGCGGATTCGTGCCGCCTGGCCGCCGCCCGTCCCAGGAGGAGGTTCGCCACGTTGGCGCACGCCAGGAGGTGTACCAGCACCACGCCGCCCAGAAAGACCATGAGAGAGCGGCGGACGGTGGCATCGCTGCGCGCCTCATTGATGGACACCGCCGTCGCGGTCACCCGCTCGTCGGGGAATGCCGGGTCGCTCGGCAGCGCGTGCTGGATGGCGGCGCCCAGCACCGCCAGCTCGCTCTGCGCCTCGCTGAGCGTAACGTCGCGACGCAGCCGGCCGACGACGCTGATGAAGTTCTGGTTGGTGGTGAGATACCCCGCATACGTGAGGTGCGGCGTCATCGGGGCCGGAATCCACAGGTCCGCCTGGCCCGAGAGGCCGCGGAATCCGTCAGGTAACACACCCACCACCGTGAGCATGACGCCGTTCACTCGAATGGAGCGGCCGACGATCGTCGAATCGGCGGGCCACCGGCGCCTCATGAGGGACCGGCTGACCAGCGCCACCGGCGCGCCACGTACATCGTCTTCCGACGGCACGAATCGCCTGCCCTGCACCGCATCGACCCGGAGGAGCGGGAAGTACGAAGACGATACCATCTCGCCGCGCGCCATCTCCGCATCACCCTCGCCGGAGAGGGTCAGCGTAGAGGGGGTATACGCTGCGATCTGTTCGAAGCTGCGCTGCTGCTCGCGCAGTAATTGGATGCGGGCAAACGACCACCGCTCGCGCCGTGTCGGTTCGCCGGCGGGGTTACGGACCACGTAGAGCATCGCCAGGCGCCGCGCGTCCTCGAACGGCGGCTGCCGAAAGAGCGCCGCGTTGACGATGCCGAACGCCGTGGTGAGGGCACCGACCCCGACCGCGAGCGTGATGACGACGGCCAACGCGATCCCGCGGGCGCGAGCGATGGAGCGAATGGCGGCGGGGAAGGGCACGATCGGCTCCTTAGTGAACCACGCCTGTTGGTTCAGACGCCGGCGTGGTCGAGTTTCTTCCAATATGCCGCCCGCTCCCGACAATGACTTGCCGCGACGATGGTCATGGCATATTATCGAGTAATACCAAGTAGGATCAGTGTCATGCCCTATGCCCGGATATCCATTACCCTGCCACGCGAGCTGGTGGCTGCCGCAGACCAGCAGGCGCGCGCGCTCGACCGGTCCCGAAGCTGGTTGGTAGCGGACGCGCTGCGGCGGTACCTGCAAGACTCGGCCGGGCTGCCCGCGGGGGCGACCGTGCAGTCCGGGCGCGCGGTCCACGAGGCTCTGTCACCGCCTTACGGGGTCGTCTCCCACGGTCTCGGCGAATACCGCCTACAACAGCTCCAGGCCGACCTCGCACTGACCCCTGAGCAGAGGGTTTTCGCGGCGGAGCGGACGGCGCGCGTGGCGGAGTACACCCGACCCCGCTCTAAAGGCCAGCGGGTACTTCAGTTTGATCGGTATGAGGATTACTTGGAGTGGAAGCACCGGGAGGACGTCCGGTGAAGCACTACAAGACCCACCTCGCCGAGGTCTGCTCGCGGCTGAATCGTCACCGAGCGCGATACGTGTTGGTCGGTGCCCAAGCGATGCAGCTGTGGGGGACGACGCGCGCCACGCGCGACATTGACATCCTCATCGAGAAAACCGTGCCCAATGCGGGGCGTGTCCTGGCCGCTCTGAGCGAGGTGGGACTGGGAATGGCTAAGGAATGGCTCGCGGAGGAGGTGGCAAAGAAGCACGTCACCATCATCGGGGATATCCCGAACGTGGACATCCTCACTGTCGCCTGGTCGGTGCACTACCCGGAGGCCAAGAAGGATGCCACGCTGTTCGAGGTTGAAGGCGTCAAGATCCCAACGGCCTCGATTGACCACCTGATTGCCTCAAAGCGCACCGGCCGGCTGCAGGATGCCGCGGACATCGAGGTGCTGGAGGAGATCAAGCGGTTGCGGGGTGGAGCCACGCCCCGCAGTTGAACCGCACTCCTCCACCGGGTCCCGAGCTGCCCAGGGCCGACGGCCCACGCAGGCGGCGGCGCGTGCCGGGTGCCGCCGCCTGGGGGAGAAGACCCACGCTACCGGCGTCTCGCGGGGGGCGGCGGCGGCGGGACGGGCGTCGGCGAGTTCCAGAAGTCGACCACCACCTTCCAGTGGCCGTCGGGTTCCTTCCTCCACACGTGGAAATCGCGGATTTCCTCCGACCCGTCGGCCGTGGTGATCCGACCGGTGTTGAGGGTGTAACCCATCGTGCCGCCAGCCGAGACGCGGACGTCCAGCGGTGTGAAGGCGACGGTGAGCCCCGGAGTATTGAGGATGTTAGTGGCGTACTGCCGGATCCCCTCCAGCCCCGAGACCGTTGGCTCGTTGGGCGGGTACATGACCCCGTCGCCAGCGTACAAGTCGAGCATGGCATCAAGGTTCTTCGACTGGACCGCGACCGTGTAAGCGCTGTCGGCCTGACGCAGCGCCGCCTCCTCGGCGGCCATGTCAACCCGCGGTGCACAGGCGGTAGCGACGGCGACAGGAACTGCCAGGAGAAGCGCCAGCATTCGCATAGATGGTCTCCTTGCGCGGAGCGGCTTACCGGGACGGCGGCGCGGGCTCCTCGCCCGCCGGCACCAACTGCGGACCAACCGTAACCTCGACACGACGTCTCACCGGTGCTCGGGATCCCCGCGGGCAAAGATGCCGCCAGCGACCGAGACCGCAAGCGGGGATCGACCGCGGTTGCGCCACCCGGTCACTCCCCTGCCTATTTCCCACCCATGACCGGCAGGCTCTGTATCGGCTGCGGTCGCTCCACGCCCGAGGCCGCGCTCCGCTGCCCCTCGTGCGGTGCTCTCCTCCCGCCGCCTAGCGGGACGGACCCGACGGCCCAGCTCGCCGAGGACGTCGCCCGGGCCCTGGGCCTCCACTACGAGGTCGAGGACGTGATCGGCCGCGGCGGATACGCCGTGGTGTTCCGCGTCCACGACAAGCACCTGGACCGGAGGCTCGCCGCCAAGGCGCTCTTCCCGGAATTCGCCGCCGTTTCCGCAATCGCCGAGCGGTTTCGCCGCGAAGCGCAGATGGCGGCCCGGCTCAGTCACCCCAACATCGTGCCGATCTACTTCGTGGGCCGGGAGGGCGACGTCCCCTGCCTGGTAATGCCG